>CANFDA010000040.1 GCA_947445215.1 Alphaproteobacteria bacterium | reverse complement strand
TCAGCCACCGCGCGTACTTCTGTTTTTGGGTTGGTCGCGCCGCCTAACGCTGACGGGCAAGCATTCGACGAATGCGCGCCCTGCTGGGAAGGCGCTCGCCAGCGCGATCACATCGCATAACGGTGGGAGATTCTGGCTCAGCGGACCAGCGCGGCATCCACCACCGCGTTGTCGCTCTCGCGCTCGATGTTGGTTTCGCGCTTGAGGTCGCGCATGAAGCGCCGCGCCAGCGCCGCGATCTGCTCGTTGAACAGGCGGTTCTCGATTTCCTGACGGGTCGGCGGCTTGAACACGGTGCGCGGCGGCGGCGCGCGCTTGTCGCAGCGCATGAAAACCTCGACGCCGGCATCCAAAAGGACAGGCATGGCAGATTCGCCGGACTTGGTGGCGGCCAGCGCCTTCTGCAATTCCGGGTGCAGGTCAACCAGAACGGGGTTGCCCAGCTTCATGAAGACGCTACCCTTGAGGGCGGGGTCCTGTGAGATTTTTTCTATCGCTTCGCAGGAATCGGCAGCCTGCCGCACCTGCATCGCCGCCTTCATGGTGTTGTCGATCAGATTCTGCGGCGTGCCCGGCGGTATTGGCAACAACAGACGGACCAGCGGCAGCGTGCCCGGCGGGCCAGACGGCTCCGGCGCTTGCACTACATTCACATCGGTGCCCAGCGGTTCCTGCCGGTCCTGCAAACCCAGCAGATACCAGCCGCCGCGGGCGCGCACGGGCTTGCCCAGCTCGCCCACCTTCAGTTCGGAAACCACCTTGTTGAGTTCGGGATCGAGCTGCCCGTCATAGACCCAGCCGATATCGCCGCCCGCTGTGGCCGACGGGTTGCGGCTGAACTGGCGCGCGAAGGTGCGGAACTGGCCGCCGGTGGTGCGAAGCTTGTTCTCGATATCCTCGATATCCGCGTTCACCTTGGCGTCGTCCTCGGGGCGATCCACCGCCAGGAAAATCTCGGAGACGCGATATTGCGGCTTGTTGGCACCTTCCACGGCGCGGCGCATTGCGTCGTCGATCTGGGTGGGCGTGACAACGACTTCGGACTGGAATTCCTGCTGCAGGATTTTCTGCCAGGCAATGGACGCGATCTGCTGGTTGCGCAGCGTATCGATGCTGGCCCCGGCGCCAGAGAGCACGGTCTTGAGCTGCTCCGCCGAGGAATTGTTTTCCTTGAGGAACTCTTCGATGCGCTGGTTGACCTCGACCGGGCTGACCGTGATCTTTCGGCGCCGGGCTTCCAGAAGCTGGATCTTCTCTTCCTCGAGACGCACCAGCACTTCGGCGCGGATACGAGCGAGATCTTGCGCCGAGGGCTTGTAGCCCGAAACGGCCGCCGCGAAGGCGGCGCGCTGTTCGAGTTCAAAATTGGAAATCGAGATGTCGTTCACCGTCACGGCGATGCGATTGCTGGTGACGGTGGATTTTGGCTCGGCCGAAGCGACGGCGTTGGTGGGAGCGGCAGGCGCGGGCGCCGTTGCGCCGCCTGCGGCAGGCGCGGGCGCAAAGGGTGCAGCAGCCGGCGCCCCGGCAGCGGGCGCCACGGCGGGAATGTTTTGCGCGTAGAGCGGCACGCCGGCACAGGCTAGCGCGGCGATGCCCAGTGACAGGGTGGTGATCAAACGCATTTTATTCTTCGCAACCTGTCTTGTTCGGACCGCCAGGAGCGGTGAGGGCGGCCTTCTCGCGGACAAAGTCCGCCGGAAGGATTCGCCACTTAACCGATTGCCAGAATAAGCAATTTTCTGGGCCGATCAAGGCGGGCCCGCAGGCCCGGGAACCCCGAGGAAAACAGGCGCTTAGGGCCGGGTGCTGGTGAAGACGTCCTGTGGAAACAGGCTAAAGGGGCGGGCGGGCACCTCGCCGGTCTTGAAGCTGAGTTGCATGATGAACGAGGTGGAGGGGGGCAGACCTAGCAGCAGGTCGGCGGTGTATTTTCGCTGATAGGCCAGCGAGATACCGAAACACTCGTCCTCATAGCCCAGGCCATATTTGGCATCGAGGAACTGTCTACGGACCAGATCGCGGCGCGCCGCCAGGAAAACCTGCCAGTTGCGCCACACATTGACGTCGATCTGGCCATTGACCTCCTCGCGCACCGGTAGGCCCAGCGCCGCCAAGGCGGGAAGCTGGACATAGCTAACCTGCATCGAAGAACGGCCGCGCGTGCCGGTGACATAGATTTCGTGTCGGTTGACGGTGCCGTTGCGGCGGTCGAAATCGATGCGGTCGTTCAGCGTGAAATCCGCGACCTTGAAGCTGAGGCGGCCGACCACGTCGGAGGCGGTGCCGCTGGTTCCCGCGAACCTTACAAGCACGGGGTCGGGCTTGATGCGGAAGGTCTGTCCCACCAGCGCCTGCACCGAGCCGCCAGGGAACACCGCCTCGGCGTTGAGGCCGACATTGGCGCGATAGCCGCTCTCCACCAGATCGAAGCCGGGCAGGCGGTTGAAGCTGAACACATTCATATCGCTGATTTCGAAGTCGTTGCTGTCTTCGTTGCGCAGCGTAAGGGGATTTGCGCCGTGCGGTTGCGCGATCAGCTGGACGATGGGCTCCATGATGTAAGAGCGGCGGCCGCCGCCCTGGGCGATGAAGGGCCAGCGCCAGTCGAGCGAAATCTGCGGAATGGCGCGGCTGACATAGTTTTCGCCCTTGGGCAGCAGCGGTGTGGCGGTGGGCGATTCCAGCCGATAGCCATCGCCGCGCACAGAGGCGTTGAGGGTCCAGAGCTGGCCGCCACCGAACACTAGCGGCAGGCGCCAGCGCATCTCACCGGTAAGACGGGCCTGGTTGAGGCCGTTGCCGCGCGTCAGCGTCACGCCGTTGAGGTCGAAGCGGAACTGGCCGCCCAGAAAATTGCGCTGGGGGATGAAGCTATATTCCAGCAGCGGCGCCGCATACAGAATGTTGGCGGTGATGTCGGTGGAGCGAAGGCCCTGGAAGAAATAGCCACTCAGTGCCAGGCGGCTGCGGCCCGGCATGTTCTCCACGAACAGGCTGCTGGTCAGCCGGTCCAGGAAAGAGATGTCGTAGAACCGCATATAGCCGGTGTTGTTGGTGAGCTGGATGTCGAAGCCGGTGCGCCAGTTGCCGCCCAGCGCGATGCGGCCTGCACCGAAAAGATGATCGTAGAATTGCGCGCCCGCGCCCGCGCCGCCCAGACCGCCATCGGCATTGTGGGCAATGCTGCCGCGCAGCCAGAAGCCGCTATTGTTCCAGCGCTGGCGGTATTCCACTTCCATCAGCTCACCGCCCAGGCTGGACACCATGGGCGAAAGCGTCATGTCGCGCGACGGCGACATTGCGATGTAGAAAGGCGTGCGCGCGAAATAACCGAACTTTGTGGAATTGCCGATGTCGGGCGTGAGGAAGCCAGTGGAACGTTTCACCTCCGGATCGGGCATCGACAGATAGGGCGAATACAGGATCGGAACGCCAAACACTTCCAGGCTGGCGTTGCGGAAGCGCACCTTCTGCGCCGTCTTGTCATAGACCACCCGCTCGGCCTTGACCTGCCAGAGCGGCGTGGCGCGGCCTTCGGTCTTGCAGATCTGACAGGAGCTGTAGACAGCACGCCGCGCGACGATGACCTCGCCGTTGCGCGAAGCGCTGGCGGCGGCCAGCCGTCCGCGCTTGCCGATCAGCGCGCCGAAGCCGGTCAAGGCGCCGTTGCGAAATCGGTCGGTCAGCACCACGGCGCTGGCGAAGGCGACATTGCCGCCCTCGTCTGTGACGCTGACATTGCCACTAGCGGTGACGCGGTCATTCTGCTGGTCGTAGGTGACGCGGTCGGCGAGCAGCACGCGGCCCTGGTCAGCGATCTCGACCTTGCCGACGGCGGACACGGTTTGGTTGACGCTGTCATACTCGATGCTGTCGGCCTGCAGCACCACCTGCCGGTCCGCCGACGGCGTCGCGGTGACCTGCGCGGGCGGGCGCACCGTTTGTGCGGCGGCGGGCAGCGACAAGGCGGTGGTCAGCAGCAGGGCGGCGAGAAAGAGTGAACGCACTCAGCCATCCTCCCGGCTGAAAACAAGCGTCATGCCGATCAGGATCGAGGCGATGGCGGGCGCGGTCGCCGCCAGCAGCACCGGCACCACGCCGGAACGGCCCAGCGTCTCGGTCAGGCGCTCGAAGAAATAGACCGCAAACCCGGCGGCGATGCTGAGCAGGAT
This sequence comes from Alphaproteobacteria bacterium, assembly GCA_947445215.1. Lineage (GTDB taxonomy): Bacteria > Pseudomonadota > Alphaproteobacteria > Micropepsales > Micropepsaceae > Rhizomicrobium. The sequence goes on along the minus strand of CANFDA010000040.1, from coordinate 10,801 downwards.
GGCCTTGGCCATGCCGCCTTCGCGCTTGGGACGCAGCGAAAAGCTCGCCGCCATGAACACCATCGCGGCAAACAGAGCAGGCAGGGCGCAAAGTGTGTAGAAATAAAGCCGGTAGCGCAAGGCGGAAAAGCCCGCGGACTGGGCGGCGCGGATGAAGCCGGGCAATTCCCAGAAGGACAGCGCCGTGGGGGCGATGAAACTTTCCTGGATCTGGCTGGGCGTCAGTGTGGTGGGCAAGCGCCAGTTGGCATGCTGCTTGGGCACGCCGCCATCGCCCGACACCCAGGCGTCCGAAAGGTCCCAGTAGCGGTCGCGCAATTGCGCCGATGCGGCATCTATACGTCCCGCATAGGCGTCGCCGCGATAGCGGAAGACCACGACATCCTCAAGCCGCTCGCCTTGGTCGGCGGCGGTGATAGCATGGATCACCGATTGCTCGTTCTGGTCGCCCTGGCGCAACCAGACGCCATTCTCCGACACCGCCAATTGCGATGCCTGTCCCTTGATGTGGCGCGCCTCCAGGCCCGCGAATTCCGCGAACATGCGGGACGCCACCGGCGTCGCCACAGTGACGGTCAGAACGCCGATCAGCACCGCCATGACGATGGCGGGCGTCAGGAAATCCCAGGCGGAGATGCCCGCGGCGCGTGTCGCCACCAATTCCTGGCTGCGCGCCAGACGAATGAAGGAGAAGACGGCGCCGCCCAGAATCGCGAAGGGCAGCATCTTCAGACCCAGGTCGGGTAGTTGCAGCACCGCCATCCCGATCACGGTGCCTGTGTTGACGCCGCGTCCGGCGGTGCGGTTGAGCAAGTCGACGATGTCGGCGGAGAAGGCCAGCGCCAGGAAGACGCCATAGATGGCGGCGACGCTGGCGAGGAACTGCGTCGCGAGATAGCGATAAAGCGTCCAGGACCAGCTCATACTGCTTCCAACGGCTTGCGACGTGGCAGGATGACGGCGGGGCTGTAGCCCGCCAGCACCAGCGCAGCCAGGCACGCGCCGCCTAGCGGGATGAGATAGAAGAGCGGCAGCAGCGACGGCTGGTTCTGCGCCGCGCCCGCCACGCCGTAACCGGCGATGCGCAAACCGATGGCGCAGAGCGAGGCCATGATCAACCGCATCGCCAGGGGGCCGCGCTGGCGGCGGCCACGCACCACGGCGGCCAGCGCGATCAGCCCGAAGGCGAGGCAATAGAGCGGCTGCGAAAGGCGGTTGTACGCTTCCACGGTGAAGGTACGGCGCAGGCGGTCGGTGAGGCCGGTGGTTTCCTGCGGCCACAGCAATTCGTCCAGGAAGCGGTCGGAGGTGCGCCGCATACTGTCGCGCGCCTGGTTGGCGAACTGGTCGAGATTGACCACGTAGCGGTCGAATTTCAGTGTCGAGAGCTGGCGCCCGCGCCCGCTTTGCAGCGTGCCGTCGAACATCAGCAGGCGCGCGCCCGCAGGCGTTTGCGCGATCTGGCCGCGCGCGGCGATATAGGTGAGGGGCCGTTCGGGCTCGCGGCCATCATGCACCATGATGCCGGCAATGCTGCCATCGGCGTCGAGCTGGCGGATGAAGACGGTGAGTCCCCGGGCCGGGTTGTTGAACTGGCCTTCATTGAGCAGGGCCGCGCCGATGTCGGCGCGAATGTCCACTTCCTTGGAATGCAGCGCCCGTTGTCCGGCGGGCATCAGATAGAGGCTGCAAAGATAGGTCAGCGCCATTACGATCAGCGCTGCGCCGATCACCGGCGTGGCGAGCTGGCGCTGGCTGTAGCCGGCGGACGCCATCACCACCAGTTCGCTGTCGCCCGAAAGGCGTTGCAGCGACGCCAGCGCGCCGAAGAAGAAGGCGATGGGCAGGATGATGGTCAGCAGCGTCGGCAGCAGCAGCAGGACCAGATAGGCGAAGGTGAAGGCCGACTGGCCGCGATTAATGACCAGGTCGAGCAGCGGCAGGATCTGCACCAGCCACACCACGCCGGTGAGCAGGACGGCCAGCATCGCCACCGGGCCCAGCATCTGGCCCAGCACATAGAAGGTCAGGCGCAGCGGCCGCAGTCCACGGCGCTTGGGGCGGGGCTGTGCGGGCGGCGCATGGGCAAAGGCGTCCGTGGCCGCCATCTTTCGTCCGTCTCCCAAATCGCCCTAAGCTAGCATCTCTTTCCGCCCGCCCGCCAACCGCCCAGGAGTATTCCATGCAGATTACGTTTGCCGCGCCCGCCGTTATCAAGGCGGGCAGCTGGGTGGTTGGGGCAACGGACGGTGGCGCCCTTCTACCCGCGGCGCTAGCAGCCGACAAGGCGAGCGGCGGCGCCCTGACCCGCGCCCTGAAATTCTCACGCTTCAAGGGATCCCCGGGGCAGATGGTGGAGGTGCTGGCCCCTGCCGGGCTCGCTGCTTCGCGCCTGCTGCTGGTGGGACTGGGCAAGCCGGAGACGCTGGACGAGAAAAGCCTGGAAACCTTCGGGGCGCAGATCGCGGGCCGCCTGCTGGGCGCTGGCGAAGCGGCCGCAACCTTTCAAATCGATGTGCCCAAGGGTTGCAAGGTCAAGAAGGATGAACTGGCGGCGCACCTCGCCTTCGGGGCGCTGTTGCGGTCCTACGTCTTCAACCAGTACCGCACCAAAAATCTGGAAGAGTATGAGCGCAAGCTGACGGCGCTCACCGTGCTGACGCCCGACGCAGCGGCGGCGAAAAAGGCCTATGCGGGTCTTGGCGCGGTGGCGGACGGCATCTTCATGGCGCGCGATCTGGTCAACGAGCCGCCGAATATTCTGTACCCGGAGGAATTCGCCCGCCGCATCAAGAGCCAGTTGGGCAAACTGGGCGTCAAGATCGAGGTCTTGGGCGAATCCGAGATGAAGAAGCAGGGTTTCGGGGCGCTGCTGGGCGTGGGCCAGGGTTCGGCGCGCGAAAGTCAGCTGGTGGTGATGCAGTGGAATGGCGGCAAAGCCGCAAAAAATGGAAAAAAACCCAAGCCTGTGGCCTTTGTCGGTAAGGGCGTCTGCTTCGATTCTGGTGGTCTTTCGCTGAAGCCCGGTGCGGGCATGATGGGCATGAAGGGCGATATGGGCGGCGCGGCCGCAGTTACCGGACTGATGCTGGCGCTGGCGACGCGCAAGGCGAAGGTCAATGCGGTTGGCATCGTCGGCCTGGTGGAAAACATGCCGGGCCCGGATGCGCTACGGCCTGATGACGTCATCAAGTCGCTCTCCGGCCAGACCATCGAAGTGCTGAACACCGATGCCGAAGGCCGCCTGGTGCTGGCCGATGCGCTGACCTACACCCAGCGCCGCTTCCAGCCCAAGACCGTCATCAATCTTGCCACCCTGACCGGCGCGATCGTGCAGACGCTGGGCTATGAACATGCCGGCGTCTTCTCCAATGACGAGGAACTGGTGCGCCGCCTGCTGGCTGCGGGCCGCTACACCGGCGAGCGCGTCTGGCAGCTGCCGCTCGATCCCTGCTACGACAAGATGATCAAGTCCAAGATCGCCGACATGAAGAATATCGGCGGCGGCAATTCGGGCGCCATCACCGCGGCCCAGTTCCTGCTGCGTTTCATCGACAAGGGCACCGATTGGGCGCATCTGGATATCGCGGGCGTTGCCTGGCAGGACGGCGAGCAGAAAGCGACCATCCCGAGCTGGGGCACCGGCTGGGGTGTGCGGCTGCTCAATCGTCTGATCATCGAGCATTACGAGTCGTGACCGAGACCCTTTTCTATCATTTGGATCGCCGCTCGCTGGATGATGTGCTGCCCGGCCTAGTGGAGAAATCGCGGGCCCGCGGCTGGAAGGCGCTGATCCGCGCCGACACCGCCGACCGCGCCGATGCCATCGACACGGTGCTCTGGACCTATGACGAGGAGTCTTTCCTGGCGCATGCCCAGGTGGGTGATGGCGAGGCCACGCTGCAGCCCGTGCTGATCACGGTGGAGGAGGGCAATCCCAATTCCGCCGAAATTGCCTTCTATGTCGGCGGCGCAGGCCCGAGCGACTGGAGCGGGGTGGGCGATCTGGCCCGTATCGTGCTGGTATTCGAGGGCCGCGACGATGCGGCGCTGGCAAACGCCCGTGCCGCCTGGAAAGAGGCGAAGGCCGCCGGGCACGACGTCACTTATTGGAAGGAAACCCCTTCCGGCAAATTCGAAAAACAAAACTGAGGAAGACGCGTTTGTTCAGTCCTTTCATGATCGGCATGTTCTTGGTCAGCCTGGCAATCGCCTGGCATTCCATTCGCAATGGTCGTTCCCCGCTCTGGCTGTTGGGCCTGGCGATGGCGTCCTTCCTGAGCTTCTATGCCACGGTGGCGGTGTGGATCGCCTATCTGATGTTCGCCGTCATTCCCGATTTCATGAACAGTCATGGCGCGCGGAAATTCCGCGCCACCGTCAAGGAGGTGGCCGATCCCGGCCGCGCCTATCGAGAGGCCAAACGCGATGCTGAGCGCGTCGGCTCCGCCGACTCCAAGCGCCTGCTGGCGGAAGAGTCGCTGAAGCGCGGCCTGCATGCCGACGCAGTGGCGCTGTATGAAAGCGCCATGTCCGGCCCATTGGGCGAAGGCGACCCCACCCTGCTCAAGGGCATGGCGCGGGCCAAGCTGCTGTCCGGCGATCCGCTGGCGTCGGAGCAATGGTTCCTCAAGCTGAAGGAACTCGACCCCAAGGCCTTCGATACCGACAGCGAGCTCGACTATGCCCGCGCGCTGGAAGAGCAGGGCAAAACCGATGCAGCGGTGGCACAGTATGAGCGCGTAGCGTCGCGCTATTCCGGCGAGGAGGCGCGGGTGCGTTTCGCGCTGCTTTTGCAGCAGCTGGGGCACAATGACCGCGCCCAGGCATTGTTCCGTGAAGCGATTGACGCGGTTCAGGATGCGCCGAGCCATTATCGTTCGCGCCAGACCGAATGGGTCCGTGTCGCAAAGCAGAATCTGCGCTAGGCCTCGCTCATCGCGGCGTCGTATTCTTCCTGCGCCGTTACCCAGCTTTTCTCAGCCGCTTCCAGCTTGCGCGCGGCGTCGGCGCGCTTCTTCGACACGGCGCTGCCCTTGGCGGGGTCGCGCGTGAACAGCAGCGGGTCGGCCAGCGCCTTGTCCAGCTTGGCGATCTCGGTGTTTAGCTGCGCGATCTGCGATTCCGCCGCGTCGACCTTGTCCTTCAGCGGTTTGAGATTGTGCCGCTTGCCGGCATTGGCCTTGCGCTGTTCGTCCTTCTTCGGCGCGGCCACTTCCACGCGGCGCGTCGCCCGGTTGTCGCCGGTGAGAAGGAACTTGCGGTAATCGTCGAGGTCGCCTTCGAACGGCTTCACATGGCCATCGGACACCAGCAGCAGCGTTTCCGCCGTAGCTTCGATCAGGCGTCGGTCATGGCTGACCAGGATCACTGCGCCGTCGAAATCGTTCAGCGCCGTCAGCAATTCGTTGCGCGCATCGATGTCGAGATGGTTGGTGGGCTCGTCCAGAATCAGCAGGTTAGGCTTGTCCAGCGTGGTGAGCGCCAGCATCAGCCGCGCGCGTTCGCCGCCCGACAGCTTTCCCACCGAGGTCTGCACCTTGTCGGCGCCAAAGCCGAAGCCGCCCAGCTGGGTGCGCACCTGTTCCAGCGTCAGTTTGGGACGAAAGTGCTGCAAAGTCTGGATCGGTGTGATGTTGGTGTCCAGTTCCTCCGCCTGGTGCTGGGCGAAATAGCCCACCACCAGCTTGCGCGCGGGCGTGTATTCGCCGCCCATCGCCGCCAGTTTGCCCGCCAGCAGCTTGGCCATGGTGGATTTGCCGTTGCCGTTCTTGCCCAACAGCGCGATGCGGTCCTGCGGATCGAAGCGGAAAGACAGATTGGTGAGGATCGGCTTGCCCGGCTCATAGCCGACGGAGGCACGGTCCATGGTGATCAGCGGCGGCGAGGCTTCGGTAGCCTTGGGTATGCGGATCGGGGCCACGAATTCGTCCGGCGGCACTTCCACGCTTGCCATCTTGGCCAGCATCTTCATGCGGCTTTGCGCCTGCGCCGCCTTGGCTGCCGACGCCTTGAAGCGGTCGACGAATTTCTGCATGTGGGCGCGGGCGGCTTCCTGCTTCTTCGCGAAGGCCATGTCGTTGGCGCGCGCCGCGGCGCGGGTGGCAACGAAGGTGTCGTAGCCGCCGGTGTAGAGTTTCACCTTGCCGCGTTCGAGATGCAGGATGAATTCGCAGGCCGTGTTCAGCAGGTCGCGGTCATGGCTGACGATCAGGATGGTGCCGCGATATTTCTGGATGAAGTTCTCCAGCCACAGCACGCCTTCGAGATCGAGATAGTTGGTGGGTTCGTCCAGCAGCAGCAGGTCGGGAGCGGTGAAGAGGATTGCCGCGAGGGCAACGCGCATGCGCCATCCGCCGGAAAATTCCTTGGTGGGCCGCTCCTGCTCTTCCGCCGAAAAACCTAGACCGGCGAGAATCTCAGCCGCGCGCGACGGCGCAGTATAGGCGTCGATGTCGCCCAGCCGCAGATAGATGTCGCCCAGCCGGTGCGAGTCGGTTTCGGTTTCCGCTTCCGCCAGCAGGGCGGTCCGCTCGGTGTCGGCTTCCAGCACCGTGTCCAGCAGGCTGAGCTCGTTGCCGGGGGCTTCTTGCGCCACAGCGCCGACCTTCCAGGCGGTGGGCCAGGAGACTTCTCCCTCGTCGGGATGCAGGTGGCCCAGAATGACGTTGAACAGGGTGGACTTGCCCGCGCCGTTGCGCCCGACCAGGCCGATGCGTCGCCCGGCGGGCAGGTTGGCGGTGGCGCCGGAAAGGATTTCCCGGCCCGCGATCCGGACGACGATGTTATCAATTGCCAGCATTTGCGGGGCGTATAGAGCAAGGGTTGCGATTCCGGAAGGCCCGCGGCATAAGGCGCGCGAATTTCCCCCTTCGGAGACAAAAATGGCCGCTTCGCGCACCTTTTCGATCATCAAGCCGGACGCCACGCGCCGCAACCTGACGGGCAAGGTCAATGCCGTGATCGAGGAAGCCGGCCTGCGCATCGTGGCGCAGAAGCGCGTCCGCCTGAGCGACGCACAGGCCAAGAAGTTCTATGAAGTGCACAAGGACCGTCCTTTCTATGGCGAACTGGTCAGCCAGATGACCGCTGAGCCGGTGGTGGTGCAGGTGCTGGAAAGCGAGAACGCCGTCGCCCGCTATCGCGAAGTGATGGGTTCCACCAACCCCAAGGACGCCGCCGAAGGCACTATCCGCAAGCTGTTCGCGCTGTCGATCGGCGAGAATTCGGTTCATGGCTCCGACAGCCCAGAAAACGCCGCGATCGAAATCGCGCAGTTCTTCAACGATGGCGATATCGTCGGCTGAGTTCCGCCGCATAAAGTGCTAGAAAGGCTCTGGTGCGAACCGGAGCCTTTTTTCATGGCCGACATGCAGGGTAAAACTGTCGTCATCACCGGCGCCACGTCGGGCATAGGGGAAGTCGCCGCCATCCGGTTGGCAGAGCAGGGTGCTCGCATCGTCCATGTCGCCCGCGACCCGGCCCGCGCCACCGCGACCCAGAATCAGCTGCGCCGGGCCAATCCGGGAGTCATCCACGCCATGCACATTGCCGACCTGTCGCTGCTGTCCGAGATGAAGCGCGTGGCGCAGGAGATCGCCACCAGTGAACCCAAGATCGATGTCCTGATCCCCAATGCCGGGGCGATGTTCAACCGCCGCACCGTCACGGCGGATGGACTGGAGAAGACTTTCGCCCTCAATCACATGGGCTATTTCATTCCCACCCTCGCGCTGCTGCCCAACATGGTGGAAGGCGGACGCATCGTGGTGACGGCGTCGAACGCCCATCGCGGCGCGGTGCTGGATTTCGGCGACTTGCAGTCCGCGCATGGTTATAGCGGCTTCTCGGTCTATTCCCGCAGCAAGCTGATGAACATTCTTTTCACCCGTGCTTTGGCGCGCAGGCTCGAAGGTGGAAGTGGTGCGCGCGGCATCACCGCCAACGCGCTGCATCCCGGCTTCGTCGCCACCCGCTTCGGCGATGAGTCTGGCGGTCTGATGCAGCCGCTGCTGAAAGTGGTGAAGCCGTTGGGCGCGATCAAGCCGGAAGAGGGTGCGCAAACCATCATCTGGCTGGCTTCATCGCCGGAGGTGGTATCCGTCAATGGCGGCTATTTCTATGAGTGCAAGCCGCGCACGCCCACGGTGCATGCGCTGAACGACACCGATGGCGAAAAGCTTTGGGCGGTCTCGGAAGAAATAGTGGCGCGCGTCTAGGTGGTGACCGCCGCGCCATTCTCCAGTTTCACGCGGCCTTCGCAAACCAGCCGCAGCGCGGTGGGATAAAGCCGCAGCTCGGCTTCCAGCACCCGCGCCGCCAGCGTTTCCGGCGTATCGGTCGCCAGCACCGGCACGGGGGCTTGCGCGATCACCGGCCCGGCATCCAGTTCCGGCACCACGAAATGCACGCTGGCGCCGGACTGCTTTTCGCCCGCTTCCAGCACCCGCTCATGCACCCGCGTTCCGCGATAGGCGGGCAGCAGCGAGGGGTGAATGTTGATCACCTTGCTTTCCCAAGCGCGCACAAAGCCGTCAGACAAGATGCGCATGAAGCCCGCCAGGCAAACCAGCTCCACGCCCGCGTCGCGCAGCGCTGCGTCCACCTGCGCGTCGAAGACCTCGCGGGTCTTGCCCTTGTGGGTGATGATCTGCACCGGCACGCCCGCGGCGCTGGCCCGCGCCAGCCCGCCCGCATGCTCGATATTGGAAATCACCAGCACGATGCGGGCGGGAAAGCTTTCGGCGCTGCTGGCATCTAGCAACGCCTGGAGATTGTTGCCCAGGCCGGATATCAGCACACCGACGGGAATCTTGTGTGCTGCTGTCACAGCTTGAGCGCGCCCGTGTAGCGCACCTTCGCTTCGCCTTCGCCGGGCACCAGCGTACCGATACGCAGAGCATCGCCAAAGGCGGAGATCACGGCGTCGGCCTGGGCCTCGTCCACCACCGCAACCATGCCGATACCGCAATTGAAGGCGCGCAGCATCTCGGCCTGCGCCACGCCGCCGGTCCTGGCCAGCCATGGGAAGACCGGAAGGGGCGCGATACGGGAAAGGTCAATGGCCGCATCAAGCCCGTCAGGCAGGCAGCGCGGCAGATTGTCGGTGATGCCGCCGCCGGTGATGTGCGCCAGGCCCTTGGCGCCCGCCTTGATCGCGGCGAGCGCGTCTTTCACATACAGCCGCGTCGGCGTCAGCAACGCTTCGCCCAATGTCATGCCGGGAGCAAACGGCGCGTGGCTGTCCCAGGACAGGCCCGCCTGTGCCGCGATCTTGCGCACCAGCGAAAAGCCGTTGGAATGGACGCCGCTGCTGGGCACGGCGATCACGACATCGCCCGGCTGCATGCTGTCCAGCTTCGGCAGGATGCCGTCGCGTTCCACCGCGCCCACCGCGAAGCCCGCCAGGTCGAAATCGCCCTTGCCATATAGGCCCGGCATCTCCGCCGTCTCGCCGCCGATCAGGGCGCAGCCGCTGGCCTTGCAGGCCCGGGCGATGCCTTCGATCACAATGGCGGCGCTGGCGACTTCCAGTTTTCCGGTGGCGTAATAATCGAGGAAGAAAAGCGGTTCCGCTCCCTGCACCACGATGTCGTTGACGCACATCGCCACTAGGTCCTGGCCCAGGCCCTCATAGCGGCCGGTGTCGATAGCGATCTTGAGCTTGGTGCCGACCCCATCGGTACCCGAAACCAGGATCGGGTCCTTGAACCCGGCGGCCTTGAGGTCGAACAGCCCGCCAAAGCCGCCCAGATCGGCGTCGGCGCCGGGACGGCGGGTGGCCTTGGCGGCAGGGCCGATGCGCGTCACCAGCGCTTCGCCAGCGTCGATATCAACGCCGGAGTCTCTGTAGGTAAGGCCGTTGCCCGTCATGGTTCCCGTTGCGTCAGGGTAAGCCCGTCCCGTTTACAGAGCCGCATCCGGGCAGGCAATGCAGCGCCCGGCGATACGCACAGGCGGTCACCCGCCCCGATTCGCATTGCGCCAGCCTCGCTTTCGCCATAGGAGCAGGGTGGTATAATCCGGTTTCCGAAGCAGGCGGTGCCATGCGTTTCCCCTTTATTCTTCAGGCCCTTGCGGTCATGGCGCTTTTCGCCGCCACGCCGGCCTTCGCGCAGGGCCGCGCCGACCTCTACACCGTGCCTGACATCTATGTGGACGTGACCGGCAAATCCACCACCGAAGCCTTCACCAACGCCATCGCGGAGGGCCGCCCGCGTGCCTTCCAGATCCTGTTCCGCCGCCTGACGCAGCAGAAGGATTGGGGCCGCCAGCCCAATCTCGACCTGGCGGGCCTGCTGCGCATCAGCCGCGGCTACAACGTCGCCAATGAGCGCCGCTCCACCACCCGCTACGTCGCCGACGTCAGCTACATCTTCAATCCCGACGCGGTGAACCGCCTCCTGCGCAGCGCCAACATCGCCTTCACCCAGGGCGGCGCCAGCCGCATCCTGGTGGTGCCGATGTCGCCCAATGTCGCCGGCGGCGCATGGGCGCAGGCGCTGGGTGCGCCCAATGTGCAGCAGAACGCGCTGGTGCCGTATGCGATGCCGTCGGCGGACGATCTGCGCGCCCTGGCCGGGCTGAATTTCGACGGCGCCAACTGGGGCGATGTCGCTGCTGCGGCGGGCCGCGTCCGCGCCAGCGAAGTGGCGCTGGTGCAGGCGGTCTATGCCGGCGGCAAGGTGATGGTGAATGTCCGCCGCCTGGGTCAGGGCCAGACCCCCGTAAAGGTTAGCGTCGATGTGCCCGCGCCACAGACCCTGGGCAACGCCTATCCGGCGGCGGCGATTGCCGCCTC
>CANFDA010000039.1 GCA_947445215.1 Alphaproteobacteria bacterium | reverse complement strand
TTGTCGCCGGTTCGCCCGAAAGCCATCGCGGCCTGGTGGCCAGGCTGGTGGAAGCCAGCGGCGTTTCCGCCTTCGTGCCGCGCTATCGCCTGTCGCCTGAAAATCCCTTCCCCGCGTCGGTGCGCGACGGACTGGACGTCTATCGCGGCCTGATCGCCAAAGGTATCGCGCCCGGCTCCATCTTGCTGGCAGGTGACGAGGCGGGCGGCGGTCTGGCCTTCGCCGTGGCGCTGGCGGCCCGCAATGCGGGACTTGAGCGGCCCGGCGGCGTTGCAGCGCTGTCGCCCTGGGCCGACCTGGCGTTGTCCGGTATGTCGGTGCTGGGCAATCGCGGCAACGACACGCATCTTTCCTGGGAGCAGCTTTTTCTTTGCGCCCGCCAGTATTTGAAAAAGGCCAATCCCTGCGATCCGTATGCGTCGCCCGCCTTTGCGGGCCTCAAGGATTTCGCGCCGGTGATGGTGCATGCGGGCGCCACGGAAATCCTGCGCGATGACGCCTCAAAGCTGGGCGACCGCGCGGCGGAAGCCGGTGTCTCGGTGAGTGTGGAGATCTATGACGGCATGGGCCATCTCTTCCAGACCGACCCGAAGCTGAACGAAGCGAAAGTCTCGTTCGCCCGTCTGGGGCAGTTCATCCGCAGCAGAACAGCGGTGCTGGTGGATTGAGCGGAGTCCGCAAGCGCTTCCGCGAACCGCATCGGCAGCTTTGCACCTGACGTATCGCAGCCATCCATTTCGCAGCCGGTGAGATCGCCATCGGCCAGGTTGCGGCCGGAAGGTCGAGGCCGAACAGGTCGCAGAAGATGAAAACGGCGCGTGCCCAGCCGACGCGGCCGGAATAGAGCGACGCATGGCGCATGGTCGCGAGGCTCACATCCTTCTGGGTGAGCTTGGCGAACCCCCGTACGGTGGGCTTGAGGCATCGGCTTTATGCGCCCAGTTAAGCCTTTTTGACGCGCCATTCTGGCGTCGGGCCGCCTGACGCCCGATTGAAGGCGTGAAAAATTGCTGTTGAACCGTCCTCAGGGCCGGGTACAAAGGCGGGCAAAGTCCCAGCCGGGGCGCCTTCGGGGTACAGCGGGGGCTTTTGTTGTGTGAAGGAAAAGGTTTAGCGACCAGCCGGGCAGGTGCCCGCGCGGCCTCAAGGCCCTGCCAGGACAGCCCCGACGGGCCCCGGCGGCGCCGCGAAGAGGCCGGAAGCCTGGGATTTTTGGTCGCCCGCTGGCGAAAAATAAGAGGTTTTGGTCTTGATCAAGCACCGTTTGATGCTTTCCGCCGCTGCGGCCGGTCTTCTTGCCGCGCTGCCCATGGCGGCCCTGGCCGATGTCACCGTCAACAGCGCCTCCACCACCGCGCTGGCCACCACTGCCTCGGGCAACGTCACCGTCGAGTCCACCGGTTCGATCGCCGTGCGCACCAACGGCTCCGCTCTCGCGCTGGACAGCGACAATTTCATTATCAACAACGGCCCGATCTCCAACGACAACACCGACGGCTCGATCGGCCTCATGATCGACACTTCGGATCACAATGTGGTGGCGAAGTCGCCCGGCCTGCTCAGCACCAATGCCATCACGCTCTCCGGCACGGGCGGCAACAAGGTCGGTGTTCTGGTGATCGGCGGCGGCACCTATTTCGGCAACATCACGATCAACAACACCACGGCCGCGGCCGCGTTTGGTGCTGGCGCCAGCATCGTCGTGGAAGGAACCAATTCCAACGCTTTCCGCCTCGCCAACGGAAAGGTGGATGGCGACATCACTTTCGGCGGCTCCATCACCGGCTCGCAGGCCACCACCAGCACCTCCAACAGCGGCGTGCTGTTCCTGTTCGACGGCGATGTGAACGGCAACGTCTATTTCGACTCCACCAGCGCGGCCAGCAGTATCGGCCGCGGCGCGCAGGGCATCGCTGTGCTGGGCAAGATCAGCGCCTGCGCCAGCAATTCCGCTGCCCAGCTGGTGGTGGGCTACACCTGCCCCAGCGGCAACGGCAAGGGCCTGGGCGCATTGATCAATGCCGGCCGCATCGTCGCGGTGGGCCAAGTCTTCGTCGATCCCAGAAGCAATGACGCCGTCCTGGAAGGGGGCTCGGTGCTGACGATCGGCAACAGCATCGCCGGTGGCTTCTACAATTCGGGCCCAGCCACGGCGGCCGGCGGCCTTACCGCCAGCGTGCTCAGTGGCAACGGCGTCGACGGCGCCTCGACGCTGCGCATCGATCCCAACCTGGCCGGCGGTTCGTCGGGCCTGCGCGGTCCCATCAATATCGGCGCCCTGTCGGCCGACATCGATCCTATCGATCCCGGCTATTCCATTCTCAATCGCGGCACCATCATCGCCCAGCCCACGGAAGCGCAGCTTTCCACCAGCACCATCTTTATCCAGGGCGCGGCCACCAATTTCTACACCTGCCTGGGCAATGGCGACCTGACCACCTGCGGCAATGACGGCCTGGGCGGCATCCTCAATACCGGCACCATCAGCGCGCTGGCCAATACCAACATCGCCACCGCGACCACCCAGGTCAACTCCACGGCAATCACTATCGGCCCTTATGCCGTCATTCCGCGCCTGGTAGTGCGGGCTGAAGCCACCGGCATCGGCAGCACCACGCTGGGCCTGATCAACGCCAATGTCAGCGGCACCGGCGGCGGCACCGCCAGCGCCATCATCATCGCGCAGGGCGCCAAGCTGCCCGTGATCTCGGTGGGCCGCGGCGCGGCCATCCAGGCGGGCATCGACACCACTACCGTTGCGCCCACCATCGCGGTCGGCAACAGCACCGCGCCCTTCGTCATGGCGGCTTCGGCAATCACCGATGCCTCCGGGTCTCTTCTCACCATCAACAATGCTGGCAGCATCCGGGCCACCGTCACCGCCGTGAACCCGGCAGTGGACGCCGTCGTGGTCACCACGGTGCGAGCAATCGACCTGCTGGCCTCCACCGCCAGCGGCATCACCATCAACAATAGCGGCCGCATTGCGGGTGACATCCTGTTCGGCGCCGGCGGCAACAACTACACCCTGAATGTCGGCAACATTGGGGGCGCGGGCAATCCCGCCACCAACACCGCCGATCTGGGCGGCCTCAACACCCCTACCAATCTCGCCATCGTCGCCAGCGTCATTGGGAACCAAACATCCGGCGTCCCCGGCACGGCTGCGGGCCTGATCGATTTTGGCGCCGGCACCGGCCACACGCTGCGCATCGGCGCCTTCGGCTACGTCAACGGCATCGTCCGCGCCAATCCCGGCGCCGTGGCGGTGACCATCGAGAACAACGGCACCCTGTTCGTCGCCAACTCCAACGCCACCGGCTCGCTCAACGCCTACACCTTCGGCGTCACCGGCGGTACGCTGGGCCTGACGGTGACGCAGAGCACCACGGCCACATCGCCCGTGATCCGGGCCTCCCAGTCCGCCTCGATCAGCTCCACTTCTAATGTGGCGTTGCAGTTCGGCAGCTTCATTTCGTCGGGCACGACGCTGGCGAGCGTCACGAATCCCCAGACGCAGGAAATCGTCCTGATCAGCGCGCCGAGCATCAATGTCAGCGCCACCACGTTGATTCAGAACAATCTGCAGCTGGCGCAGAACCTGCCCTTCCTGTTCCAACCCACCGCGGCGCCGCTTGCGCTCAGGGGCACGGCAGGGGTGAGCCAGACGCTGGTGCTGGCGCTGACGCCGCGCACGCCGGGCGCCGGCACCGCGGCCAATCCGGGCCTTGGCCTTTCGGGCGATGCCCTGGCCCAGTTCCCCTATGTCGCGTCCGCCCTGGCCACTGATACCGCCCTGGGGTCGAACATTGCCAGCAGCCTGACAGTCTACAACACGCCTGGCGTCTCCTCGAGTGGCATCAACATCGCAGCCTCGCAACAGCAGGCGCAGCAGGCCTTCTCGCAGTTCGGCCCCGATACGTCCGGCGGCGCCAAGCAGGTGGCGATCATGATCACCGACCAGGCCACGGGCCCGGTGGCGGCGCGCCAGCGCCTGCTGCGCGGCTATACCACCGTGCCGGGCGAGCTGACGCTGTGGGGCGAGGAGTTCTTCGGCAACATCAACAACAAGGGCCGCGTTTCGGCCGACGGCTCGCTGACCAACTACAAGGATCACGGCTTCGGCTTCACGCTGGGCATGGATGCCGGTTCGCCGCGCGGCGGATGGTATGGCGGCGCCTTCACCTTCTATTCCGGCGACGTCAGCCAGACGCTGCCGCGCAACACCAAGACGCAGACCCAGTGGTACATGCTCTCCGGCTACAGCCAGTGGAAGGGCCGCCGCCTGTTCGCTGACACGACGATCAGCTTCGCCTATGGCGATTTCGTCGGTCGGCGCGATCTGGTGGTGGGCGCCAGCGGCCGCTCTGCCGAAGGTAAGCGTCCGGTGCTGATGGCGGCGCTGGGCGGCAAGATGGGCGCGATCTTCGGTTCGCGCGCGCTTGAACTCGCGCCGTATCTCAGCCTGGACGGTCTGACGCTGCGCGAAGAGGGCTACACTGAAACCGGCGGCGGTCTCGGCTTCAATCTGCAGATTGCGCCTTACTACGCGAACTCGCTGCGCACCGCGCTGGGCGTGGATATGAAGAGCACCATGAACCTGTTCGGATTCGCGCTGACACCGGAAGCGCGCGTCGGTTACCGCTACGATCTGGCGAACAGCCCGGTGAAGTTGCGCGGCGGCTTCATCAGCACCGGCGGCCTCGCCACGCCCGGCAACACCTACACGTTCGTCGGCCCAGACCCCGATACGGGCAACATTTTCGGTGGCCTGTCGCTGGGTGTTGGCACCGAGAGCTGGAATCTGGGCGTCAACTACGACGTAATGCGCGGTAACAATGGCTCCACCACCCAGGTGGGAACCATTACTCTGCTTGGACGCATCTAAAAATTTCGCGATTCCATGGGCGCGTACGGCTTTGTGCGTCCATGATTATTCTCTCTAATTAGGGCAAGATAGCTTATCGACTGGCATCCGATTTTGCGGCGCGACTGTGTAAAATTGTTGCAAACGCACAGACACGATCGTTACGAAACGTTAAAAAACGATTTTACTATCGAATAATAAGGCATTAGCCGCGGGCAGGGGTTCCCAACTGTTAATGCTGCAGATGCGAAATACGTTTTCGTAGCAATAGATTCTGTCCAAGGAAGATTGAAGCTTTTTTGCCAAATAAAAGAGAATGTGTTGGCAATCCTCTTGCCAACTGGCAAGCACATTGGTTTAAGAACGGGAATGCTAAATCTAAGCCTTTTAGGCGGTTGAGATCTTAGCTTTCGAAATTTTTTGGTAACATACACTCGGCGCGTGGTGCGCGTCGGGTTTGCTTTGTCTAGCGAGTAAAAAGCATGGAACAGCCAGCACACGATTTACGTAGGACACTGCGTGGCCACGCAGCGGAGCTCGCACCCCGCCGCTTTGGCGGTTTGGTTATCGTCACCGCCGTCCACGTCTCCTTCGCCGCCCTCCTGATACTCGGCATGAAAGGCGGAGAGATCATGGACAAGGTCGAAGACCTCGTCGCCGTCGCCCAGCAAGAGCAGGTGGAGGCCAAGCCGCCGCCGCCGCCGCCGCCGGATCTGGTGAAGCCGCCGCCGCCCTTCGTGCCGCCACCGGATATCTCTATCGCGATCGATGCGCCTGCATCGACCACGGCCATCGCCACTACCAGCGTCGCGCCGCCGCCGCGCCCGGCCACGCCGCCGGCGCCGCCCGCGCCGCCCGCGCCGCCGCCGACCCAGCTTGAGCCAGTCATGGCGACTCGTTCCAAGCCGCCTTATCCGACCATCTCCCAACGTCTGGGCGAGCAGGGCACTGTCGAATTGATGGTGACCATCAATACCGGCGGCAACGTCACGGGCTGCGAAGTCACCAAGACCAGCAGCTCCAAGCGCCTCGACGACGCGGCCTGCAGCCACGTGCAGGCGCGTTGGAAATGGAAGCCGCCTACCCAGAACGGCCAGCCCACCGAAGCGCGCACCGCGGTGCGCGTCGTGTGGAGCCTGCTGGACGCCCGCTAACTGTACATCCTGAAACAACCCAAAAGCTGTAAGCACGGAGTAACGAAAATGAATTCCAAGTATCTGACGATTGCGGCCGCTGTCGTAACGGCCGCCACCACCTTCGTTGTGGGTCCCGCCTTCGCGCAGGAAGCCGCTGCGCCGGCTGCCGCGGCTGCTTCCAACCCGTATGGCCTTGTCCACATCTTCGAGCGCGGCAACCCCGTGCAGCTGGGCATTCTGGCTGTGCTGATCATCATGTCGGCCGGCACCTGGTACATCGCCTTCATGAAGTACCTGGAGCAGCAGCGCATCCTGAGCCAGGCCCTGGTCGTGGAGAAGAAGTTCTGGACCTCTGCCACCCTGGCGGAAGGCATCGACAAGCTGCCGAAGAACAGCGTGTTCCGCGCCGTTGCCGAAGCCGGCCAGAAGGCCAGCCAGGGCGGCACGACACTGGTCGGCCTGAACGACTGGATCGCGATGTCTCTGACCCGCCAGATGGAAGACGCCAACGCTCGTATGGCCGGTGGCGTATCCTTCCTCGCCTCGGTCGGCTCGACCTCGCCGTTCGTCGGTCTGATCGGCACCGTCTGGGGCATTCTCGAAGCCCTGATCTCAATCGGTGTCGCCGGTCAGATGTCGATCGACAAGGTTGCCGGTCCCGTGGGTGAGGCCCTGATCATGACCGCCATCGGTCTGGTCGTCGCCGTCCCGGCCGTGCTGCTCTACAACCTGCTGATCCGCCGCAACAAGATCATCACCGAGAAGCTGCGCGGCTTCGCGGGCGACCTGCAGGCCTATCTCATCACCAAGAGCAAGTAAGCCGTAACAGGCTTACTGGAGACCGAAAAAATGGCTCTCGACGTTCAGTCGCATGGCTCTGAAGAAGAAGCGGAACTGAACACCTCCATCAACACCACCCCGCTGGTGGACGTGATGCTGGTGCTTCTGGTGATCTTCCTGGTCACGATCCCTGTGGTCGTCCAGAACATCCCGCTGGCCCTGCCTAACCAGCGCAACATCGTGACGGAGACCAAGCCCGAGAACATCGTGATCGCGGTGGATCGGAACGAGCAGGTCTACTTCAACAATGCGCTGGTGGATGCCTCGCAGCTGCGCGATCTCCTGATCGAGCGGCAGCGTGCTGTCACCGACGGCAACTACCCGGAAGTGCATGTTCGCGCCGACCGCGGCGTGCGCTTCGAAGTTGTGGGCCGCGTGATCGCGGCTTGCCAGGCGGCTGCGGTTCTCAAAGTGGGTTTCATCACCATGCCCGCAGCGCTCAACTAGGTAAAAATGGCGGCGGGCTTCGGCTCGCCGGCGCTTTTCAAAAGTACAGGTAAAGGTAAACGACTATGTCAATGAGTGTAGGCTCCGGCGGCGAAGGCGAACCACTGGTCGAAATGAACACCACGCCGCTGATCGACGTGATGCTCGTGCTGCTGACGCTGCTGATCATCACCATCCCGATCCAGACGCATGCAGTGAAGCTGGACATGCCGCGTCCGAACAACGCGCCGCCGCCGACCCCGCCTGAGACGGTAGAACTGGTTGTCGACTTCGACGGCACCATCACCTGGAACGGCAATGTGGTGACGGTGCCGCAGCTCGATGGCTACCTGAAGAATGCCTCCGAGCAGGCGACCCAACCGGAAATCCATGTCGCGCCAAACCGCCTGGCTAGCTATGACCGCGTGGCCGAGGTTCTCGCACATGCACAACGCATGGGTGTGACCAAGATCGGTTTCGTTGGCATCGATCAGTACAATTAAGATATAATAATCCGAGAGTCACATTCGTGGTTTGGGGGCCCAGGGCACGATCTCGCGACCCCCAAACTGCTGTTATAGGAAGGCATTGCGATGAACGTTCGTAAACTTCGCGCCGCCGCTGCGGCAATGGTCATTGGCGGCGTCATGCTGGGCGCCACTGCTGTCTCCGCCCAGACCAGTGTGAGTTCGGCCGTCGGCCGTCCGCTGCAGGAAGCGCGACAGCTCGCCGACTCGGGCCGCTACAAGGAGGCCATGGCGCGTCTCGACACCGCCGCCGGCGCCGCGAAGACGCCGGCCGAGAACAACGTCGTCAACCAGATGAAGCAGTATGTCGCCGTCAAGTCGGGCGACGCTTCGATAGGTGGCGCGCTGGGCGCCAAGGCGAAGTTCGCCGCCGATGCCGGCGCGGGCCGCTGGCGCGAAGTGATCGCCGGTAGCGTAGCGCTGAAAAAGACCAACGCTCTCGACGCCCAGTCTATGCTGGTGGTGGCCCAGGCCTACTACAAGCTCAGCGACGCGCGCGGCTGCATGAGCTATATCCGCAACAACCTCGGCGCCGGCGCTGGCGGTGAGTCCGGCCTGCAGCTGCTGCAGCGCTGCGCCTATGACGCCCGCGACGAAGTTGCCGAGCGCGCCGCGCTCGAGCAACTGGTCGCCCGCACCGGCAAGCCAGAATATTGGGGCAGCTTGCTGAAGTTGGCCGAGCGTTCGCGCGGTCTGAAGGACCAAAACACGCTGGACCTCTATCGCCTCAAGAGCCTGACCGGTAATTTGAAGACCCCGGACGATGTAATTACCTACGCCCAGATCGCGCTGGTGCGCCGGGTTCCTGCCGAAGCCATTACCGTGGTCAACAAGGGTATTGCCGACAAGATGCTGCCGGCCAGTGATCGTACTAACCGCCTGCTGAAGCTGGCGACAGATCGCAACGCCGAAGCCAACGCCAACGCCGCCAAGCTGCGCGCGGGCAATGGCGATGCGCTGGTCGAACTCGGCCAGCAGGAAGTCGGCGCGGGCAAGGCCAAGGAAGCCATCGTCACCATCCAGTCCGGCATCGCCAAGAAGCCGAGCAGTATGACCGACGCGCAGATCCGTCTGGGCACCGCCTATCTGGCCGATGGCCAAAAGGCTGTCGCCCTGAGCACCTTCAACGCGGTCAAGGGAAATCCGGCCGACGAGATCGTGGCCAAGCTCTACGCCACCTATGCCCGCCAGTAAGCGGACATAAAACGAACTGGAAACGGGCGCTCTTGTGGCGCCCGTTTTCTTTTTAAGCTTAAGGCGTCCACATAGCCTGCAGTAGTCCGGGGGCGAAGCGGCGGCGATCCGGCTGGCCAGTCTGTCCATTAACATGGCGCTGGTCTTCATGGTAGCGGCGTAGTGGCTGCAGCGGTGGGCCGTGCGATGGGACTGAAATTTTCACTTCAGCATGCGATGGGCGATTTCACCCTCGATGCCGCGTTCAAGGCAGAGGGCGGCGTCACCACCCCATTTGGTGCCTCGGGCGCAGACAAAAGCAACATCGTGGCGGCGTTGGCGAGCCTGCCGAAGCCTGCCCAAGGCCGCGTCGTGCTCAATGGCCGCGTCCTCACCGATACGGATCAAAAGATTGTCGTGGCTCCGCAGCAGCGCCGCGCCGGGCCGAGATCATGCCCTATCTCGAACGCCTGCGCGACGACGCCCGTGTGCCAATGCTTTATGTCAGCCATCAGGTGGACGAAGTGGCGCGGCTGGCGGATTGCGTCGTGCTTCTCGATAAGGGTCGCGTCACCGCCCAGGGCGCGCCCGGCGAAACCCTGCCTGAGCTAGGCGGTCTCGGTATGGTACTTGATGTGGTGTCGATGGGCCCGCGGGACGGTGGCCTCACCGAACTGACCTTCGACAATGGCCGCCTGGCGGCGGACGACATTCTGATTGCCCGGGTGAAGCCCAATGAGATCAGCGCCAACAACATACTGCGCCCCATAGTGGTGCAGGTGAATATCTCCGGCGATGTCGCCGAGGTGGCGTTGCAGGCGGGTGGCGCGTGGCTCTTGGCCTGCATCACGGCAGCGTCTGCGCAGCGGCTGGCGCTGGCGCCGGGCCTACCGGTCTTCGCCATCGTCAAAAGCGTTACGGTTTATTCCTGAAGACCAAGGTCTTCGACAGGCTGAAATTGAACACCATCCCCGCCAGCACCCCGATCACCTGCGCCACAAAGAGATTGTTCCAGGGCGCCGCCGCCCAGGCCACCAACGCGGCATAGACGCCGTAATTCATCGCCGCACCGACCAGATTGGAGCCCGCGAATTTCAGCGCTTCTTCCGCCACCGCCGCAACGCTGCCGCGCGCGCGCCGAGCGGCGAAGGTGAAATAGCGATTGCCCAGCCAGGTGGCGGTCATCGCCACGGCAATGGACAGCGCGCGACTGCGATAGGGGTCCATGCCGAGTTGCCCTGTCGCCAGCGCCAGCATAGCCGCATCCACCACGTAGCCGGCCGCGCCCACCATGCCGAAGCGGATGAAGGCATGGCGCAGCAACCAGCGCGCGGCGTCGCCCAGCATCAGGCTTTTTCGCCTGGGCCCGGCATGGCGAGATAGGCCATGCGCTTTTGTTCCCAGCGGCCCCGCGTCACCGTATCCAGGATCAGGCCGCATGTGAGCGACAGGAACGCCAGCAGCATCAGGCCGGTGGCGAGGATGGCGGTTGGCAGGCGCGGCACCTGTCCGGTCTGGACGAACTCATGCACCACCGGAACCGCGATCAGCACCGACAGCAGCGCCAGGATCGCGAACAGCACCGAGAAGAAGATCAGCGGCCGTTCCTCGCGCACCAGATGGCCGATGGCGTTGAGGATGCGGAAGCCGTCGCGCCAGGTGTTGAGCTTGGAGACCGAGCCCACCGGACGCTCCTTGTAGCAGGTTTCCATCGATTCCATCGGCATCAGCAGGCGCACGGCATGAACAGTGAGTTCGGTTTCGATCGCAAAGCCTTCCGCCGTGAAGGGGAAGCTCTTGACAAAGCGGCGCGAGAAGACGCGATAGCCCGAAAGCATGTCCGGCAGCCTGACGCTGAAAAGCCAGGCAGTGAGGCCTGTCAGCAGCTGGTTTCCCAGCACATGACCCGGGCGATAGGCGGCGGCGTCGGTGTGTATGCGGCAGGCTGTGAGCAGGTCGCAGCCGGTTTCGCGCATCACCTGCACCATGCGGGGCGCCGCGCCCGCGTCATAAGTGTCGTCGCCATCCACCAGAACATAAATGTCGGCCTCGATGTCGGCAAACATGCGGCGCACGACATTGCCCTTGCCCTGACGCGGCTCGGTACGGACCACGGCGCCCGCCGCGCGCGCCACTTCTACGGTGTGGTCCCGGGAATTGTTGTCATAGACATAGATGATGGCTTCCGGCAGCGCGGCGCGGAAATCGCGCACCACCTTGGCGATGGCCGCCTCTTCGTTGTAGCAAGGCACCAGAACGGCGATGTGCGGGCTCATGGGATCCTCGTCACGGGGCACCATTGATAGGCGCCAACCAGATTGGTGTCGAATTGCTGGCATTGCGGCAGGCGGATCATCAGGCCGTAATCTTCCACCGCAGTGCGCGCCCGCGCCATGTCGGTGGCGTCTGCGATGAGATAGATATCGCCGCCGCCCCCCAGATGCGCCGCCACGCGGCTGCGCATCTGTTTGGTAAGACCGCTGCCGTCGCGCGGCTGCACCATCCAGCCGTCAATGCGCAGCACGGCAATCTGCGGCGGCAACTGGGTGGCGATGAAGCCCATGGGCGCGTCGCCGGTCATCACCACCAGGGTGCGGTCGGGGCGCGGGATGGGCGGCAGCGCCACCTGGATATAGGGATCGTCCACCGGCGCGCGTTCCAGGAAGTCGCTACGGCTGGTGACCAGCACGGCGAAGGCGATCAGCCCCAGCGCCATCAGGCGGGTGCGGCGGCGGCCCGGCATGAGCCCCACCGCCGTGGTGATGACCAGCGGCGCCAGCATCTCCAGCGCCACGATGTAGCGATAGATGGCGAAAATGCGCAGCCAGGCGACATAGCTGACCGTCGCGAAGGCCAGGATCGGCAGCGCCGCGCTGTCGAAGGTAAGCGAATCCGTGTTCCGCTTCCGCATCACCCAGACCAGTGCCACGGCGATGACGGCGATATAGGCCACCGCGACGCGGATATCCTGAAAGCCCAAATCGCCCGCCACATGCCAGTCCAGCGAGAACAGGATGGGGAACAGCAGCTGCTGCCAGACGGGCCGGTAACCGGGCACGAAACGCAGGTCGCGGTAATGCTCGGGCAGCGCCAGCGGCGACTGCCAATAGCCGTTGAAATAGGGAAACAGCGGATTGCCGGTCTGCTGATAGACGCTGAACATCCAGGGCGCCGCGAACAAGAGCACGCCCGCCACGCCGCCAATGCCGCCCGCCAGCATCCGCACCGCGATATGTTTCCAGCTGCCGCCCAGCGCCAGCAGCGCGGCGGCGAAACCCACACAATATGGCATGGCGGGCAGCTTCAGGCCGCCGGCACAGCCGGTGACGAAACCCGCCACCAGCGCGATGAATGCCGCCTTGCACAGCGGGCCTTCGCGCAGCGCCTCCCGCTTCACCACCAGGATGCAGAGGCCCGTCAGCGCGAACAGGCTCATAACATTGTCGTAATATGTGGTGCCCATCTCGGTGAGGGTCTGCGCGCCCGTCAGTCCCAGGATGGCGATGGCGCCCGCCCACAGCGAGGCTTCCGGCACCTTCAGGCTGTGCCGCGCCAGCAGGTAGAGCGGCACCACGTTTGCGCCATGCACCGCGCCCAGACAGGCCAGCGCCGCCCAGGCGGGCAGGGTGGGGGCCAGCAGATAGAAGGGCACATCGAGATAGGGATTGTACCAGCTCGCCAGATGCGCCACCGCGACATCCACCGCGAGGCGGTCGTTGAACAGCGCGTAGGGGCCGTACCAGTGATAATTGCGGAAGTCCCAGCTTGTGTCCTTGCCCAGCAGCACCACGAAGGCCGCCCAGAACAGGATGGTGCAGCCGAGAAAGGCATATTCCCGCGCCGACAGGGGCGCGCGGTTGGCGGAGGGCGAGGAAGCCATCGGGCGGCGGGAACTCGAAAGGACGGCCTGTTCTAGCCTGTCACGGAGCAACAGATAAGGCCTTTGGCGGTAAGGCTAATCGGCGTCCGGCTCGACCACGATATTGCCGAGGAATTGCAGGGTGCAGGCCCGCCAGGAACGTTTCTCGGCAAAGGCCCTGGGTGTGAGGGCCTGTGGCGCCTGGCGCAGCACCAGCGCCGCCAGACAGGCTGTCCGCAGGTCTTCGTCCAGCACCGCCACATCCGGCCCGCCCGACACAGTGGGTCCCAGGACATCCCGGGGCCCTTCCACCGGATAGGCCGCCACGGTCAGGCCGCAGGCCAGGGCTTCCAGCAGCACCAGCCCGAAGGTGTCGGTCCGGCTGGGGAAAACAAAGACGTCGCTGCCGGCATAGGCGCGGGTGAGGTCGTCGCCGGTCAGCGGCCCCAGGAATTTCACCGCCGGATAGGCCGCCGTCAGGGCTTCCCGGGCCGGGCCTTCGCCCACCACGATCTTGGTGCCGGGCAGGTCGCAGGCCAGGAATGCCTCGATGTTCTTCTCGACCGCCACGCGGCCGACATAGAGCCAGACCGGACCTTCAAAGGGATGGCGGGCGTTGGGCAGGTGGCGGAATTTCTCCGTGTCCACGCCGCGCGACCAGATGCGCAGGTTGCGAAAGCCCTGCCCGGCCAGCTCGTGCTTCAGCGTATCGGTCGCCACCATCACGGCGCTGGCGGGCTTGTGGAACCAGTGCAGCCAGCGCCACACCACGCTTTCCGGCACCAGATGAAAGCGGGCATGGACATATTCGGCGAAGCGGGTGTGGAAGGCGGTGGTGAAGGCGATGCCGTGCTTCAGGCAGATGCTGCGCGCCGCCAGGCCCAGCATGCCTTCGGTGGCGATATGCACCGCGTCGGGCGCGAACTCCTGGATCTCGCGCGCCATCGCCTGGCGCTCGAACAGCGCGATGCGGATTTCCGGATAGGTGGGCAGCGGCACCGTCAGCCGCCCTTCGGGCGTGATCATCTGCACTGTGTGACCCAGCGCCGCCAGATCGTTCGACAGGATTTCCAGCGTGCGGACCACGCCGTTGACCTGGGGTCTCCAGGCGTCGGTAACGATGAGAATTTTCAAATGGGCTGCCACGCCGGTGAAGATATCCGGTTGCAGGCGCAATGTTCTAGGCGGGAATAAGCGCGCCTTGCGGAGCGGGCGCGGCAACTCCGGCAGCCGGAGCCGCAGCAGTCCGTCGGGGAGCGTGATCGGCCCAGTGCAGTATCTCCATATGTCCCCGGGCATCTTCGACAATGGCAGTGCAGCTTTCAACCCAGTCTCCATCATTGAGATACAGAACCTCGTCAATCATGCGGATTTCGGCGCGATGGATATGGCCGCAAACCACGCCGTCCACGCCGCGCTTGGCGGCTTCCGCGGCCATGACGTCCTCGAAGCGGGAGATGAACGCGGCGGCGTTCTTGACCTTGTGCTTGAGCCAGGCCGACAGCGACCAATAGGGCAGGCCCAGCCGCTTGCGCACCTGGAACAGCATGTCGTTCACGCGTAGCGCCGCCGCATAGGCACGGTCCCCGGCATGCGCCAGCCATTTGGCATAGTGGATGACGCCGTCGAAGCGGTCGCCATGTAGCACCCACAAACGCTTGCCGTCGGCGGTTTCATGGATGGTTTCGTTGATGATCTCGATGCCGCCGAACAGGCGGCCGGCATAGTCACGGGCGAATTCGTCATGGTTTCCGGGCATGAAGATGACGCGTGTGCCCTGATCCACCTTGCGCAGGATCTCGCCCACCACCTGGTTCTGCGCTTCGGGCCAGAACCAGCGGCGCTTCCGCCGCCAGCCATCGACGATGTCGCCCACCAGGAAAAGCGTCTCGCATTCGTTATGGGCCAGGAAGTTGGCCAGGGCCTCGGCCTTGCAGCCCGGAGTCCCCAGGTGGGTGTCGGAGATGAAAATGGTGCGGTGCCGGCAGAGGCGCGCCGTATCCACCGCCTGAATCGCCCGCGTGGCGGGACGGACCGGCAGCAACCCATTTAAGTCGCTGTCGAACCATGCGATTTCCGCCATAGGAAGCCCTCCCTGCTGCCTTTGCGCGGCGGGATAGCTGCTTCGCACGAATCTTTTGTTGCTCTGTCACGACATGGCTGTGAAACAGGCGAATTGGTGCACTATTTGCCTGAAAATACGCCGCTATTGTGC
>CANFDA010000038.1 GCA_947445215.1 Alphaproteobacteria bacterium | reverse complement strand
TGGTCGAACATGTCGAAATTTGTTTTCCAGGCTGGCGACGGCATGGCGGGTGGCGGGCGTATGCTGCTGGTCTATATGGGCCCGATGACCATTGCCGGGCCGCACAGCCATGTCCCCAACACCGAAGAAATGTGGGTGAAAGTGACCAGCGGCCCGGCGCTGATGCAGATGGGAAGCGAGATCCGGCCCTGGCGGCAGAATATGGGCATGCTAGCGCCGCCCAATGGCCGCACCGTCCATGCCGCCATCAACACCAGCAACCAGATCCAGCAATGGTTCTATTTCGGCGCCTTCCCGCCCAATCCAAATCCAGGGCCCAATGCGGGTCGCGGTGGTGCGGGCCGTGGCGCGCAACCCAGCCAGCCGCCCAGCTTCGCGCAGCTGGCGGCCCAGCGTTCCACCGTGGCGGGGCAGCCCTTGGCCAGCCTGCCTGCCGACGCCTATCGCTGGTAGGCACAATTTGGGTCAGTGCTAGGCACCAAACCGGGGTTCCGGGGTTTCCTTCTTTTGGTGGACGCCATGACCCACAAACGCAACCTGGAAAAGCCCGGTTCCAAGGACGAAGAAGCGGCGGCCAAGGCCACCCGCATCGAAGAGGAACGCACCGCCTTCGATCCCAACCAAAAGGCTACCGAGCGCAATGACCGTATCGACGGATCGGGCGCGCGGTTCGAAACCGACGGCTGAGTTCCTCGCCAACGCAAAGGCGGGCGGCGGGTTCCCGAGATCAAATATCTTTTCAATTTACGAAAGCGTGGTGTTGCGTACACGCGCGCAGGCGTAGTCTGCGGCCTCGCATTTAAGGAGGCGGCTAATGTAGTATTGTGAAATTCGTCTGGTGCACCCGGACGGACCCACCGTGCTGTCGTCGCGCTATGTCAGCGACTATTCGGCGCTGTGCTCAGCGCGCGCCATGGCGTCGCCCGATGACGGCGTGGAAATCTGGCGCGGTATGGAATGTATCTATCGCGAAGACCCGCATCGCGGCGCGGCGCACTAGGATCAGCATTCGCCCTGGATGTGGCGGCTGGCCTGCTTCGACGGCAATTCGTCGAAGCGGTAGCTGCGCACAAATTGCAGACCCAGCTCCGGCGTCTTCCGCCACACCACGCGCGCCTCATAAGCCATGCGGTTGCGCAGGTCGAGAAACCAGGCGCTCTCCTCCGGAAAGGTCTAGCTCTCAATATCCACCCGCACGCCACCGGCGGAAATGTCACGTGCCAGTCAGCGCAGATGGTGGCTGCCGTCCAGATTGGCCAGGCGCCCCCCCCCACAGCACTTTACGCCGCGCAGTCTGGTATTTTTCGCTTTCTGCAACATGCCCACACAGCCTAAGAATCGCACCCGAGGGCGACCCTAGCGGGCAAAAGTTTCAGCGGGCTGGCGCTTTTCTTAAAATTTGAAGCAATGCTGGGGCTTGTGCTGCATCGCACTTGCAGAGGAAGGCATTACTGGCCAGTAAACTTTATGACTATTTTCTGTATGACATCGCAGGCGATTTGGCGATAACTGCACCGATTTCTCCGCCAAACATATCTTATATTGGTGCGCGCCTGAAGAAGCTACTACCGAGCATCAATCACAAAAAATTTTTCCCCGGAGTGAGGTGCCATGCTCAACCTGAGAAAATTTATGATGAGCGGCTCTGCGACCGCTCTGATCGCCGCCGCCTCGTTCAGCGCCGCCATCGCCCAGGACAATTCCGCACTGGATATCGAGGAGATCAGCTCATCTGCCTCTCGCATCGACCTCAAGGGTTTTGAAGCGCCCACCCCGGTCAGCGTCATCGGCATCGAGACCCTGAACCGCGACGCCAAGGTCAATGTCGGCGACCAGATCCGCGAACTGCCGCAGGTGCGCGGCGGCGCCGGCATCAACAGCGGCTCTAGCTCGCGCAACGTGGCGCAGGCCAACGCCGCAATCGACACCGTAGCCATCCGCGGTTTGGGCGCCAACCGCAACCTGGTGCTGATCGACCGTCAGCGCGTCGTTGCCTCCTCGGTTCAGTCGAACGAAGTCGACATCGCGATGATCCCGTCGGCCGTCGTGCAGCGCGTCGACGTCGTGACCGGCGGCGCTTCCGCCGCCTGGGGCTCCGACGCGGTAACCGGCGTCATTAACTTGGTGCTCAACAAGACCTTCGAAGGGTTCAAGGGCAGCGTTTCTTACGCTAACAAGACCGAAGTGCCACACGGCCAGTACCGCGCCGAATTGGCCTGGGGCACCAGCTTCCTGGGCGGCAAGGGCCATGTGATGGCCGCCGCCAACTGGACCATCAGCAACGACGCCGTCTTCGCCGGCCAGCTCAAGCCCGAAAATCGCGCCTTCGTCTACAACCCGGCCTATTGCAACACGGTCAGCTATCCCACTGCGACCCCGACCGCGAGCGGCACCTGCTCCAGCCTCTCGGGCCAGCCGCTGCTCACCTATGCCTACCAGACTGGCAGCTCGACCTCTACCGGCGGCGGCCTGATCAACAGCCATGCCGCCGGCAACGCAGGCTCGGGCCTGGTCAAGGACGGGCTGAAGGGCCAGATGTTCGTTGGCCAGGACAAGACGGTCACGCAGTTCAACTACGGTACCGTCTACAACAACTCTATCTGCTACAATGGGTGCACCAACGACGCCAGCACGGGCCTGACGCCCTGGGATCCGGTCCCCGCCGCGCCTTATCACAGCTCCAACTACTTCGCCCACTCCAGCTTTAAGCTCACTCCGGATATCACGGCCTCCCTCCAGCTGAACTATGCGAGCCTCTCCACCCGCACATTCGGTGGTCAGCGCCTGAACTCCGGCGTAGTTGTCTTCGCAGACAATCCATTTCTGCCGACTAAGATCGCGCAGCGCTTCGTCTGCCAGACCGGCATCACCTCGGGCACCTGCGCGGCGGGTACCTCGGTGCTGTCGAATGGCTACAACCCCTTCACCTTCCAGAATGAAACCGGCGCTGTCGGTTCGACTTATGCCTCGCTGGCCCAGCGCCAGGCCCGCCCGACCCAGAGCCTGACTATAGGCCTTGACTATCTCAACAACGCTGTCTCCACCGGCGCCAATTCGCCCGCCCTCAAATCAAAGTGGACACTGGACAATCTCTGCGATGCGATCGGCGTGCCCTGCTCCTATGCCAGCAAGGTGTTGTCGCGTGGCGTCTTCGGCCTGGATGGCGCCCTGGGTGATACCTTCACCTGGAACGCCTATATCCAAACCGGAACGACACGCATTCGGCAATATGCGCCGCAGAACGCGATCAGTGCCCGCTTCAACAACGCGCAGGACGCTGTGCGCATCACCTCGGGCAATGTCGGCACCTCGGGCCTGTCGATCGGCTCGATCCAGTGCCGCGGCCTGCTCAACCCGGCCGTGGCACAGCGTACCGCGGGCTTGCCTGTCGGCCAGGACGACATCACCGGCTGCTCGCCGATGGATCCGTTCGGCTACCAGAATGTCTCCAACGCCGCCCGCATGTTCATCGAGCCGGGCCTGAACCCCGAGAAGACGGGCATCCAGCATTCCATCATCACCCAGTTGACGCAGAGCACGGGCGCGCTGTCAGTCTCGGGTGTGCTGCCCTGGGTGCTGCCAGCCGGCGAGATCGGCGTTGCCTTTGGCGGCGAATGGCGCCTGGAGCAGGGCCGGCAATCCACCCCCGACGTCCGCGCGCTTAACGCGGGCTGGGGCGTGGGTAACGTTGGCGCCTTCAAGGCCCATTACCATGTAGAGGAAGGCTTCGTGGAAGCCGACCTGCCCATCCTCAAGGACACGATCGTCAATACGCTCAACATAAGTCTCGGCGGCCGCCTCACCAGCTATTCCACAAGCGGCCTGGTCGAAACCTGGAAGGTCGGCATCAGCAGCCAAATCACGGATGATCTCCGCTTCCGTGGCACCTGGTCGTATGATATCCGTGCCCCCAACTTGTGGGACCTCTACTCACCCGGCGCCTACGGTGGCGTAACCTGCGCGCCCTTTCTGCCGGGCAGCACAGCTGGCAACAATCCCTGCTTCAACGTCACCGGCGGCAATCGCAATCTGAATCCGGAACGCGCCAATACGGCGTCGGCGGGCCTAGTCTTCACCCCGACCTTCTTCGAGGGCTTCACCGCCTCGATCGATTGGTACCAGATCCACCTGCATGGCGGCATCACCACTCCGAACTCGACGCTGATCCGCCAGCGCTGCCTGGCGGGCGAGCAGGTCTATTGCAACCAGATCATGTTCCGCACCCCCGGTGACCAGACTACGCCGATCGATTTCATCTACTCGACCCGCGTCAATGCCGCCCTCTACACCACTGCCGGTTTCGACGCTGCTATCGCCTATGGCTTCGACCTTTTCACTGGCACAATGGAAGTGTCGGCAAACGGCAACTATGTCTATGACTTTAGCCAGAACCTGAACGGCGTTAATTTCAACGGCGCCGGCGGCACCAATTCGTATTACAGCGGCGGCCCCAAGTTCCAGGGCACGCTCTCGTTAAACTATCGCGAGGGCAACTGGACCTGGGGCGCGCAGACCCGCATTACGGGTGCTTCGCGGATCGAGCTGGGCACCCAGGGCCAGCCTAGCCTGAAACTGCAGAGCCCGATCTACTCGTTGGTCAATGGCCAGAACGTTCCAGTGGTCACCAATACCGACCGTCGCGACGACAGCACCCTTGGGGTCAACAACCTCAACGAGATCGAAGCACCCCTCGACTTGCGCGTGCAGTATCGCTGGAGCAACAACGTTACCCTGTTCGGTGCGCTGGATAACGTCCAGAACCTGCCGACCGACACCACTCTGCGCCGTGCCTACCGCATGGGCGTCCGCTTCAACTACTAAGCGGGTTCCGATTGCCGTCTTCAGCCCCGGGCCGTAAGGTCCGGGGCTTTCTTCTTGCCCTTGTGTCCGCTCCCGGCATCCCGTAAGCGACCGACATGATGCTCCGCACCGCCATCCTCTGTGCTTTGCTTTTTGCGGCCCCCGCCGCCCTGGCCCAGGATCTGGGTGCCGCCCTGCTGGGCGGGCGGCCCACTATCGATCTGCGGCTGCGCTACGAGACGGTGAGCGACAAGTCCCGCCCCATGATGGGCGAGGGCGCGACCCTGCGGGCGCGGCTGGGCTATGACACGGCACGCTGGAACGGGCTGGCGCTGCAGGTAGCGTTCGACGCCCTCGTGCCAGTGGGCGACAGCGACTACAACACCACCCGCAACGGCAAGATCGCCTATTCCAACATCGGCGATGCGGAGCTGTTCGCGCTCAAACATCTCAACCTCAGCTACAATAATGCCGAACTTGCCACCACCATCATCGCCGGGCGGCAACGCCTGGCGCTGGGCAGCCAGCGTTTTCTCGCCAGCCCCGACTGGCGCATGCACGGCCAGAGCTTCGACGCCGTGCAACTAACGAACACTTCCATGCCGGGCCTGGCGCTGACCTATATCTGGATCGACCGCGTCAACCGCATCTATGGCGAGACCACGCCGTTCGATCCCACCGCCGTCGCTGCCGCCACCAACCAGGCGGGCCACTTCAAGAGCGAAAGCCATGTGATGAACGCCGCCTATACAGGCTTGCCGGGGCTGAAGCTGGAAGCCTATGCCCTGCTGCTCGATCTGGCGCCGCCGGACACGGCCTTCCGCCCGGCGCAACTGGCCGCGGCGGCGCGGCTGTCCACCGCCACGCTGGGCGCACGTGCCGAATATGACACGCGCCTGTGGGACACGATCGGCATCCGGCTGATCGGCGATTATGCCCGGCAGAGCGATCATGCCGCCAATCCGCTGAATTTCGGTCTGGATTACTGGCTGGGCGAAGGCGGCGTGAGCTGGAATGGTTTCGGTGCGGCCCTGGGCTATGAAGTTTTGTCCGGCAACGGCGTGGTGAGCGTCGGAACGCCCATCGGCTGGCTGCACAACAACAATGGCTGGGCCGATCTCTTCACCACCACGCCGCTCAATGGCCTGAAGGATTTGTATGTGCGCGGCACCTATGTCTGGCCTGGATTCCTGGGCCTGCGGGCGCTGAACCTGATGCTGCGGTACCACGACTTCAAGACCGAAAATCTGGATCGTGGAATCGGCAGCGAATGGAATCTGCAGGCGGATTTCCAGATCGACGCCAATTTCGCGGTGATGGCGAAATACGCCAACCATGCCGGTTCTGGCGTGGGCCTGGGCGGATTTGCGGACAAGTCGGTGTTCTGGCTGCAGACCAGCTACCGCTATTGATTCCAATGGCTAAAGGTTTCAGCGTTTTTCCTGCCGCGTAATGGCGGCGGCGTCGCATATCTCTTATGCTCGGCCCGATATAAGAAGGAAAACCACATGCGGCTCATCATGCGCGCGGCGCTTACGGCCTTCCTGCTAGCGGTCCCGGCCAGCGCCACCTTTGCGCAAAGCAACAACTGGGTGGGGGCCTGGGCCTTCGTCGCCGCGCCGCTGCCGCCGGGGGTGAACCCCGCCGCGCTGGCCCCCGCCAATGTCGGCCCTTCCACCGCCGCGCCGATCCTGCCCATGGGTGCATCGCCGGTGCCGCCGGTCACCAACGCCGCGCCTTCGCCGCCGCGCCTCGAAAATCCGGGCCGCATCGCCATCCTCGAAAATTATGTGCCGCTCAACAATGTCACCGTGCGCCAATTGGTGCGGGTCTCGGCGGCTGGCCAGCAGATCCGCCTGCGCTTTTCCAACGAGAACGGCACCGACATGATGGCGGTGGGCGCGGTGCGCGTCGGCCTGGCTGGCCCCGATGGCAACATCCTGGCGGGCAGCGACCGCCCCGTGACCTTCGATGGCCGCGGCGGCGGGGTGATGATCCCTGCTTCGGCGCCGCTCTACAGCGATCCGGTCACGCTGGCGGTCAAGCCGCTCGACAAGCTGCTGATCTCCATCCATGTGTCGGGCGATGTGCCGCGCGGGGGCCGCAGCCTCACCATGTATGTCACCGAGACCAAGGGCGACCACACCGCCGATGCCCGCCTGCCGCAGGTGCGGCTCACCCGCGTCTCGACTTATGTGACGCAGGTCGAGGTCAATGCCGACACGCCCACCCGCGCCATTATCGTCATCGGCGATAGCATCACCGAAGGCACGGGCTCGACCAACAACGCCTTTCGCGGCTGGCCCGACCGCCTGGCTGAACGGCTGGCTGCGGCGAAGAAGTCCTGGGCTGTGGTCAATGCTGGTATCAGCGGCAACCGACTTCTGCGCTATGGCACGGGCCCCAACGCACTGGCGCGGCTGGACCGCGATGTGTTCAGCGTGCCGGGCGCCAAGGCGCTGATCGTGCTGGAAGGCATCAACGATATCGGGCGCGGCTTTACGCCGAACGGCAATCGCGAGCCGTTGACGGCGGATTCGCTGATCGCCGCCCACAAGCAGATCATCGCCCGGGCCCGCGCCCTGGGCATCAAGGTTTATGGCGGCCTGCTGACGCCCTATGGCGGCGCGGGCTATTCCTCGCCCGAAGGCGAAGCGGTGCGCCAGGCATTGAATACGTGGATACAGACGAGCGGCGCCTATGACGGATTCATCGACTTCGCTACGCCGACAGCCGACAAGGCCAACCCGCTGACCTTTGCCGCCGGGTTCAACGACGGCGACAAGCTGCATCCCAACGATGCCGGCTATCAGGCCATGGCCGATGCCATTGATTTGGAGATGGTGACGAAGTAGGCCGTTCCTGCATGGCCCCGCTTAACGTCAATCCCGCGCATGTCAGTAGCTTCGCGGATGCTGAGAAATTTTAGCGCTGGCTCGCGAAGAAACAAGACAAGGCGGCCGAGGTCTGGATTAAAATCCACAAGCGCGGCTCCAGACTCAAATCCATCAATTCGGAAGAGACCATCGAGGCGGTGCTGTGCTAGGGCTGGATTGACAGCATCCGCAAGGGTCTGGACGAGAAGAGCTTCCTGAGACGCCACAGCCCGCGTGGTCGCAAGGGCGTCTGGAGCAAGAAGAAGGTCGATACGGTCGGGCGGCTGATCACCGATGGCCGCATGACGGAACATGGCTTGCGCCATGTCGAAGCCGCGAAGACGGATGGCGGCTGGGACAGGGCCTATGGCTGCGGCAAGGATCTGTCCACCGCCATGGCGCCGTCGCGCCGCTGCTTGACGAAGCCGCTGGGCTCGCCGTAGGGGCCTAGCGGAGCAACTTTTCCGGTGTGCACCGCAAGCAATTTCGCACTCATGTTTTTGGTCGCGCGGCCGGACGGAAAACCGCTTCGCACTTTTCCTGGCCGTCGCCCCTCTTCTGCACCCAGAATTGATACATCGCCGCGAAGGTGTCGGGATGCTCCTGTTCCAGCGCCGCCCAATTGGCCAGCGTCGCGCCTGCCGGATCGCCTGGGAAGCGGGCGCGATACTGGGCGCGGATCGGTTCGCTCACTTCCATGCCGATGAAGGCGAGCCCGTTAGCAGCGAGAAAATCCGCGATCTCTTCTAGCGTGTGATTGTGTTCCTGCACATGGAAGAGCAGGTCGCGACAGGCGCTGGTGGTGCAGAAATCGGGCGAGGTCAGGATGGTGCGCAACGCGCCCGCTGGATCCTGCTGCATCAGTTGCGCCCGCGCGGCGCGAATGCCTTCCGGCGTGGCGGGGAAGCCCTCGCGCCGGATCCAGTCGCGCGTCTGCGCAATCGCGGTGCGCGCCGTGGCGCTGTAGAAGGCGGCCAGCATGATGCCTCCGGGTTTCAAACAATCCAGCAGCGCCCGCCAGCCGGTGAAGGGCTCGTCCATGTGATGCAGCACGCCGGAGCATTCGATGAAGTCGAAGCCACTTCCCAGCGCGCCGATTTGCAGGATGTCGGCCTGGCCGAAGCGCACGCCGGTGATGCCGGCTTCCGCCGCCTTGCGCGCGCCATGGGCCAGGCTGGCGCGCGACAGGTCCACCGCCAGAACGTCGCCCACGACGAATTCCCGCGCCAGTTCCAGCGCGAACTGGCCGGTGCCGCAACCGGCTACTAGCGCGGCAGGCTGCGCCGCAAAATCCTTCTGCTTCAGCGCGGCGAAGGGAAAACGGCTGCCCAGGAACAAGCCAAGCCGCACCGGCGTGATCGGCTCCGGTAGCCGCACCCAGCGCGGATAGGGATTGGCTTCATACTGGCCCTGCACCGCCAAGCTGACTTTGTCTTCAATCGGCGTGAGAACCGGCATGGCGGCGGCAAGGCGCTGCTCTTGCGCCGGTTCGTCGCGCTGCTGCATCAGCAACACGAAAGGCGCCGCGCCCAGTTGCGCTTCGGCCAGAGCGCCCAGCGGCAGGTAGCAGGCCAGCGCCACCAGTTCGGCGGCAGAAGGCGACGGCTTCGCCCGCAGCTTTTCGACGGCCGCCACTTCATCTGCGGCGACGCGCCAGACATATTCATTGATGAAGCATTGCTGCGCCAGCGTCACCGCGAAGTCCCCGGTTCCGCCGCCGGACAGCAGCAATTCGCGCCGCGCGGCGGTGAGTTTACGTTCCAGTGCGATGTCGCTGTTGGGCACGGCGCGCAGCACGGCGCGCAGCAGCGTGTCGTCCTGAATGCGGCCACCCGCCGCCAGCCGCGCCAGTATGAGTCCATTCGCTGTCCCGGCCAGAATGCGGGGGCGGCTCCATACTTCGGCGATGGCGCGGGTCAGCCAGGCGCGCACCGTTTCATTGTCATTGTCCCAATTCATGTTCGCCACGATGTCGGCGAAGACGCGATGGGTACGCGGGCTGTCGTCGCGCCGTAACGCTTCATCGACGCGGCGCATCGCCGTATCCGCGTCGCCCCGCGCCAGCGCCAGCAGCGCTAGGGTCTTAAAGGTGTCGGCATGATCTGGTTGGAGCGCCTGAACCTTGAGATGACAGGCTTCGGCCTCTTCCAGCCTTCCACGCGACCACAGCGCGTCGCCCAGATTGGCCTGCGCTGCGGCGAGGTTGGGGTTGAGCGCCACGGCGCGGGCGAAGGCTTCCACCGCCGCGTCCACCTGGCCCTGTTCCAGCAGGGCGTTGCCCAGATTGTTGTGGGTCTCCGCCACATCGGGCTTCAGCGCCAGGGCGCGGCGGAAACTGGCGATAGCGTCTTCGACCCGGCCCAGCCCACGCAGCGCCAGGCCCAGATTGGAATGCAGCGACGCCGAACCGGGATCGAGCTGTGCGGCGCGCGTCAGCAGGCTTGCCGCCAGATCGTTCTGCCCCACCTGATAGGCCATCAGCCCGGTCATGTGCAGGGCGGGGCCGTGGCGGGGGTCCGCCGCCAGGATGCGCTCATAGCGCGCCTTGGCGTCGGCCAGGCGGCCGGCCTCGTGCAGGTCCTGCGCTTCCTCGAACAGGCGCGCCATTTGCGGAGAAAGTGTCATTGCGCAGACTATGGCGGCGTGTCTTGCCCTTTGAAAGAGGCTGTGGAATGGATCTCGCCATGAAGCCGCACGAAAACGCGCTCGCGGCACTGGCCCGCAAGGCCCGGCTCAGGCGCCTTGCGCCCCGCGCCGGGCTGGATTTCACCAGCAACGATTATCTCGGCCTGGCGGAAAGCGATGCCCTGCGCGATGCGGCGCGGGCGGCGCTGGATCGCGGCGTGCCGCTGGGCGCGGGCGGTTCGCGCCTGCTGCGCGGCAATCATCCGGAGCATGAGGCGCTGGAAGCGGAAGCCGCTGCGTTTTATGGTGCCGAAGCCGCGCTCTATTTTCCCACCGGCTTCGCCGCCAACGCGGCGTTGCTGGCGGCGCTGCCAAGGCGCGAGGATGTCATCATCCATGATGCGCTGATCCATGCCTCGGTGCGCGACGGGCTCGATCCCGCGCGGGTGCCGGTGATCGAGACGCCGCACAATGATGTCGGCGCGATCGCGGATGCGATCAAAGGCTGGCGCGCGCGCGGCGGCCGCGGACGCCCCTGGATCGCGGCAGAGACTTTATACTCCATGGATGGCGACCGCGCGCCGCTGGCCGATCTGGTGGCGTTGGCCGACGCGACGGATTCGATGCTGGCGCTGGACGAGGCGCACGCCACCGGCGTCTATGGCCCGCAGGGGCGCGGGCTGGCCGCCGCTTACGAAGGCCGCGAGAACATCATCACGCTGCACACGTGCGGCAAGGCGCTGGGCGCGGCGGGCGGGCTTGTCACCTGCGCGCGGGTTTACAAGGATTTCCTGATCAACCGGGCGGCGGCCTTCGTCTATTCCACCGCGCCGTCGCCGCTGACGGCGGCGGTGGTGCGCGAAGCCCTGAAGCTGGCGGCCGCCGCCGATGAGCAGCGCGCCCGGCTGATGGCGCTGGTGGCGCATGCCGACAAGTTGCTGCGCGATCATAACCAGTGGAAGGCCAGCGGCTCACCGATCCAGCCCATCATTCTGGGCGCGGATGCGCGGGCGATGCGTTTTGCCGAAGCCTTGCAGGGGCAGGGCTATGACATTCGCGCCATCCGCCCGCCCACGGTGCCGGAAGGCACGGCGCGGTTGCGGCTCGCCCTCACCACGCATGTCACGGAAGCCGATCTGGATGCCGTCTTCGCCCATTTGGCTGCGGAGCTGGAACGCGCATGAGGCTGGTTGTAACAGGCACCGACACCGATATCGGCAAGACCGTGTTCGCCGCCGCGCTGTGCGCTTCAT
This sequence comes from Alphaproteobacteria bacterium, assembly GCA_947445215.1. Lineage (GTDB taxonomy): Bacteria > Pseudomonadota > Alphaproteobacteria > Micropepsales > Micropepsaceae > Rhizomicrobium. The sequence goes on along the minus strand of CANFDA010000038.1, from coordinate 3,870 downwards.
CGGGCGCGGCTTACTGGAAGTCGGTGCAGGCGGGGTTCGATCCGGAAGGGGATAAAGAAACGGCGGCGCGTCTGGGCGCAACAGTGCTGCCGGAAGCGTATCGCTTCAAGCTGGCGGCGTCGCCGCACCAGGCCGCCGCCGCCGAAGGCGTCACCATCGACACCGATGCGCTGAACCCGCCGGACGGCGCTGTGGTGATCGAAGGCGCAGGCGGGCTGATGGTGCCGCTGACCCGCACCACGCTGAATATCGACGTGTTCGTGCGCTGGAATTTGCCGCTGGTGCTGTGCGCCCGCACCCAGCTTGGCACCATCAACCACACGCTGCTGTCGGTCGAGGCCATCCGTGCCCGCAAGATTCCGCTGCTGGGCATCGCCTTCATCGGCGACGCGCAGGGCGAGAGCGAGGGCATCATCATCGAAAAATCCGGCGCGAAACGGCTGGGCCGCCTGCCGCGCCTCACGCCGCTTAATCGGGAAAGTCTGTCCGCCGCCTTCGCCGCGAATTTCAAGCTGGGCGATTTCGCGTGACTAACATCTGGCATCCCTTCACCCAGCATGCCACCGCGCCCGCGCCTCTAGCCGTCGCAAAGGGCGAGGGCGCCACGCTCATTCTGGAAGATGGCCGCCGCATCATCGACGGCATTTCTTCCTGGTGGGTGACGACGCATGGTCACAACCATCCGCGCATCATGGCGGCGATCCGCGCCCAGACCGAAAAGCTGGATCAGGTGATCTTCGCCGGTTTTACCCATGCGCCTGCCGAAACCCTCGCGGCCGAAATGCTGAAGATCGTGCCGCCGGGTTTGCGCCATGTCTTCTATTCCGATAGCGGCTCGACCGCCGTGGAAGTGGCGCTGAAGATGGCGCTGGGCTTCTGGCACAATCGGGCCACGCCGCGCACGAAGATCATCGCGCTGGAACACGCCTATCATGGCGACACCATCGGCACGATGGCGGCAGGTGCGCGCGGCGTTTTCAATGCCGCCTATGAACCGCTGCTGTTCGATGTGGCGCGGTTGCCATTCCCCAGCGATCCCAAGGCAACGCTGGCGGCGCTGGAACGCGAAGCACCAAACGCCGCCGCCCTGATCGTGGAGCCGCTGCTGCTGGGCGCGGGCGGCATGCTGATGTATGCGCCCGAAATCTTGCGCGACATGAAGGCGATCTGCGAACGCTATGGCACGCTCTTCATCGCCGACGAAGTGCTGACCGGCTTCGGCCGCACCGGCACGCTGTTCGCCTGCGAACAGGCCGGGATCACGCCCGACATTCTCTGCCTGGCGAAGGGCCTCACCGGCGGGGCGCTGCCGCTGGCGGCGACGCTGGCGACGCCCGCCATCTTCAACGCGCATTATTCGCAAGACCGCCGCAAGACCTTCTTCCATTCCAGCTCCTACACCGCCAATCCCATCGCCTGCGCCGCCGCGTGTGAAAATCTGGCAATCTGGCAGGGCGAGCCCGTGCGGGAGCGCATCGCCACGCTGGCGGCCATGCAGGAAGACCGCCTCGCACCCCTGCGCAGTGATCCGCACTTCGGGAATGTGCGTAGATTGGGTACCGTCGCAGCGCTGGACGTGTCGGTTTCCGACCCCGGCTATCTCGCGGATGCGGGGCCGCTTATGGCGGCGAAGTTCCTCGAACAGGGGGTCTTGCTGCGGCCGCTGGGCAACACGATCTATGTACTGCCGCCCTATTGCATCACGGGGGCGGAACTCGACACAATTTACGCCGCCATCCTCGCCGCGCTGTAACGGGTCCGCCATCCGGTGCGAATGAAGAGGAAAGGAAGGAACACCATGAAGACCGCTCTGAATGCGTCTTTGGCGCTACTGTTCTTGCTCACCGGCTCCGCTTTCGCGGCGGAGCTGAACAAGCCCATCCCGGCGCCGACGCTGGATCCCGCCTTCACCACCATGAGCGAAACCGCCGTGTTCGCGGGCGGCTGCTTCTGGGGCATCCAGGCCGTGTTCCAGCATGTGAAGGGCGTGACGCGCGCCCAGTCCGGCTATTCCGGCGGCGCCAAGGCGACCGCGACCTACCAGCAGGTGATCACCGAAACCACCGGCCATGCCGAGGCGGTTTCCATCACCTATGATCCGAAGGTGGTGTCCTACGGCACGCTGATGCGCATCTTCTTCTCGGTGGCGCACGATCCCACCGAAGTGAACCGCCAGGGGCCCGACACCGGCACCAGCTACCGCACCGCCATCTTCCCGCTGTCGCCCACCCAGGCGAACACGGCCAACGCCTATATCACGCAATTGAACAGCGCCAAGGTCTTCGCCAGGCCCATCGCCACCAAGGTCGAAGCCTTCCAGGGCTTCTATGCGGCCGAGGCCTATCACCAGGACTTCCTGGCGAACAATCCGACCTATCCCTACATCGTCATCAACGACCTGCCGAAGCTGCGCGCGCTGGCCAGCGTCTGGCCGCAATATTGGCGGGCGGAACCCGTGCTGGTGGCGGCGCGCAAGTAACGCCGGGGCAGGGCCGGGTTCCGCCGGGAAAGGCTGACAAAAGCTTCATTCCGGCGATTCACCTACCCCCCGATTCTGCCCAAAAAAACCGGGATTGGCCGGTTTCCTTTGGCGGATGTTTCTGCTACCTCCTCACGCCGGTTTGAGACCCGCGGGCCGCCTTGGGGGCGTATCCCGCGCAACGTGCGAAGCGAAGCGAAAAACATGGATAAGAACATCGAACGCCTTGCCATTGGCGGCGGCGCGCTGGTGCTGGGCCTGCTGCTCGGCTGGGCCGTGCGCGGCGTGGCCACCTACAATGTCGCCACCGAAGCGACCACCACCTATGAAGACTGGCGCACCTATTGCCCGCCGGCCACCACCGCGACCGCCTCGTGCGAGGTTCTGGGCGATGTGGTCGATCCGGCCCTGAAGGCCACCGTGGCGCGCATCTCCATCGTCAAGGACATGAAGAATAACGGCGCCGAGATGATCGCCTTCATGCTGCCGCACGATGTGCTGCTGGATGCCGGCGTCGGCGTGCAGTCCGGCAAGGACCCGGTGAAGGTGCTCCCGTACCGCACCTGCAACAATGTCGGCTGCCTGGCCGTGGTGCCGCTGGAAGACGCGATGCGCTCGGCCCTGCGCTCCAACACCGAAACCAAGATTTCCTTTACCGGCGCGGCGCCGAACGCCAAGCCGCAGACGCTGATTGTCTCCTTCAAGGGCTTCAACAGCGCCCTGTCCGCCTATGAGCGCGGCGAAGGCCGCCGGTCTTCCATGATCCGGAGAATCTTCTGATGAAAACCGCTTCTCTCCTCGCCGGCGCCTTCCTGGCGCTCGCTTCCACCGCCGCGCTGGCGCAGCCGGGCCCCGGCTCTCCGGAAACCCGCCAGTTCGGCGATTTCCAGGTGCGCTGCTTCCAGGTCCAGGGCGGCAGCCCGTGCGACATGTTCGAACAGGTGCGCAACAAGGAAACCGGCCAGCCGCTGATCAATTTCAGCATCGCCTTCCTGCCGTCCAACAACCGTTACGTGATGGTGCTGGGCGTGCCGCTGGGCGTCGCGCTGGAAAAGGGCGTCGTGATCCAGACCAACGCTTTCCAGACCCCGGTGATGAAGTTCCGCCGCTGCGACCGCGCCGGCTGCTATGTCGAAGCCGCGGTGGAAAAGCCGCTGATCGACGCCTTCGCCAAGTCCAGCGGCGAAGCCAAGCTGCGCATCTCCGCCGATGGCGAGGACAAGCCGCGCGAGTTCCCGCTCTCCTTCAACGGATTCAGCGCCGCGCATGAGGCGATGGTGGAATCCAACCGTTCGCGCTCGAAGCCGGCTGCCGCTTCGGCCACGCCGTAAGCGATATGTTCTGAATCAAAAAGCCCGCGCAGCGATGCGCGGGCTTTTTTTGTTTTACAC
>CANFDA010000037.1 GCA_947445215.1 Alphaproteobacteria bacterium | reverse complement strand
TCGGGGGCGGTAGGACGCGCCTGACACCGTGCGCAGCAGCGCGGCCAGGGCCCGCAGGCCCAGCTCGCGCGGGGCCGAGGCCAGCGCATCGCCATCGATCAGCGCATCGCCCTTGCCGGAGCGGGTGGTGCGCTCCAACAGGGTGGCTGTCAGTTCTTCCATCAGGTCGCGGGCCGAGCCCATATGCGCGGCAGCCAGCGCGATGCGGGCGGGTGTCAGGCCCGCCTCGGCCAGCGCCGGGGCCAGGCGGCGAAAGCGCACCCGGTCAAAGCGGGGATCGTCATTCATCGGGTCTTCCGCCCAGCTTTCGCCCCGCGCCGAAAGCCAGGCGCGCAATTCGGCGCGACTGAAATCCAGCAAGGGCCGCGCCACGGAAAGGGAAGGAAAATCGGGATGCGGATACGCCGCCAGCGGCCGCATCGCCGACAGGCCGTCAATCCCGCTGCCGCGTGCCAGCCGCAACAGGAACGTCTCGGCCTGCTCGTCCTGGTTATGGCCAACATAGAGCGTGGCACGCTTGCGGCGCATCAGCCACGCGCCCATCAAGGCATAGCGCGCCGAGCGCGCTGCCGCTTCGATGCCGCTTTTGGGATGCGGGCCTTTCCAATTTAGCAGGGAGGCTTCCAGATCCAGCGCACGCGCCTTGCGCGCCGCAGCCATGGCTTCCTTGCGCGAGCCGGGCCGCAGGCCATGATCGACGACGAGGATTTGCGGCGCGGTCAGCTTCGCCTTCTTCGCCCAGCGCGTCAGCAGATGCATCAGGGCAAGACTGTCGCAGCCGCCCGACACCGCCACAACGCCCGGCCAGGCGCCGCCTGCGGCGAACGTCTCCATCACCCGCGCGAAGCAGGCTTCGAGGTCTTTAGGCGCAATTGGCGGCGCGGCGCGCGTTGGCGACGGCGGTGACGGTGGACGGCGAGGCATCGGGATATTGTTTCCGGATGGCGGCGAAGGCGGTGCAGGCGTTGCGCGTCTGGCCCTGCGCCGCCAGCGCCTGACCCATTTTCAGCATGCTATCCGCGCCGCGGGGCGACTTGGGATATTTCTTGATCTGCTCGGCGAAGACCCGCGCCGCGCCGGGATAGTCCTGCTGCATATAGGCGATGTTGCCCACCCAATAGAGCGCCTGAGGCGCCAGATCGGGATCGTCGGCGTGGCTGTCGGCATAGGTGCGGAAGGCGGCGCTGGCTTCATTGTATTGCGCGCGCGCCAGCAGGTTCATCGCGTTGTCGAATTCGCGGCCATCCGCGCCGCCGCCGCTCATGGCGGGCGCAGGCCCGGAGCTGGAGAGCGTGCCCAGCGTGCCGGGTCCGCGCCCCATGTTGGGACTGCCTGGCGGCGGCGCGACGGAATTAGGTATGATGGGGGGCAGGCTGGAGCCCGGCGCCAGCGTCATGGGCGCGCCGGAGCGTTGCGGGGCACCGCCGCCGGCACTGGCGGCGGCGCAGTTCAGGCCATTGGGATCGGCACCCAGCTGCTGCGCCGAGATCACGCAGAGGCGATAGGAAAAGTCGCGGCTCTGCTGCTCGATCTTGCCATTGAGCTGGCCGATCTGGAAACCCAGTTCTTCATTGGCGCCGGTGGCGCGCGCCAGGCTGTCGGTGAGGTTGCGTATCCGGTCGCCCAGATCGCGGATCTGGGTCTGCAATTGCTGCTGCGCCTGCTCCGACTGCTGGCGGTTCTGCTCGATCGCCTGGGCGTTGGAGATAAGCTGGGCGTCCTGGGCGTTCTCATGCGCCACCTGCTCGTCGCTGGGCCCGAAAAGTTGGGCCTGTGCGGGCATGGCGGCGGCCAGGAACAGGATCGCGGTGGAAAGAAGGAAGCGCTGCTTCATGGCAATATCCTATCAGCGAAAAAGGGCGCGGGGGAAACCCCGCGCCCTTTCTGAACTCACAATCGGGCGCTTTTAGGAATTGGTGCCGCCGGCCACTACGGTGACACCGCGGCGGTTCTGGGCCCAGCAGGCCTCATTCGACTCAGAGCACATAGGACGCTCCTTGCCGTAAGAGACCGTATCGACGCGGGCGGTCGAGACGCCCAGGCTGACCAGATATTCCTTCACCGCATTGGCGCGGCGCGCGCCCAGCGCCAGATTGTATTCGCGTGTGCCGCGTTCGTCGGCATGGCCTTCGACTGAGACGCGCACATTGGGATACTGGGCCAGCCAGCTCGACTGCTTCTGCAGCGTGGCGCGGTCGGCGTCCTGAACCGAATAGGCGTCATAGCCGAAGCCCACCGTGTCGCCGACATTGACGCGGAAATCCTCGGCGCTGCCGGGGATCGGGCCGCGCGGCGGCGGCGGGGCGGGCGGCAGCGGCGCGGGCGCAGGGGCCATGGCCGGCGGCGGCGGCGGCGGCGGCGGCGCGGTGGCGACGACTTCCGGGCGGGAGGTGCAGGCACCGGCGAAAAGCAGAGCCGAGACACTCGCGATCTGGGCGAGACGAACGAAATTCTTCATGGTTTGCAATCTCCTGAGCAAAACGAAAAACCTGGTACAGCCCAGCCGGCGCGGAAATAAATGCACCTTGAAATCAGCTACACCCAAACGATCAAAAAGAGCCAAAAATTCCGTTCTAAAAGCGGGCCGGATCCGAATTTTTCGTGCGATCAGTCCGCATTCTTAGCCAATTGAGTCATGGGAGCAACCCCAAAACACAGGGATCGCCTGAATCTATTGTATCATCGGCGACCAGGCCGGGTCCGACGCACTGCCCGGGGTTTGCACCCGCCGCTCGTTGCGCCCGAAAACATCGATCGACCAGATTTGCGCCGCCGCCGCGCCGCCGCCTTCGCGGGTGTACATCAGCACCCGGCCATTGGGGGCCCATGTCGGGCCTTCATCATGCGCGCCGGTAGAGATCATCCGTTCCTGCGAACCGTCGGTGCGCATCACGCCGATGTTGAAGCGGCCACCCGCCTGGCGGGTGAACGCGATCAGGTCACCGCGCGGGCTCCAGACCGGGGTGCCGTTGCGGCCATTGCCGAAGCTGATGCGGCGCTGGTTCGAACCGTCCAGATTCATCACATAGACCTGCTGGCTGCCGCCGCGATCGCTCTCGAAGGTGATCTGCGTCCCGTCGGGCGAGAACGACGGCGCGGTGTCGATGGCCGGATCGTTGGTCAGCCGCGTCATAGCGCGGTTGCGCAAATCCATGATGTAGATGTCGGAATTGCCGCCATTCTCCAGCGTCAGCGCCACGCGGTTGCCGTCAGGCGAGAAGCGGGGCGAGAAGGTCATGTTGGGGAAATCGCCCAGCCGCTCCTGCTTGCCGCTTTCCAGGTCGAACAAATACACGCGCGGCTTGCCGCCGATATAGGACATGTAAGCGATCATCTGCGCCGTGGGATTGAAGCGCGGCGTCAGCACCATGTAGTCGCCCCGCGTCAGGAAGATCGGGTTAGCGCCGTCCTGGTCCATCACCGCCAGCCGCTTGACGCGATTCAGCGCCGGGCCGCTTTCGGAAATGAAGACCACGCGGGTGTCGAAATAGCCCTTCTCGCCGGTGATGCGCTCATAGATCGCGTCCGACACCATGTGCGCGATGCGCCGCCAGTTTTCCGGCGTGGTGGAATATTGCCGCCCCAGCATCTGGCTGGAGGCCGTCACGTCCCACAGACGGAAATCGACCCGCAGCCGCCCGTCGGGCTGCACCGTCAGGGCGCCCGCGACCAGAGCCTGCGAATTGATCACCCGCCAGTTGGCGAAGTTGGGCACCGTGTTGATGTCAGTGACGCGGTCCACGAACGACTTTGGGTCGAGCGGGCGGAACAGGCCGGAGCGTTCCAGGTCGGCGCGCACCACGGCGGCGATGCGCGCGGCCACGCCGCCGTCATTGCCGATGGGGCCGAAGTCGGGAATGGCGATGGGCAGGGGCTGGATATTGCCCTGGGTGACGTCCACCGCGATCTGGGCGGCGGCCGGACGCGGGGCGGCCAGGAACAGTGCGGCCATGGCCCCGAACAGCAGGAACATTCTCTTCATCGCGCTCTCCATATTCCCTTCAACGTCCAATCAAACGTTTTTCTGGGCCGGTTGTTGCAAGCACTTACTGCACCATCTGCCGCGGATCGAAGCGCAGCGGCCTAAACTCCTGCCACTGGCTGTAGCGATCAAGAGGCAAACGGTAAGGCTGGCACGAATAGATGGCGCGGCTGGCGGCTTCGACCGCGGCGGCGCCATAGGCATTGTTGGTATAGGTCAAAACCTCAAGCCCGCCCACGCTGCCGTCGCGGTTCAGCCGCAGCGAAAACGTCACCACCTGGTCGTTGGGGTTGGGCGCCCCGGTCATCGGGCTCCAGCAATTGCGAATCTGGCTGCGCAGCGCATCGGCCAGGCTGGCGGTGGCCATGTTGGAGGCGCCCACCGCCTCGGTGGCGCGCGGCGCCGTGCGCGGCGCGTTGCGGTCGGGGGTCGTGAGCTGGTTGAGCAGCGCATTGATGTCTTTGCGCGGCGGCGTTTCACGCTGCGGCGTCACTTTGAACTCCGGCGGCTTGGCCTCCACCGGCGCGGGCTCGGCGATGTCCGGCACCGGCGGCGGCGGCAGCGCTTCCAGCGGCGGACGCTCGAAGGTCTCTTCCTGCGCAGGCGGCGGCGCAGCGGCGGCCACGTTGGTCTGCTCGGCGATGATCAGCTCCACCGGCACTATGTTGGTCTCGGCCATGTCGAGATTGGTCTGGAAGGCGAAGAGCAGCGCCGCGACGCCCAGCCCGTGCAGCAGCAGCGAGGCGGGCGCGCCATAGGGCGAGCAGCGCGCCGTGGTGGGGCGGCCACGCAGGCGCGGTCTTGCCTGGGCGGTGGCGCTAGCGCCGCTGGTCTGAGGGCGCGACATCGGTAACCAGTCCGATACGGGTGAAGCCGGCGGCGGAAAGCAGCCCCATCACTTCCATCACCTTGCCATAGCCCACGGTCTGGTCGCCGCGCAGGAAGATGCGCTGGTTGTAGCCATTGCCGGCGATAGCGGTGAGCTTGGGCACCAGTTCGTCGAGGGCGACAGGCAGCTTCTGCAGGAAGATGGCGCCGTCCTTGCCGACGGTGACCGAGAGCGGCTCCTTGTCCTGGCCCATGGCGGGGGCACGGGTCTTGGGCAAATCCACCGGCACGCCCACCGTCAGCAGCGGCGCGGTGACCATGAACACGATCAGCAGCACCAGCATCACATCCACAAAGGGCGTGACGTTGATTTCCGACATGGCGCCGCGCTTGATGCGGCCGCGTCGCCGGGACGCCATGGGTGCGATACCGCACGCCATTAGCGAACCTTATCGTCAAGCTGGCGCGACAGGATGGCGGAGAATTCGTCCGCGAAGGCGTCGAGCTGGTTGGTGTAGCGGCCGATATCGGCCACGAAGCGGTTGTAGAAGATGACCGCCGGTATGGCCGCGAAAAGTCCCGCCGCCGTGGCGAACAGCGCTTCAGCGATGCCGGGCGCGACCGAGGCCAGCGAGGTGTCTTGACGCATCGCGATGGCGGTGAAGCTGTTCATGATGCCCCAGACCGTGCCGAACAGGCCGATAAAGGGCGCCACCGCCCCGATGGTGGCGAGCTGGCCCAGCTGGCGCTCCAACCCGTCGGTCTCGCGCAGGATGGTGACGTTCATCGCTTTTTCGATGCGTTCCTTTACGCCGCCGATGAGCGACTCGCGGATGGGCGCGCCTTCAAAGGCCCGCCGCCATTCGCGCAAGGCGGCGATGAACACCGCCGACATGGGATGGTCGTTGTTGGTGGAGAATTGCTGATAGAGCTCATCCAGCGACTGGCCGGACCAGAACACCTTCTCGAACTTCCTGGCCTTGCGCTTCAGGCCCGCCAGCAGGAAGCCCTTGTTGAAGATGATGGTCCAAGACCAGAGCGAGGCCAGCACCAGCACGATCATCACGCTCTTCACCACGATGTCGGCGCGCAGGAAGGTGTCGACGATGCCCAGGCCGGTCTGCGCCGCGGTTTCGCCGCTGGCGTCGATCACGCCTTCGGGCGCCATCACGGCCCCGGTCTCCACCCGCTCGGTGGGGGCGGCGCTGGGCGTGTTCTGTGCCAACACCGGCGTGGCGAGGCCGAGGAACAGGATGGCGATGACGGCAAGAATCCGGGACATGGGAACAACCTTCGCGCGTGAATGTGCCGCTGTTGCGGCAGAGGGCCGAAAAGTTAAGGCCGAAGTTTGACAATAGAGATTAAGGCTTATCCATCGGAAGTGGGGGCTCGTAAAGCAAGGGCGTCAGCAGGACACGGACATTTTCCGGCAGACGGCGGGGCTTGCCTGTCAACGTCACAAGGCAGGCTTCGATCCGTCCTTCCACCAGCAGCGTCTCGCCATGGAAGATCTGCTGCAGGGCGTGGAGCCGCGCGCCGGACAGGCTGGTGAGCAGGGTCTTCACCGTCAGCAGGTCGTCCAGCCGGGCGGGTTTGCGGAAATCGATCTCGGCGCGGCGGATCGCCCAAGCGAAGGGCCCCTGCGCTTCCAGCCCCGCCATCTTGGAGAATCCCGCCAGGCGGAAGAATTCGGTGCGGGCCCGCTCCATGAACCGCAGGTAATTGGCGTGATAGACGAAGCCCGACAGGTCGGTGTCCTCGTAATAGACGCTGACCGGCAGGTGATGAGTCTTGCCCTCGAAATTTCCCAGGCCGTTCAGATTGCCGGTCATGGCGTCTCGAAACATTTTTGCAGATAGACCACGTCTATCCAGTCGCCGAACTTAAAGCCGATTTGCGGGAAATGACCAACCTTCACAAAGCCCATCGCTTCATGCAGGCCGATACTGCCGGGATTGGGCCAGGAAATGCCGCCGATGGCGCTGCGCACGCCCAGTGCGGGCAATTGCGCCAGCAGCGCGCCATAGAGCAGGCGGCCATAGCCCTGGCGATGCAGGCCCGCATGCAAATAGATCGCCGTTTCCACCGTATGCCGGTAGGCGGCGCGCTCGTGATATTTGCGGGCATAGGCATAGCCGATGACGCGGTCGCCCAATTCCAGCACCAGCCAGGGATAGTGGGCGGTGGCGGCGGCGATGCGGCCTGCCATCACTTCCGCCGTGACATCTTCTTCCTCGAAGGAAACGGTGGTGGCGCGGATATACGGGTTGTAGATCGCCGCGATGGCGGCGGCGTCGCCGGACGTGACCGAGCGGATGACAAGGCTCTCAGCCATCGCCCTCGTCCGTGAAGAGTCCGGTCTGCACCGGATTGGCGGGCGCATTGAGTCCCAGATGGCCGTAAGCAGCGCTGGCCAGCACGCGGCCGCGCGGCGTGCGCTGCACGAAGCCCTGCTGCATCAGATACGGCTCGATGATGTCCTCGATGGCGTCGCGCGCCTCGCCCAGCGCCGCGGCGATGGTCTCGATCCCGACAGGCCCGCCGCTGAACTGCTCGGCGATCAGCGAGAGATAGCGGCGGTCGAAGGCATCCAGGCCGCGATTGTCCACTTCCAGCCGCGTCAGCGCGGCGTCGGCAATGGCTTTCGTGACGGTGCCGTGCTTGGCGATGCTGGCGAAATCACGCACCCGCTTCAACAGTCTGCCCGCGATGCGCGGCGTACCCCGGGCGCGGCGGGCAATTTCCAGCGCGCCGTCCGCATCCATCGCCAGATTCAGCACCTTGGCGCCGCGCATGACGATGGAAGACAAATCTTCCGGCGAATAGAAATTCAGCCGCACCGGAATGCCGAAACGGTCGCGCAGCGGCGTCGCCAGCAGGCCCGCGCGCGTGGTCGCGCCCACCAGCGTGAACGGCGCCAGCGAAATCTTCACCGAGCGGGCCGACGGGCCTTCGCCGATGATGATGTCCAGCTCGAAGTCTTCCATGGCGGAATAGAGCGTCTCTTCCACCGCCGGATTGAGGCGGTGTATTTCATCGATGAAGAGAACGTCGCTTGGTTCCAGGTTGGTCAGGATGGCGGCGAGGTCGCCCGCCTTGGCCAGCACCGGACCCGACGTGGAGCGGAAATTGACGCCCAGTTCGCGCGCCACAATCTGCGCCAGCGTGGTCTTGCCCAGTCCCGGCGGGCCGGAGAACAGGACATGGTCCATCGCCTCGCCGCGTTCCTTCGCGGCCTTGATGAAGACTGAGAGATTGTCGAGTTCCTGGCGCTGGCCGACGAAATCCGCCAGCGTCTTGGGGCGCAGGCTGGCTTCCAGCGTGTCGTCGTCGGTGCGTTCGGGCGTGGTGACAGGGCTCTTCATACCTTGCCCATATTCCTCAAAGCTTCGCGTATCAGCGCGCTAGCTTCGGCCTCACCCAGATCATTCGCGGCCTTCGCCACCGACGTCGCAGCGATGCTTTCGGAATAGCCCAGCTTGAGCAGCGCCGCCACCGCATCGGCTTCCGCACCGCGCGGCGCGACGGCCACCGGCATGTCGTCATGGGCATCGCCGCGCAGCATCATGGCCGGGGCTTTGTCCTTGAGTTCTGTGGTCAGCCGCAGCGCCAGCTTGGGCCCCACGCCGGGGGCGCGGCCGATCATCGCCTTGTCGCCTAGCGCCAGCGCCCGCTGCAAATCGCGCGGCGACAGCGTGGAAAGGATCGCCAGAGCCACTTTCGATCCCACGCTCTGCACCGTCTGCAGCAGGCGGAACCACTCGCGCTCTTGCGCCGAGACGAAGCCATAGAGACGCATGGAGTCTTCCGACACCTTCATCTCGATCATCAGCGACGCATGCGCGCCCACTGACAGCTGCGACAGGGTCGAAGACGGGCACTGCACCAGATAGCCGGCGCCGTTCACATCGAGGATTACGCCATCCTCGGTCAAGCTGTCGACGATGCCGGTCAGTTTTCCAATCATGATGCCGCCCCGCGCGCGGATGCGCGCATAACTTCATAGACGCGGGCGCGTGTCGTCGAAAGATGGGCGTGGGCGATGGCCGCGGCCAGCGCGTCGGCGGCGTCGGCTTTCGTCACGCCGCAGGCGGGCAGCAGGCGCTTGACCATGAACTGCACCTGCTCCTTGCCCGCATGGCCTGCGCCAACGACGCATTTCTTGATCTGGTTGGGGGCGTATTCGGCGATCTCCAACCCCGCCTGCGCCGCGGCCAGCAGCGCCACGGCGCGAGCATGGCCGATCTTCAGCGCGGCGGACGGGTCTTTCGCCACGAACGCCTGCTCCACCGCGATGGCGGTGGGGCCATGTTCGGCGATGACGGTGACCAGCACGCGATGCAATTCCATCAGCCGCGCGCCCAGCCCGATGGCGGGCTTGGTGGCGATGACGCCATGGGCGATGTGGGTGAGCCGCGAACCGGACACGGCGATCATGCCCCAGCCCATAGCCGACAGGCCGGGGTCCAGACCCAGAATGCGAATCGTCCCGCTCATGGATCGTTTGTACTCTTTCTGTTCGGGTTAATTCCACCCGCTTGCGGGCGCGGCTACTGGCTTTTCGCGAAGCCCAGCATGGCCAGGGCGATCTCGCGCTCGCCCATCACCACCTTGTCGGCGCCCATATTGCCCAGATGCGTCACCTCGGCGTCGAAATGGGCACGGGCCACGATCAGCAGCAGCGGATTGACCTTGCGCGCCTGCTCGATGATGCGGCCCGCCTCGAAGGCCTGGGGGATGGCGACGAACAATATCCGCGCCTCCTTCAGATTGGCGGCTTCCAGAACGTCGCCACGCGCGCCATTGCCGCGCACATGCTCGATCCCGGACATGCCGACATCGCCCTCTTCGATCACCAGAAGCTTCTGGCCTTCCATGCCTTCGGCGATGGATTTGCCGACCCGGCCATAGCCCACCAGCACGGCATGATCGGTAAGTGTGGTGGGCGCGATGGGCTCGCGGATGCGCTCGGGCTGTTTCTTGGGCTCGGCGGTTTCGCCGCTCTTGGCCAGCATGCGGTCCAGCAGGCCGAACACCAGCGGGTTGAGCATGATGGAGATGATCGCGCCCGCCAGCACCAGGTCGCGGCCGCGCTCCGGCAGCAGATTGAGGGTGACGCCCAGCCCCACCAGGATGAAGGAGAATTCGCCGATCTGCGCCAGCGAAGCCGAAATGGTCAACGCCGTGGCGCGGGAATGGTTGAAGGCGCGGACGATGACATAGGCCGCCACCGACTTGCCCACCACAATGATCGCCACCGTCGCCAGCACCGCCGCCCAGTCGTTGATCAGGATGGACGGATTGAACAGCATGCCGACCGAGACGAAGAACAGCACCGCGAAAGCGTCGCGCAGCGGCAGCGATTCCTCGGCGGCGCGCTGGGACAATTGGCTTTCCGACATGATCATGCCGGCGAAGAAGGCGCCCAGCGCAATGGAGACGTCGAACAGCACGGCGGCGCCCAGCGCCACGCCCAGCGCCACCGACAGCACCGCTAGGCGGAAAAGCTCGCGCGATCCGGTGTGCGCGATGTAGTGCAATATCCACGGCACCACGCGGCGGCCCGCCACCAGCATGATGGCAGTGAACAGCGCCAGCTTGCCCAGCGTCAGGCCCATGGTCTGCGCCGTGGTCCCCAAATCGAAGGCGCCACCATTAAGGGTCTCCGCCAGCGGCGGCAGCAGCACCAGCACCAGCACCATGGCGATGTCTTCCACGATCAGCCAGCCGACGGCGATGTGGCCGCGGTCGGTCTCGATCAGGCGACGCTCCTGCATGGCGCGCAGCAAGACCACGGTGGAGGCCACCGACAGCGCCAGGCCGAACACCAGGCCCGCGCCCATGTCCCAGCCCAGCCACCAGCCCAGCGCCATGCCTAGCAGGGTGGCGATGGCGATCTGGCCCACCGCGCCGGGAACGGCGATGGCCTTCACCGAGATCAGGTCGCGCAGCGAGAAATGCAGGCCGACGCCAAACATCAGAAGAATGATGCCGATATCGGCCAATTGCTGCACCAGCCCGACATCAGCGATGTAACCAGGCGTGAAGGGCCCGATGGCGACGCCCGCCAGCAGATAGCCGAACAAGGGCGGCAGCTTGAAGCGGTGGGCGATGGTACCAAAGACGAAAGCGAGGCCAAGGCCCCCGACAAGAATGGCTATGAGTGGCGAGGCATGATGCATGGAACGAACTATCAGGGCCAAGGACAGATTGGCCATTTATATTCTGGCCGCGTCAGGCTAATTTCTGCCTCATGCAACGCATCGGCCTCTTCGAAACCCTGCTCAGCGCCGCCGTGATCGCGCTGGGCGTGGGATTTCTTGTGTTTCTTTTGTGGCAGACCGGCACCGGCAGCCTGAACAGCTATGAGATGGCGGCGCGCCTGAAAAACGCCGACGGGCTGAAACCCGGCACCGATGTCCGCATCGGCGGGGTCAAGGTCGGCACGGTGGAAAGCCTGCGCCTCGATCAACAGACCTATGCGGTGGAGGCCAGGCTGGCGATCCGCGAGGACATCAAGGTGCCGGTGGATTCCAGCCTGGCGGTGGGAAGTGGCATGCTGTCGAGCGCCGCGCTGACCATCATGCCGGGGCGCGCCAAGACGGTGGTGCAGCCCGGCGGAATTCTTATCGCAAGATAGTTAGCCCGAGGATTTTTGGTCGCTGGGCAGGAGCGAGGAGCGATGTGGGCAAATAGCCCATGAGCGACGAGCGACGAACCCAGAGGCCAAAAAGACCGGGCTAGGCGCCCAGCTTCTTCATCAGCGCGTCTGAGAACTCATAGTTTCCGTAAACCGTCTGGATATCGTCATGGTCATCGAGCGCGTCGATCATCTTGATCAACTGCTCGCCCGCATCGTCCGCCACCGCGACACTGTCCTTGGGCCGCCAGACGATGGCGGCTGACGCAGGCGCACCCAGCCTGACTTCCAGCGCCTCGCGCACGGAGGCGTAGCTTTCGAGCGCGCTGATGAATTCGTGGCCGTCCACGCTGGTGACGCATTCATCGGCGCCCGCATCCAGCGCCACCTCCAGCATCGCATCCTCGCCGCCTTTCTGGGGCGGATAGGCGATGACGCCAACATGATCGAACATAAAGCTGACCGAGCCATTCTCGGCCATCGCCCCGCCATACTTGCTGAAAGCGGCGCGCACATCGGCGCTGGTGCGATTGCGGTTGTCGGTCAGGGCCTGAACGATCAAGGCGACGCCGCCGGGGCCGCGGCCCTCGTAGCGCACCTCGTCGTAATTCTCGCCGCCCCCGCCCACCGCCTTCTGGATGGCGCGGTCGATATTGTCCTTGGGCATAGATTCCTGCTTCGCCGCGATGATGGCGGAGCGCAGGCGCGGATTGTGCGCCGGATCGGGCAGGCCCGACTTAGCCGCCACCGTCAGTTCGCGAGACAGCTTTGCGAACGCCTTCGAGCGCTCCTTATCCTGCTTGCCCTTGCGGTGCATGATGTTCTTGAACTGACTGTGACCCGCCATCTGCCTGTTTCCTGATCGCTTCTGGGGCGAAATTTCTCTGATTTTCCGGGCTCATTAGCCGGATGATCCCGCGTTTTTCAAGCCCCGCCGTCTTGCAGATGCGAAGAAGCGGGCGCAGGATTTGGCGATATTACGCGCGATTTTCCGATCCGATTTGCATGAGCTTGCGATGACCGAACTTGGCTTGGACATTTTCACCCTCAGCCATACCGGCATCAGCCTGATCGCCATCGCGCTGGGGTTCTGGTTCCTGAAACTGCTGCTGCAGAAGCGTAATTGCCCGCGCCTGACGGCGGGCTTCCTGGGGCTGACGGCGCTGATCAGCGTCACCGGCTTTCTCTCTTTCAGCCCGCCGGGCGCGCCCACCCCGGCGCAAGTGACCGGCGTGTTGGCGCTGATCGTGCTGGCGCCCACGCTCTATGGGCTTTACGGCGCGAAGCTGGAGGGCAAATGGCGCGCGGCTTACGTCATCGGCGCGTTAGCCTCGCTCTATCTCAACGTCTTCGTGCTGGTGGTGCAGCTCTTCACCAAGGTGCCCTCCTTCCACGCCACCTTGCCGCCCGGCCCCGCCCCCGGCGGCCCGGCATTCGGCGCGGTGCAGGCCGAGGTGCTGCTAGCCTGTGTCTGTGCGGGCTGGCAGGCGGTGAAACGCTTCCGGCCCCTGATCGCAGCCTAAGCCCCGCAAGATTTGCAGGTCTGCCCGCTACTGGGTGGGCCAAGTTTGTCCTTGCCATCAATTTATAACTATTATAATAATTGATCGCAATTTAGCACCTATTGGAGTTCATCCGGCATGCTCACCGTTGGCGACAAGTTCCCCAATTTCTCCGTGACCGGCGTGGTTTCGACCGACGCCAAGACCGCTTTCCAGCCCTTCACCCAGGCTTCGGATAAGGGCAAGTGGAAGCTCGTCTTCTTCTGGCCGAAGGATTTCACCTTCGTCTGCCCGACCGAGATCGCGGGCTTCGGCAAGCTCAATGGCGACTTCAAGGACCGCGACACCGTCGTGTACGGCGTCTCCACAGACTCCGAATTTGTGCACCTGGCCTGGCGCAACAACCATGCCGACCTGAAGAACCTGCCCTTCGCCATGCTGGCCGACACCAACCGCCGTCTTTCGTCGGCGCTGGGTATTCTCGATGACGAAGCGGGCGTCGCCAAGCGCGCCACCTTCCTGATCGATCCCGACGGCATCATCCGCTTCGCCTATGTCACGGACATGAGCGTGGGCCGCAATCCGCAGGAAGTGCTGCGCGTGCTCGATGCGCTGCAGACCGACGAACTCTGCCCCTGCAACTGGAACAAGGGCGACGACGTCCTCGCAGCCTGAATGGCCCTATACCCCCGGCCGTTTCGCCCCCCAGACGGCCCACTCCAGTCCCCGCCTGCGAAAGCGGGCGGGGACTTTTTTCATCCAAGGAGATCGCCATGAGCCTCGATGCGTTGAAGGACCGCCTGCCGGAATTCGCCAAGGACCTGAAGCTGAATCTGGGATCGCTGGCGGCCGAGCCGTCACTGAACACGCAGCAGCGCGCGGGCGTCTTTCTCGCCTGCGCCCTGGCCGCCCGCAACGAGATCACCAGCAAGGCGCTGTTGGCCGAGTTCGCGCCCCTTCTCGCGCCCGAGGCGCTGGACGCAGCCAAGGCCGCCGCCGCCATCATGGCGATGAACAACATCTATTATCGCTTCACCCACCTGGCATCGTCGCCCGACTACAAGACCATGCCGGCCAAGCTGCGGATGAACGTCATCGGCAAGCCCGGCGTGGACAAGGGCGACTTCGAGCTCTGGTGCCTGGCGGTGTCGGCCATCAATGGCTGCGGCGTCTGCATCGACAGCCATGAAAAGGTGCTGCGCGAGGCCGGGTTCACCGCCGAGCAGATCCAGGCGGCCGTCCGCATCGCCGCCGTGGTCCATGCCGTGGCCGCGACCCTGGAAGGCGAGGCTCATACCGCCGACCTCGCCGCGATGACGCTGGTCGCCTAGGGTCTTCGCCCCGGCAGATATATACCTTGCAATCCAAGGCATATATCTAAATATCTGTTTTTAATAGTTTATGTTCGTTACAGGCTCACGCGCTGACAGGCGCCGTGGACGAAAATCCGGCGTCGGCTTTACATGCCTTGGACTACAAGGTATCCATATGCCTCGTAGTCCAAGGCATAGATGCGATGGCGAGCGGCAACAGCAATTTCCTCTCCGGGGTGCCGGAGCTGATGATCCTGCGGCTGGTCCAGGACCAGGAGATGTACGGCTACGAGATCGTCCAGGCGATCCAGGCCCAGTCCCGCGGCCAGCTCAGCTTCGGGGAAGGCGTGGTCTATCCGGTGCTGCACGGGCTGGAGAAGGACGGCGCCCTCAAGTCCCAACGCCGCGAGGTCGGGGGCCGCTCCCGGGTCTATTACAGCCTGACCTCGCGCGGGGTGCGACGCCTCTTCGACCTGACCGATAGTTGGACCGCCACCACCCAGGCCATCCAGGCGGTGCTGAAGGGCGGCTCGGCTCTACGCACCGTTTGAGGGGTGCAAACTGCCGTCCCTTGGCTGTAGCTTTGCGGCAAAGCGAGGGGAACGGCCATGAAGACAATCGCGGGAATTGCGGCGCTGGCGTTGCTGGCAATCGCCCCGGCGCAGGCGCAGACCGATCCCTTCGCCAAGCAGCGCATCGAATGGAACAAGCCGCAAAAGCCGTTCCGCGTCATCGACAATGTCTATTATGTCGGCACGGCGGGCGTCAGCGCCTGGCTGATCTGGACCCTGCAGGGCTTCATCCTGATCGATGGCGGGCTGCCGGAATCGGCGGCGATCATCGAGGCCAACATCAAGGAACTGAAATTCGACATCAAGGATGTGAAGATCCTGCTCAACAGCCACGCCCATTTCGACCATGCCGGCGGGCTGGCCAAGCTGAAGCGCGACAGCGGCGCGCGCCTGACCGCCAGCGCGGGCGACAAAGCCATACTCGAGCGGGGCCGCGTCACCTTCGGCCCCAGCCAGGCCAATCCGTTCCAACGCGTGACGGTGGACCGAACCATCAAGGATGGCGACACGGTGGCATTGGGCGGCGTGGTGCTGACGGCGGTGGTGACGCCGGGCCATTCGCCCGGCTGCACCAACTGGACCATGCCGGTGGTGGAAGGCAGCACCGATCACAATGTGGTGTTCTATTGCTCCATGACGGTGGCGGGCAATCCGCTGGTGAACAACAAGGTCCACACCACCATCGCCACCGATTACAAGACCAGCTTCGGCAGGCTGAAGAAGATCAACGCCGATGTGCTGCTGGCGGCGCATGGCGAGCAGATGGGTCTGGCCAAGAAGGTCGCGACGGTGGAAGCCAACGAAAAGAACAAAATGCTTGGCGCGCCCAATCCCTTCGTGGTCAAGGGCGAGTTCCAGCAGATTGTGGCGGCGCAGGAGAAATCCTTCGACGCTGAACTCGCCAAGCAGCAGGCGGCGGTGGCTCAGGCGAAGTAATTTCTA
>CANFDA010000036.1 GCA_947445215.1 Alphaproteobacteria bacterium | reverse complement strand
TTGCCCAACGCGGTGGAAGGCTTGCCTTCGTCGCTGACGCGGATCTCCGCGTCATGTGCGGCGCGGGCCACATCGGACTGCCGGGCGAAGGGATCATCTGCGATGGCCAGCGAGGCGGCCTGCAGCCGCTTCAGCTCGTCGCGCAGGCGGGCGGCGGTTTCGAATTCCAGGTCGGCAGCGGCGGCGCGCATATTCTTCTCGATGTCGGCGATGATGGCCTTGATGTTGTGGCCGACGAATTCGCGCCCGCCCTCGGCGGCCTTGAGCACGCCCGCATCGACCATGACATGGTCCTTCTCGTACATCGAACCCATGATGTCGTTGATCTTCGCCTTGACGCTGGCGGGGGTGATGCCGTGTTCATTGTTGTATTCCTCCTGCTTGGCGCGTCGGCGGCTGGTTTCCGCCATCGCCCGCTCCATCGAGCCTGTGATCTTGTCGGCATAGAGAATGACCTTGCCATCGACGTTGCGCGCGGCGCGGCCGATGGTTTGGATCAGGCTGGTTTCGCTGCGCAGGAAGCCTTCCTTGTCGGCATCCAAAATGGCGACCAGGGCACATTCGGGAATGTCCAGGCCTTCCCGCAACAGGTTGATGCCAATCAGTACGTCAAAAGCGCCCAGACGAAGATCGCGGATGATCTCAATACGCTCCAGCGTCTCCACATCGGCGTGCATGTAGCGCACCCGCAGGCCCTGCTCGTGCATGTATTCGGTGAGGTCTTCCGCCATCTTCTTGGTCAGCGTCGTCACCAGGGCGCAATAACCATCGGCGGCGATCTTGCGGCATTCGTCGATCAGATCGTCGACTTGGCTTTCCACCGGGCGGATTTCCACCGGCGGATCGATCAAACCCGTGGGCCGGATCACCTGTTCGGAAAAGACGCCGCCAGTGCGGTCCAGTTCCCACGGCCCGGGCGTGGCGCTGACGAACAGCGATTGGGGCCGCATCGCGTCCCATTCCTCGAATTTCAGCGGGCGGTTGTCGATGCAGGATGGCAGGCGGAAGCCATATTCCGACAGCGTGATCTTGCGGCGATAGTCGCCTTTGTACATGGCGCCGATTTGCGGCACGCTGACATGGCTTTCATCGCAGAAGACCAGCGCATTGTCGGGCAGATATTCGAACAGAGTCGGCGGCGGCTCGCCCGGCAGGCGGCCGGTCAGCCAGCGCGAATAATTCTCGATGCCGGCGCAAGAACCAGTAGCCTCGATCATCTCCAGGTCGAAATTGGTGCGCTGTTCCAGGCGCTGCGCTTCCAGCAGCTTGCCTTCATTGCGGAAGCGCTCCAGCGTCTGGATCAACTCGGCCTTGATGCCCTTGGTCGCCTGCTGCAGCGTCGGGCGCGGCGTAACATAGTGCGAATTGGCATAGATCTTGATGCTGTCCAGCTCGCCCCCCTTGTGGCCGGTCAGCGGATCGAATTCGCTGATCGTCTCCACCACATCGCCGAACAGTTCCACGCGCCAGGCGCGGTCTTCATAATGTGCCGGGAAAATGTCGATGACATCGCCGCGCACCCGAAAGGCGCCGCGGCTGAAGCTGTCATCGTTGCGGCGATGTTGCAGGGCGATCAGGTTGGCGATGATCTGCTGGCGGTCCAGCCTGTCGCCGCGGGTGATCGACACCGCCGTGCCCGAATAGGTCTCCACCGAACCGATGCCATAGATGCACGACACCGACGCGACGATGATGACATCGTCGCGTTCCAAGATCGCCCGCGTCGCCGAATGGCGCATGCGGTCGATCTCCTCGTTGATCGAGCTGTCCTTCTCGATATAGGTGTCGGTGCGCGGGACATAGGCTTCCGGCTGGTAATAGTCGTAATAGCTGACGAAATACTCGACCGCGTTTTCCGGGAAGAAGCTCTTGAACTCGGCATAGAGCTGGGCCGCCAGCGTCTTGTTGTGCGCCAGTATCAGGGCGGGGCGCTGGGTGCGTTCGATCACCTGCGCCATGGTGTAGGTCTTGCCCGAGCCGGTGACGCCCAGCAGCACCTGGTCGCGCTCATTGGCCTTCACGCCGTCCACCAGTTCCCGGATCGCCTTCGGCTGGTCGCCCGCCGGTTCATATTCCGACACCAGCTTGAACTTCCGGCCGCCTTCGGATTTCTCCGGCCGGTCGGGACGGTGCGGCACGAACTGCGCCATCGGCATCGATTCATAGGCCGGGTCGATGGCCGGCGCCGCCGCGAACTCGACCATGCCCGCTGCCGCCTGGAACCGGGCCGTGTTGGCCTCGGATTTCGCCGACACTTTACCTTTGCCCTTGCGGGGCAACATGCCGTTATTTTGCGCCATGACGCCAATATAGTGCACTCGGCGGATTTTTTTCAGGCTATCGGCGGGTTCCCGGCCTCTTTAATAAGCTGCGGAACAAAAAAAGACCGGCGACATGAAGCTCTGGGCGGCGATGCTGGCGGCGATGCTGTTGGCGCACGGAACTGGCGAGGCCCTGGCGGCCCCCAGCCCCAGCTGCAACACCGTGGCCGGCGCCGCCAACGCCGCCGACCTGCACGCGCGGGGCGCACGGCCCGCGCCCGCCACCGATAAGGAAAAGACGCAGACCTTAGCCGATGCCGCCGCCGCCGTGCTGTTAATGGAAGGGGCGCGGCTAGTCTGTATCGCTCCCGGCGACGACGCCGCGACCTTCCAAGGCCGTGACCAAGAACCTCGCCATCCACCAGGCCGCCGTCACCACGGCGCTGGCGGCGAATGACTGCCTGCCGGTGCTGGCCGCCGTGCAGCGCCGGCTACTCGAAATGGCCAACGGGCTGGAAAAGGGCCTGGCCGATCCGGCAATGGCGCATGTCCTGGGCGGCGCGCTGGCGGTGAACGAGCAGGTGCGCGGCAAATGCAGCGGCGATTCTGCCCTGGCGGCGCAGGAACTGGCGGGGCAGGGCGCGGCGCTCCGCGCGGCCTATGTGGAGATTTCCACCTGCCAGCCCGCCCAGTCGCATTACCAGAAGATGCTAGATCGTGCCGCGATGATTGTCGAGGACGCCAGCCAGACCGATTATGACAAGTTCCTGCACGAGGATTACGACCCCGCGCTGGCCTCGATGAAGGCCAGTTGCGCCGAGCTCATCAATGCGGACGGTCTTGCCGCCAACGACGCCAAGGTGCGCAACTTCGCCAAGTTCAAGCTGGATGCCGTCGAGGCGCGCGAGCGCGCCGCGCGCAGCCGCCGCTAGAGCTTATCGTACCAGGCTTCGATGCGGCGGCGCATGGCAGCGTCGGGCATGCGGCCGCGCCCGGCGTTCAGATTGTCCAGCATATAGGCTTGCGTGTCGGTGCCGGGGATCACTGCCGTCACCGCCGGATGGGACAAGATGTATTTCAGGAAGATCTGCGCGAAGCTGGTGCAGTCGATCTCCTTGGCGAAATCCGGCAGCGGCTTGCCTACCACCTTCTTGAACAGCGAGTTGCGGCCGAAGGGTAGGTTGGTGAGCACGGCGCAGCCGGATTCCTGCGCGGCGGGCAGCAGCACCTTTTCGGCGTCGCGGTCGCCCAGCGAATAGTTGATCTGGAAGAATTCCGGCTTCTCGCGCCGTATAACCTGCGCCAGCGCGTCATAGGCGCCGTCCATGCTGGAGGTGATGCCGTAATGGCGGATGGTACCCGCCGCCTTCCATTCCTTCATCTGGGCGGTGGAGAAATTGGCGTCGTTGACGTTCCAGGCCTGTTGCAAGTCGAGATAATTAGTGCGCAGGCGGGTCAGCGACGCCTTGGTCTCGGCTTCGGCCTGCTCGCGTGTGTCGCGGCTGGAGAATTTGGTGGCGATAAAGACCTGGGAACGCAGGCCGGTCTCGGCCACCGCCTGGCCCACCGTCACTTCGGCATTGCCATAACCGGCGGCCGTGTCGATCAGGCTGCCGCCGCCCGCCACCAGGGCGCGCAACACCTGCTTGCGCTGGTCCATCTTCGCCGCGTCATTCTCGAAGTCGAAGATGATGGCGGTGCCGATGCCCACCACGGGCAGCATGGCGCTGCTCTGGGGCACGCGGCGCTTCAGGATCGGCGCACCGGCGGCGGGCGCGTTCTGGGCCAGGGCAATGCCGGGCAAGGCGGCGGCTGCGGCGCCGGTGGCGAGAAGGTGGCGGCGGGAAAGGGTCATGGGAAAACTCCTCTTCAGGTGGATGGGGATTGGTTTTGAGATTGTTCGCGGGCGCGCTTTTCCTGCTGGCGGCCCAGATAGAAACTGAGCGCCGCCCAGCCTAGCGAGATGGGGATCATCACGGCGGCGATCAGCGGCACGCTCAGCGCCAGCTTGGTGTGCAGCAGCGCGAAGAGCCAGCTGGAGGTCATGTCGGCGCCGCGAAAGACCACGCCATCGACCACATTCTTGGCCTTGTATTTGTCTTCGCGGTCGGCGGCGGTGAAGAGAATTTCCCGCCCCGGATTAGAGACGGCGAAGTTGGCGGTGCGCTGCGCCGCCTGGAACACCATGATCGCTATCAGGGCGGGGATCATCGCCAGCCAGCCAAAGCCGATGGCGAAGACCATGGGCAGGAAGGCCGCCGCCGCGCCGGTGCCGAAGCGCTTTATCAGCCGCCCGGTCAGCACCAGTTGCAGCAGGATCTGCACCGCGCCGACCCACAGATCGATGGTGGCGAAGATGCGCGTGCGTTCCGCTTCGTCCTGCGTCGCCGCCGACACGACTTCGGCCTGCAGCAGATAGAGAATGGTGCCGCCCAGCGACAGCAACGCCACCCATCCGGCGATGCCGCCCAGATAATTCGAGCGCAGCACCGTCATCAGTCCGGCAAAGGGACCCCCGCCGATGGCGGGCGGATTGGCCGGGGTGGTGTTGAAGCCCGCCGCCGCCTTGCTCAGCCGCAGCGAGGCGAACAGTGCCCCTTCCAGCAGCAGCGCCGAAATCAGGAAGAGGTTGACCACGCCCACCACATCCACGAGCTGGCGGGTGATCAGCGGCCCCGCCAGCGCGCCCAGCGAACCGCCCGCGGCGATGAAGCCGTAAAGCCGCTTGCCCTGCTCGCTGCGATAGAGGTCGGCGAGATAGGACCAGAACACCGAAACGGCGAACAGGCTGAAGACGGTGAGCCAGACGAAGAACACCTGATAGGCGATCTGCTGCCCGATCCCCAGCGTCAGCAGAAGCCAGAACAGAACGATGTTGGCGGCGAAGAAGTGATAGACGATCGGGATCAGCTTCGCGCGCGGGAAGCGCGCCACCACCCAGCCATAGAGCGGCGCCGCCGCCAGCATGACGAAGAAGGTGGCGGTGAAAAGCCAGGGCAGGGCGCGGGTGCCGCCGCTGATGCCGGCATTGTCGCGCAGCGGCCGCAGCACGTAATAGGCCGAGAGGATCAGGAAGAAATAGGCGAAGGACCAGAACAGCGACCGGCGCTCTTCGCGTTTGACGTCCACCACCGAAGCCAGCAACCGGTCCAGCATGCCAAACCCCATTTGTTATATTTTTCTTATTGCAAAATCCTATCGCCGCCATTACAAATGCGAAAGGCAATTAGCTATCCGCTCTTTGAGCCGCCGGATGCGGTATTGCCACAATTTGGGATTTTCGAAACCCGCCCGGCTGGGAATCGTATGCATAAGCGCAATCTCACCGAGAAGATTCTCGAGACGCTCCTTTTTCGCTCACGCTGGCTCTTGGCCCCCTTCTATTTCGGTCTGGTGCTCGCGCTGGTGCTGCTGCTGGCCGCGTTCATGGCCGAGCTGATGTATTCCATACCCCACCTTCTCAGGCCGCCGACCCCCGATACGGAAGCAGTGATCCTGGCGGTGCTGTCGCTGATCGACCTGTCACTGGTGGGCAATCTGGTGGTGATCGTGATCTTCTCCGGCTACGAGAATTTCGTCTCCAAGATCGATACCGAGAATGCCGAGGACCGTCCCAGCTGGATGGGGACGCTGGATTTCTCCGGCCTTAAGATGAAGCTGATCGGCAGCATCGTGGCGATCAGCGCTATCTCGCTGCTGCGCGCTTTCATGGATTTGACCGACGGCGAGGGGGTGGTGGACGAGACCAAGATGTACTGGATGCTGATCCTGCACCTGACCTTTGTCGGCTCAGGCCTGATGTTCGCCATCATGGATTACATCGGCAACCGCGCCGAGAAACCCAAGGAGAATTAAGCAGCCCGCGCCTTACTCTTTTGCCGCCAGGATGGCGTCGGCCAGATCAGTCGTCGCGGTCTGCATCGGTTCGGGCTCGTTGATCTCTATCGCCTTCTTTGTCATGGCGATGGCGGTGATGATCTTCTGCTTCTGCGCCGGGCTGATCGCGTCGTTCAGCGCGCCTTTGCCGCTGTTGGCGCAGGGGTCCATCATCGGCGGGGTAGCATTGTAGCCTTCGCCGCCGGGACCGACCAGGCAGTTCAGCACATGCTGCAAATGGGTCTTGGCTCCGCCCACGCCGCGCCCGCCGGAGCGGAAGGCCAGCAGCGAATGGGTCTGGGCGATGGTAAGCTCCTCGCCGATACCCGCCGATGCCGCCGTGGGCAGCAGCAGTCCGGCGATGGCGAGGCCGGACAGCGAAGCGGCGATGGTCTTCTTCATGTATCTCTCCCGAAAATTGGTCTTGCGGCCAAATTGTCGGACCAGACTAGACCAGCTGACGGCCCCCGAAAAGAGCACGGGCCGGCCCCCGCAAAGGAACCGGCCCGCGATCAAAAAGTTCAGCTTTAGCGGATGGTGGCGAGGTTGCTGCGCAGCCGCTGGGCCTGCGTCCCGGTGTTGGGCGAACCATTCTTGCCCCTGTCCGGGGTGATGAAGCTGCCATTGAAGGCGACGCCGGCATGCAGGCCGGTGCCCGAGGTTCACGCCACCATGTCGCCGCCACGGGCGCCGATCTTGAAGTTGCTGCCCTCGATGCCGCGCAGGGCGCAGTCGCTGTTGATGATGAAGATCAGCTGGGTCTGCTGCAGACCGGCCTGGCAGCCCGCGCGCGCGGCATCACCGCTCTGGCCAATCTGGTTGCGGCGATCTATCCCGGGCTCGATCCCGGCCTGCGCTCGGCGGCAGCGCTGACCGTGATGGCGCATCTGCAAAAGCTGGAGCAGTCCGGCCCGGGCTGATCAGCGGTTGCTGCGTCTGGCCAGGAATAGCTTGATGTTCTCGCCATTAGCGCCGTCATCGATCTTGTCGTGGCGGCTTTGCGAGCGGATGACAGTGCGCGCGCCAATGCCTGCTTCCCGCGCTTCGATCACAATGTCGGAGATGCGGCCGAACCAGAAGCTTTCCGTGCTGGCTTCGACGCGGCGGGTTTGTTCGTTGAAGGCGACAATCGTCCAGCCGGTCTGCTTCAACGCTTCGAAGTCGCGCCAGAAATAAATCGCGCCGGGGTCCTTGGAGCCGGGCACGAAACCGGTGGCTGGGCGCAACTCGTTAGCGTAATAATCGTGCAGCACATAGGTGACGGTGTGCATCTCGCCGTCATAGGCGATCTCGCGCGCACCATCGAAGTCCGGTGCGTTGGAGTCTTCGCCGCGCTGCTTCAGCAGTTCCACGAAGCGCGGCGGATCGGCGGTATCGGTGGTGACATCGTAGAGCGCGGGCGTGGTCAGCCGCTTCAGCGTGGTCGAAACCGGGGGATAGAGCAGCAGCGCCGCGCCCAGGAGCGCCGTCAACCCCAGGCGGCGATGGGCGCCATCATTGCGTTGCAGGGCGCGGGCGGTCCACAGGCCGCCCAGCAGCAGCGCCATCAGACCCACCGCAACCGCGGCCGCCATCAGCTTGTAGCCGTCATCATAGGAAAGCAGCGACAGCCGCACCGAGAGGACGGCTGCGGCGGCGATCAGGGCGGCCAGCACGAGCGCGGCAAAGCCGAAGCGCGCGGCGGCCAGTTGGGATGGCATGGGTGACGTATCCGGGGGACGGGCGGCTGCGAACCTAAGTCCGCTGCGCGCCGCATGCAATTGCGATCTGCCGATTTGGCGCTGGGCGCGGGCCGATTGCGCGCATAGATTAAAGGCAGGGAAAAACGCCAATGACGCTGACCAACGCGCAGGCGCGCGACGTCGCCAGCCTGATTCATCCCTTCACCAACCTGGCCGCCCTGGGCGAGACCGGGCCCAACATCCTGGTGCGCGGCAAGGGCGTCTTTGTCTATGACAGCGACGGCAAGGAATATCTGGAGGCAATGTCCAGCCTCTGGTGCGTAGCGCTGGGCTGGGGCGAGGAGGAACTGGTCGAAGCCGCCGCCGAACAGATGCGCAAGCTGGCCTTCGCCCACATCTTCGCAGGAAAAAGCCACGATCCCGTCATCGCCCTGGCGGAGAAGCTGAAGGAAATCGCGCCGTTTCCGGTGGGCAAGATCTTCTTCGCCAATTCGGGCTCGGAAGCCAATGACAGCCAGATCAAGTTCCGCTGGTACGCCGCCAATGCGCGCGGCCTGCCGCGAAAGAAAACCATCATCTCCCGGCGCGGCGGCTATCACGGCACCACGCTGGCCGTCACCAGCCTGACGGGGCTGGACGTCATCCAGCAAGGCTTCGATGCGCCGCTGCCTTTCGCGCGCCAGGTCAGTTCGCCACATTTTTATCGCGGCGGCTTGCCCGGCGAGAGCGAAGCGGATTTCGTGGCGCGCCTGGCAGCAGAACTGGAAGCGCTGATCCTGCGCGAAGGCCCCGGCACCATCGCCGCCATGATCGCCGAGCCGGTGATGGGTGCGGGCGGCGCGGTGATGCCGCCCGCCGGTTATTTCCCCGCCATCATGGCGGTGCTGAACCGCCATGGCGTCGGCATGATCGCCGATGAAGTGGTGTGCGGCTTCGGCCGTACCGGCAACTGGTTCGGCTGCCAGACCTATAACTACCAGCCCGACAGCATGTCGCTGGCCAAGGCGCTATCATCGGCCTACATGCCGATCTCTGCCGTGCTGCTGTCGCCGGAACTGAGCGAGATCGTGGAAAGCGAAGCAAAGCGGATCGGCATGCTGGGGCATGGCTTCACCTATACCGGCCATCCGGTGGCCAGCGCCGTGGCGTTGAAGGCGATCGAAATCTATCAGCGCCGCGATATTGTCGAGCATGTGCGCCGTGTGGCGCCGGTTTTTGCCGCGCGGCTGAAAAAGCTGATGGACAATCCGCTGGTGGGTGAAGCCGACAGCGTCGGCCTGCTGGCTGGGCTGGAATTGGTGGCCGACCGCAAGAACAAGGCAAGTTTTCCCGAAAGCGCCAAGGTGGGAGCGGCCTGTGGCCGCTTCTGCCTGGAAGAAGGGCTGGTGATCCGTCCGCTGGCCAATAACCGCATCGCCATTTGCCCTCCGCTGATCATCACCGAGGCGGAAATCCAAGCGCTGTTTGACCGTTTCGAGCGCGGTTTGGCGAAGACGCTGGATTGGGTCGTGCGAGAAAAGTTTATTTAAGGGCGCGCTTTCGCGCGCCGCTGGATCCCTTTCACCTCGCGCCGCTTGCGGCGCTCGCCGGGTATGACACGCCTTCAGCGTGTCAGCTGGCTAAGACCAATGGCGTGACATCGCGGGCATAGACCAGCGCCCGACCCTGCCACACTTCCAGCCGCTCGGCGGAGGGCAGCTTCATGGCATGCGCCAGCACGCGCGCCTTGCCTTCGTCGTCGCACATCGCCGAAAAGCCATGCGCGAGAATGCCGTCGGCATCGAGATAGCGGATGTCATAAGCGGGCATGGCGGCTCTCCGTTCGTACACTGACCCCCGCCGGTGGCGCGCTATAGTCTTCGCTGTCTTGGCACGCCGTTCTTTCAGACGATTTGCAAGACGCGGGCGCAAAAGTCGAGTGACGTTTTGGTAAAATCGCGCGCGAAATTTCCGGAACGATGCGGTTGCTGGAGCATTTCCGCGACGTTGCCGGGAATTTTGCATTATCAGGAGAATTTTGATGTCTGCCCCTTTTAAACTTGCGCCTTTGCCCTACGACCAATCCGCGCTGGAGCCGGGGATTTCCGCCAAGACGCTCTCCTTTCACTATGGCAAGCATCACCAGACCTATGTCGACACGCTGAATAAGCTGGTGGAAGGTACCGGCTTCGCCGGCATGACGATGGAAAAGATCGTCGAAGCCACCGCCAAGGCGTCCGACGCGAAGGAGAAGAAGATCTTCAACAACGCGGCGCAGGTCTGGAATTACGATTTCTACTGGCGCAGCTTGACGCCTACGAAGACCGAACCCAGCGCCAAGCTGGCCTCCGCCATTGCGCGAGATTTCGGCGGCACCGCCGAACTGATCGCCAAGCTGGCCGACGCGGGCAAGGAGCAGTTTGGCTCCGGCTGGGCCTGGCTGGTGTCGAAGGGCGGCAAGCTCTCCATCAAAAAAACCGGCAATGTCGCCACCCCGATGAGCGAGGGCATAAACTGCCTGCTCACCATCGATGTCTGGGAGCACGCCTATTATCTCGATTACCAGAATGAGCTGCCAAAATATCTGGAGGCTGTGCTGGAGAAGCTTTTGAACTGGGACTATGCGGTGGCGAAACTTAAAAAGGAATCGAAGCCGGTCCAGCCCGCCAATGTGTTACGCATTACACGTTCACGTGTTTAAATCCTCTTAGCGCTTGGCGCGTTTTTTGCTGCGGCGCGTCATGTGTTTTGACGTTGACGCGAGGGGGAAAGCGGGCGCATGCTTTTGTCCTACAAGAGCAGTTGCCTTCCCCAGGGCGTGGGAAGCGGTTGCCAAGAGTAGCAACATTCCGCCGGGGGGATTGGGATGACGCGTATATTTACGATACGCCAATTGACCAAGGAATTCGGGGTTACGGCGCGCACCTTGCGGTTTTATGAGGAAGAAGACCTGATCGCGCCGGCTCGGCGCGGCCAGACGCGGCTGTACAGCGACCGCGACCGCGACCGTATCATGCTGATCCTGCGCGGACGGCGGCTGGGCTTCAGCCTGGCGGAACTGCGCGAATTGCTGGACCTGTATGAAGATTCCGGCGGCACCGCTGGCCAGATGGTCGAGGCGCGGCGCAAATTCCAGGAGCGCATCGCGGTCCTGGAGCGGCAGAAGGTGGATATCGAACAGTCGCTGACCGAACTGCGCGACGGTATTCAGAGCATCGAAATCGCGCTCAGCACCGAGATAGGCCAAAGCGCTAACTAGCGCCGTGACCGACGCCGCAGCAGGACGCGGAGCCGGGCGAGCAAGCCCGGCGTGTGGGGTAGTTGATCGTAGAAAACGGAAACCAAGTGACCCAGCATGCAGGCTAATATCCGTACACGGATGAAGACTGCGCCTGAAGGGTTAACCGGGCCTAACGCGGCGGCATCGGCAGCCCGCCGCCGCTCACCGAGTTGTTGGGATTGTTCTGCATCTGCTGCGCGCCGCGGCAGCCGCCATAGCCCTCGTACCAGCCCCTGCGATAGGCGGCATTGCCTGCATAAGCGTCGGCATCGCGAATCCGCGTGTCCGCGCGGGGGTTGGCGCTGGCGTTGGTGCTGGCGCAGCCATCGCCATAGCCAGCGCGATAGTCCGGCGAAGCGCGCAGGGCGCGGGTGGCGCGGCTTTCGAACAGGCTGCAGCCAGCTAGCAGTGGCAGCAGCAGGATCAGGGCGGTTAGCGGGCGGTTCATCATGGTGTTTTACCGCGGATTAACGCGCAAAGGGGTTAAATCCGCCCATAAAAGGAGGGTCAGGCCAAAGGCCGGCCAACCAACGGGGTGTGGCATGGAACGCGCGGAATTCGCGAAACTTCGCATTATGCTGCTGTCGGGCAAGAGCCATGGCGCCGCCACTACAACACCGCCAGAGCCCACTCATCGCTGGGATATCGGCCACCCGCACCACAGGCATTTAGCCCGATTCCACCAACTCTGGATCGGGCGGCGGCAATGCAATAGTCTCTCTATGCCAGTGGTACAAAATATCCGTCAGGTCAACCTGGGTTGCCCCCCACAAGCCTTTTGCTATAGTCCGGCAAAATTCGCGTAAAACGCGCCTTTTGGGGATTTCAATGACTGACCATCATCACACGCCCGGCTTCATGGACATCAGCCAGCACAAGAAGACCTATCATGGCTTCCTGGTCGCCTCGAAGTGGACCTTCATCTTCTGCATGGGGATCATGGTGTTCCTCGCCGTCTTCCGCACCAACTAAGACTTGTTAGGGGCTGGGGTTATGAAGCTCGCGGTCCCGAAGGAACGGCGCTACGCCGAAACGCGCGTCGCCGCCACGCCGGAAACCGTCAAGAAGTTCAAGGCGCTCGGCCTAGACGTCACGGTTGAAACCGGCGCGGGCGCTGCCGCCCGAATTTCCGATTCTGATTATGAAGCAGCTGGCGCAACGATTGCGCCCGACCCGCGCACGGCGCTGGCCGATGCCGACATCGTGCTGAAGGTGCGCGGACCAGATGCCGGAGAAACCGCACTGATCCGCAAGGGCGCGGTTCTGGCGGCGCTGCTGTCGCCGCATGTCGAGAAGGATGCGCCTGCCGCGCTGGCGGCGCAGGGCGTTATCGCCTTCGCCATGGAATTCATTCCGCGCATCAGCCGCGCCCAGTCGATGGACGCACTCTCGTCCCAGGCCAACCTTGCCGGATACAAGGCGGTGATCGACGCCGCCGCCACCTTTTGCCGCGCCATGCCCATGATGATGACGGCGGCGGGCACCATCGCCCCGGCCCGTGTGCTGGTGATGGGTGTGGGCGTGTCGGGCCTTCAGGCCATCGCCACCGCCAAGCGGCTGGGCGCGATTGTCAGCGCCACCGATGTTCGCCCCGCCACCAAGGAACAGGTGGAATCGCTGGGCGGCACCTTCGTCGCGGTGATGGACGAGGAATTCAAGAACGCCCAGACCGCCGCCGGTTACGCCAAGCCGATGAGCGAGGAATATCAGGCCAAGCAGGCCGCGTTGACGGCGGAAACGATCAAAAAGCAGGACATCGTTATCACCACGGCGCTGATTCCGGGCCGCAAGGCTCCGATCCTTGTGACGGAAGAGATGATCAAGTCGATGAAGTCCGGCTCGGTGATCGTCGATCTGGCGGCGGGTGCGGGCGGTAACACGCCGCTGAGCAGGCCCAACGAAGTCATCGAAGTGCATGGCGTCACCATCATGGGCCACACCAATTTGCCGGGCGCGCTGGCGACGGACTCTTCGTCGCTCTATGCCCGCAACCTGTTCAATTTCGTCTCGCTCATCATTGACAAGAAGACCGGGGCGCTGAATCTGGACTGGAACGACGAGATCGTGGCCGGATCCGGCCTGACGCGCGACGGCGCCATCGTCCATCCGTCGCTGAAGGGGTAATGCCATGGAAGCCATTGATCCCGCCTCCGCCGCCTCCGCTGCATTTGTCTTTCGCCTCTCTATCTTCGTGCTGGCGATCTTTGTCGGCTATTTCGTGGTCTGGGGCGTGACGCCCGCGCTGCACACGCCGCTGATGAGCGTCACTAACGCCATTTCCTCGGTGATCGTGGTGGGCGCGCTGGTGGCGGTGGCAGTGCCCGCGATTGATGAAGCCTCCTGGGTCTCCAAGGGGCTGGGATTTTTCGCGCTAGTCTTCGCCGCGGTGAACATCTTTGGCGGCTTTATGGTCACCAGCCGCATGCTGGCTATGTACAAGAAGAAGGCGAAGTAGATGTCCCAACTCGACATCGCAGCCCTTCTTTATCTCGCCGCCGGTTCGCTCTTCATCCTGGCACTGAAGGGCCTGTCCTCGCCCGCCACGTCGCGCGCGGGCAATCGCAACGGCATCATCGGCATGGTCATCGCCGTCTTGACCACGCTGTGGGTGTCGGATGTGTCCGATCCCATGACCTGGGCGCTGGTGATCGGCGGTCTGGGCCTGGGCGGCGGCATCGGCGCGCTGATGGCCAAGAAGATCGCCATGACCGACATGCCGCAACTTGTCGCCGCCTTCCACTCGCTAGTCGGCCTGGCGGCAGTGCTGACAGCGGGCGCGGCGCTCTATTCGCCGGATTCCTTCCATATCGCGGTGGGCGGTGTCATACACGCCCAGAGCCTTATCGAGATGTCGCTCGGCGTCGCCATCGGCGCCATCACCTTCTCCGGCTCTGTCATCGCCTTCGCCAAGCTCAACGGCAACATGTCGGGCGCGCCGATCCTGCTGCCCGCGCGCCACATCCTCAATCTGACGATCTTCCTCGCCATCATCGGCCTGGTCGCCTATTTTACCGTCACCCAGGAAATCTGGGTGTTCTGGGCGATCACGGCGCTGTCGCTGATTTTTGGCATCACCCTCATCATCCCTATCGGCGGCGCCGACATGCCGGTGGTGGTGTCGATGCTGAACTCCTATTCGGGCTGGGCCGCCGCCGCGCTGGGCTTCACGCTGGAGAACACCGCCCTGATCATCACTGGCGCGCTGGTGGGTTCGTCGGGCGCGATCCTCTCCTACATCATGTGCAAGGGCATGAACCGCTCTTTCGTCAGCGTCATCGCGGGCGGCTTCGGCGGCGACAGCGGCCCCACCGTGGCAGGCGCGAAGGAAACGCGCCCCGTCAAGCAGGGCAGCGCCGAAGACGCCGCCTTCATCATGAAGAATGCCGCTTCCGTCATCATCGTCCCGGGTTACGGCATGGCGGTGGCGCAGGCCCAGCACGCGCTACGCGAAATGGCCGACAAGCTGAAGAAGGAAGGTGTCAAGGTTTCCTACGCCATCCATCCGGTGGCGGGCCGCATGCCCGGCCACATGAACGTGCTGCTGGCCGAAGCCAGCGTGCCCTATGACGAAGTGTTCGAACTTGAGGATATCAACTCCCAGTTCGCCCAGGCCGATGTCGCCTATGTCATCGGCGCCAACGACGTCACCAATCCGTCGGCCAAGACAGACCCGAAGTCGCCCATCTTCGGCATGCCGATCCTGGACGTGGAAAAGGCCAAGACCGTGCTCTTCATCAAGCGCGGCATGGGTTCGGGCTATGCCGGCGTCGAGAACGAGCTCTTCTTCCGCGACAACACCATGATGCTGTTCGCGGACGCCAAGAAGATGACCGAAGAGATCATCAAGTCCCTGGATCACTGAGCATGACCCGCAAGCGCGCCGCGGCTACCCTCGGCATGCTGGCGCTTGCAGTTGCCCCGGCGCAGGCCGCTCCCATCGTTCCTTCGCCCCTGACCGCCGTTTACGACTGGGCGGGCGAAGTGGTGGAAGGCACGGTGCTGGGCGCCCGGCTTCTCACCTACCAGCAGGATGGACAAACCAGGACCTCCGGCGCGGTCTACGACATGCTGGTGGATGATCTTGTCCCAGGGCAGGCGAAGCGGCAGAAATCCTTCTCGCGGGTGTTTTCCGGTGACGCCGCCGCCTTGCAGGCGCAAACGCGCCAGAACCTGGCGGTGGGCGCGACCTATTTCCTGTGTGTGATCTGGCAGGCCGCGACGCGCTATGAAGAGTTCACCCCGGCGATACAGGCGGCAAATCTGACCACCGATACCGCCGCGTAGCCCGCCGCCCACGCCTGCCTGGCGCAATTGCCGCCGGACTATGCCCACATGCCGCTGGAGATCTACACCGGGCATAACGTGGCGGAGGCCTTTGTCCGCATCCCGCCCTATTACTTCCCGACGCACGCCGATGGCGCACTGGGCGCTTTCGACAACCACCTCTATGGCCGCACCGGCAGCATCGATACCAAGGCGCATGACTATCTGGTGGAAGGCGGCAAGCCGGCGCGAATGCTCGGCGGCTATCTGACGAACGACACGGCCTTCGGCCTCAGCAGTCACGCCTATGACACCGTGCTGTCCTATGCCGCCCTCAAGCGGCTGTTGGGCATCGGCACGGCGCCATAGAGGTGGCCTTGCTTTCCGCCTTTGTGACGATAGCTTAGACCCTACACGAGAGGGCAGGGGAGCTCCCATGGCGTCAACGACGGACGAAAGCCTG
>CANFDA010000035.1 GCA_947445215.1 Alphaproteobacteria bacterium | reverse complement strand
CCCACACGTCTTCTCTTAAATTAATGGGCTGCGGTCGCGGCCGGCGCTTCCGCCGGAGCCTTGCCGGGCTTGGGCGGCAGGGCGGTGAGATAGGTCGCCATCGCCTCGCGGTCTTCCGCTGTCAGCTTGCTGGTATTCTCAATCACTTCGGCCATCGAGCCGCCAGCGGAGTCGAATTCCGGCGTCTGGCCGGTCTCCAGGAAGCTCGCCATGTCCTCGGCGGTGTATTTGATGCCGTCGGCATGCGGCGTGATGTTGGGAATGTAGCCGGGACCATCCGGATTCTTGCCGCCAGCGAAACGGCTGGCCTGGATGATGCCGCCCATCGCATCGCGCGGGCTGTGGCATTCGGCGCAGTGGCCGGGACCTTCGACCAGATAGCCGCCACGATTCCACTTGGCGTCATGCGCCGGGTCGTCGGCCCAGGCGGCGTAATCCATGTTCAGGAATTTCCAGCCACCCAGCAGGCGGCGCACATTGAAGGGAAAGCCCACTTCATGGGGCTTATTCAGCGTCGCGTTGGCCTTCAGCGTCTTCATGTAGGCGAAGATATCGCGCACATCCGAGACCTTCATCTTCTGATACGAGGTATAGGGCAGCGCCGGATAGAGGTGCTCGCCTTCTGTGCCGACGCCGCGCATCACCGCATTGATGAATTGCAGTTCGGTCCAGTTGCCGATGCCGTGCGTGGCGTCGGGCGAGATGTTGGGCGCATGGAAGGTGCCGAAGGCGGTGTGGAAGGCGAGACCGCCGCCCAGCTGATCCTTGTCCTTCTGGCCGGTGGTCATGTGACAGCCGGCGCAGCCACCCGCGTGATAGAGTTCTTCGCCATTCTTGAGATTGGCGGTGTAGTTGGCGGCGATCACGTCGGCGCCGAGTGTCTTGGGTGCCGTGACGAACCAGAAGACGGCCAATCCAATGACCGCCAGAATCGCAATCGCGATCAGAAACTTCCGCATGGCTCCGCTCCCTCTTTATTACCCCGATTTAATCCGGATTCTTATGGAAGAAGTATCCAAGCGCAGGCCTTAAAAGCAAGAGGCCAGGCTTTCGCCCAGCCTCTGCATGCAGAATCACGTCGTCGCAGCTACTAGCTGGCGGGACCGCGATAGACCTTGTGGCAGCCGCCGCAGTCGGACTGCAGCACCTTGAAGGCCCCGGCGAAAGACGCCTGGTCCTTGGCGGCGCCGGCGGTCTTGGCGTCGGCAATGAACTTGGCGTTGGCGGCCTTGAAGCCGGCGGCGTCGGACCAGACCGCGGCGGTGGCCTGGGTCTTGATGCCGTTGCCCGGGCCAGTGTTGGCCGGGAACAGGGTGCCGAACTTCTCCGAATGGGCCACGATTTCGTCCATCGCCTTCTTGGCGGCGGCGGCGTCATAGGAGGCCGTGTCGCGCGAGATGCCGACGGCAATCTTCATCGGGCCAGCCATCTGCTTCATGATCGCCTGGCGGTCTTCGATCGGACCGGCGAGCGCGGCAGTGGTGCCAACGGCGACCAGGGCCAGGGCCAGGGCGGTGATAATTTTCTTCATTGGAAACGCTTTCCTTCCTGAACAGCTGGGCAGTGGGTAGCAGGTTTTTTTCT
This sequence comes from Alphaproteobacteria bacterium, assembly GCA_947445215.1. Classification (GTDB taxonomy): domain Bacteria; phylum Pseudomonadota; class Alphaproteobacteria; order Micropepsales; family Micropepsaceae; genus Rhizomicrobium. Next base: position 14,605 of record CANFDA010000035.1, on the reverse strand, counting down.
GCGATTACAGATAGAACCGTGCACATGAAGGGGACATGAACGGGTTCGTCGTCCTTCTGTCAGTTCTGGAACCCGCCAGCTGCCGCCTTTGCCTCAAAGCTAACATATTCTCGCTCGAGTCCGGCTTCCATTGCCGCTTTAGTATTACTTTTTAAGAGCGTTTCGCAGATCGGGCTGTCTTTTTGGCAGCCGGCGACCTTCGCCCCGCCCGGCCGCCCCGCCCACAGGCTGGCCCCCGGCAAAAAGCTGTAATGGATGCCATTGCGGGCCGAGGTCTTGAGCTCGCCATAGCGCAGCCCCCGCTCGGTCGCAGCGCGCACATATGGATCGAGCAAGCAGGATATCGAGCAGGTTGATGGGCCGGTCCGGCCGCTCGCTTTGGCTCGCGGCGTTCGCCGCTCAAATCGGTCCACTGGACCGATTTGCCCGCGCTATGCGCGGTCGCGTCTCACCCCACCTTGCGGGGAACGGCGGTGCCGGACAGAACATCCTTCACCTTGGCGGCGAGCTGCTTCAGGCCGAACGGCTTGGGCAGGAAGTGGATGTCGCCCGAGCCTTCGTCGCGGCGGAAGGCTTCCTCGGCATAGCCCGACATGAAGATCACCGGCAGCTCCGGCTTCAGCTTCTTGACATGCTTGACCATGGTCGGACCGTCCATGTTCGGCATCACCACGTCGGTGACGATGAGATGGATGTCGGCGCCGGACTGGACGATCTCCAGCGCTTCTTCGCCGCCGCTGGCTTCCAGCACATCATAGCCGCGCATGCGCAGGGCGCGGGCGGCGAAGCTGCGCACCGCCTCTTCGTCTTCCACCAGCAGGATTGTGTCCTGGCCGGTGACGTCGCGCGCGGCGGGCGCATGGTCACTGGCCTGCGCCACCGCCACTTCGCCGGCATGGCGCGGCAGGTAGATATGGAACGCGGTGCCCTTGCCGACATCGGAGCGGACATCGATGAAGCCGCCCGACTGCTTGACGATGCCATAGACGGTGGCGAGGCCCAGGCCCGTGCCCTGTCCCACCGGCTTGGTGGTGAAGAAGGGATAGAAGATCTTGCTCTGGATTTCCTTCGTCATGCCGATGCCGGTGTCCGACACTTCCAGGCGCACATAATCGCCCGGTGGCATGATAGCGCTGCCCAGCGACGAGGCGGCGGCGACCTTCTCGTTCGACAGACGGATGGCGACCGTGCCGCCAGAGGGCAAGGCGTCACGCGCATTGACGACAAGATTGATCAGCGCGTTGGACAGCTGCGCCTCGTCAGCATGAACGGGCCACAGCGCCTCGTCCTTCTCGACCTTCAGCTCGATGCCTTCGCGCAGCAGGCGGCGCAGCATCTGCGCCAGTTCGCCCACCACATCGTTGAGCCCCAGTACCTTGGGCTGCATGGTCTGCTTGCGGCTGAAGGCTAGCAGTTGGCCCACCAGCGTGGCGGCGCGCAGCGCGTTCTGGTGCACCTCGTTCAATTCCTTGAACAAAGGATCGCCCGCGGGATGGCGCATCAGCAGGAATTCGCAATTGCCGATGATGACGGTGAGTAGATTGTTGAAGTCGTGCGCCACGCCGCCCGCCAACTGGCCCACGGCCTGCATCTTCTGCGACTGGGCGAACTTGGTCTCCAACGCCTTCTGGTCGGTGACGTCTACCAGATAGAGGACAGCCTTGCCGCCCGGCACCGGGCTGGCGAACAGCTCGGCCAGTCTTTCACCCGGCGCGCGCAATTCCACCGCGCCCGCATCGGCGCTGCCCGACGCGGCGTTGGCGATGCGCTGGGACACGGCGTTGCGGTCGCCCGCCTCCACCAGATCGGCCAGGTTGCGGCCTTTGAGCACCGCGCCGCCAAAGAAGGCGGCGAAGACCTTGTTGGCGTCGGTGATGAGGCCATCGCAATCGGCGAAGGCGACGCCCATCGGCGCGTCGTGGAAGAGATCGTCGGGCGCCACCGGCAGGGGCGCGCTGACTTGATATTGGCGCGCCTCCGGCGCGGCGTGCGCGGGCGCGGCGGCGGCAGGCAGGGGCGCGGGCACAGCCACCGGGACGGACGGCATGTCACCCTTGGCGGCCAGGCGCGGCACGAACCACCACGCCGCCTGCCCACCATCCAGCGGACGCACGGCGGCGATGATCTCCAGCCCCGGCATGACCTGGAAGCTTTCCTCGCGGGGGCGGCCTTCGCCGGCATCGCGGGTCAGACGATAAAGCACGGCGGCGGACGGCTCGCCCGCCAGCGCCAGTTCCGGCGGCGGCGGCGTTTCGTGTTCGCCCACACCCGCCATGCGGCGATAGACGGCGTTGCAGTCGATCATCGCGCCGCCTTCGCCGGTGATGGCCCAGGCGACATTGGCCTTGCCCGCGGCTTCGGCGATGCGGCGTGCCCCGTCCATGCCGCGCGTGGCGCGCGGCCAGATAGCAAAGAGGAACAGCCCGGCCAGGGCGGCGATGCCCGCCAGGATGACGGAGCCGACCCAACCGGCCAGCAGGGGGGTGGCCACGGCCAGGCCCGCCGCCGCCAGCGCCACCACAAAGGCGGCCAGGGCAGCCCAGCGCCAGCCGCCCGAAGGCAGGCCCAGTGAGGTTTGCGAGAGTGAGCGCGCAGCGTCCATGGGCCGCACTCTACAGGATTTGGTTAACCAATACTTTCCAGCCACAAGTAGTTTATTTCGTTAAGGAATTTTCTATGCTCGGGTCTCGGGGATTCAGGGAATTGAACGATTCGTTAACGCCGTTCGGTTTCCCACAGCCGGGCTGGACCGGCGACGCCTACAGACGACCTGCCTTATACAGGGGCATGGCCCAGCTATCCTCTCCCAGAGCCGATTGCGGCGAATTTCACCAAGCCCGCAGGCGTTACCTGCGCGCACTGCACGCCCAGTGGCTGCGGCATCTATGAGACGCGCTATGCAATCTGCCGCGGCTTTCTTTGCGGCTTTCTGCTACTGCCGGACCTGGAAGAAAACTGGCGGCCCGATCGCAGCGGCATCCTGATCCGCGTGATCGACCGCGATGAACTGCCCGAAGAATTCCAGGCTGCCGGAACCGGGATGCATTTCACCATTCTGGGCGGCGAGGCTTCGATTCTGCGGCCCAGCTTTGCCGACTATGTCGCCACGCTGGTGCGGCGCGATGTGGGCGTGTGGCTGTCGGCGGACAGCCCCAGGACGTTGATCAATTCCTATCTGAAACCGCTGGCGATGGCCGGAGACAAGGACGGCCTGACCGCTATGCTGCTGCATATCTATCGTCTGCATCTGCAGCAACGTCAGGATCAGAAGCCACTGCCCTGGATAATACCCAGCTAGTTCGCTTTGATCTTGCCTTGCAGGTGGAAGACATAGCCGATGACTTGCGCCACCGCTTTGTAATGCTCCGGCGGCACCGGCTCGTCGATTTCGACCGAGGCACGGAGCGCGCGCGCCAGCGGCGGATTCTCGATCACCGGCACATCATGGTCTTCGGCGACGGCGCGGATGCGCAACGCCAGCGCGTCCACACCCTTGGCGACGCAGATGGGCGCGGCATGCTCGCCGCTCTTATATTTTAGCGCCCCGGCAAAGTGGGTCGGGTTCATCAGCACCGCCGTGGCTTCGGGCACCCGCGCCATCATGCGACGGCGCGAACGTGCTTGCCGCAGCTGGCGGATCTTCGCCTTCACATGCGGGTCGCCTTCGTTCTGAGGTATTCTTCCTTGATCTCCTGCTTGGACATGCGGTTGCACTTCATGAACTGCATGCGCTGCAGGAAATAGTCAGCGCCCGCGATCACCGGCAGCGCCGCCAGCGCCGCTATGGCAACAATCCGTAAGCCTTCAAGCAGCAGCTTTCGTCGGCCAAGTGGAACAAGTGGAGCAAGTCGGAATTCAAGGCGCAGGAAAGGCGCCTGGCCGTGGTCGAGACCCTGATGCTGGGTCCGAAGCAGCGCCTCATCATCGTTCGCCGCGACAATGTCGAGCATCTGGTGGTCGTCACCGCCGACAGCGCCTGCGTCGTTGAGAACAACATTCCCGCCTCTTCGAAGTTTTTTGAGGCGCCCACGCCGTGACCCGCTTCCTCCGTCTCGCTCCCTATCTTCTGGCGCTGGCGCTGTTCGCGCCCATGGCCGCCTTCGCGCAAGCCGCCGCGCCTGGCGCCGCCAATGCGACCGGAGCTGCCGCCGCCAGCGGCCTGACAATAGATTTCAACGGCACCGGGCTGTTCACCGACCGCATGATGAAGATCATCGCGCTGGTCACAGTGCTGTCCATCGCGCCGTCCATCCTGATCATGATGACCAGTTTCGTGCGCATCGTAGTGGTGCTGTCGCTGCTGCGCACGGCGCTGAGCCTGCAACAGAGCCCTCCCAACGCCGTCATCATCTCGCGCTCCATGTTCCTGACACTGTTTGTGATGGGCCCAACCCTGACCGACGCCTACAACCAGGGCGTCAAGCCACTGATGGCCAACCATGTCACCACTGAGCAGGGCTTCACCGCCGCCATGGTGGCGCTGAAAAAATTCATGCTGGAGCATATGCGCGGCGCCGACCTGAAGCTCTTCACCGACATGGCCAAGACGCCCGTGCCGCGGCAGCCGCAGGACGCCGCCATCACCTCGCTGGCTCCGGCCTTCATGCTGTCGGAACTCAAGCTCGCCTTCGAAATCAGCTTCCTGCTATTCGTGCCGTTCCTCATCATCGACATGGCCGCGGCCTCGATCTTGATGTCGATGGGCATGATGATGCTGCCGCAGGTGATCATCTCCCTGCCCTTCAAGCTGATCTTCTTCGTGCTGGTGGATGGCTAGCGCCTGGTCGCGGGCTCGCTGGTGTAGAGCTACATGAACAGCCCATCCCCGGGTTAGGCAGTTCCCACAAGCGCTGCGGGGTATTTTCCCAGCGCGGATGGCGCTAAAGTACGACAATGGCGCACGCCCACGATCATTCCCACATCCACGACGCGGATGACGGCCACGCCCACGGCGTCTGGACCCGCGACCACGTGTTTCTGGCCCACTGCCATGACCGCGCGGAGCGCCGCGCCCGCCTCGCCACCATCGTCACCGCCCTGTTCATGGGCGTGGAGATCGCCGCCGGTTTCATCACCGGATCGATGGCGCTTTTGGCCGATGGCATTCACATGGCGACCCATGTCGGGGCGCTGGGCTTGGCGGCGCTGGCCTACTGGCTGGCGCGGCGGCACGCGGGTAGCGCCCGCTTCAGCTTCGGCTCCGGAAAGTTCGGCGACCTCGCCGCCTTCGCCAGCGCACTTTTGCTGGGTGCCACAGCGATAGCCGTTGCGATAGAATCGGTCAGCCGCCTGTTTGCCCCCGCCTCGGTGGCCTATGGCGATGCGCTGCTGGTCGCCATCGTCGGTTTAGGCGTCAATATCGTCAGCGCCTTCATCTTGAAGGATTCGCACGACCATCAGCACGGCCATGATCACGCCCATGGCGGCGATAATAATATGCGCGCGGCTTACGTCCATGTCCTAGCCGACGCGGCCACCAGCGTTGCCGCCATCGTGGCGCTGGCGGGCGCTTATTGGTGGGGACTTTCCTTCCTCGATCCCCTGTGCGGCCTGTTGGGCGCGGCGGTGATCGGGGTCTGGTCCTTCGGCTTGATCCGCGATTCCGCCCTGGTGCTGCTGGATGCAGAATGCGATCCCGATCTCGCCAAGGACATCCGCACGTTGATCGAGAGCGAAATGAATGCGAGGGTCGCCGACATGCATTTGTGGCAGCTGGGGCCCGGCCATCAGGGCCTGATCGTCTCGCTGATCGCCAAGTCGGCCACGGATGCCGAAACCATCAAGGCGGCCTTGCGGGCACGCTATCCCGGACTGTCGCATGTCACGGTCGAAGTGGCGATCTGCGCCGACTGTCCTTGATTTGAGGCCGTGATGTTCTGGCGCCGCCGCAAAATCAGCAAAGACCTGAAAGCAGTGACCGAGGTCGCGGGCGACCAGATCACGCCCGGCCTGGGCACCTTCGCCCTGGTGCTGGGCGGCATCGCTGTGGCGGGCGCGGCGGCCTATGTCGTCCACCGGCAGCGCAAAAACAAAAAAAGCCGCGGACGATGCCGCGGCTTCTTCGAAACTGGGTAACCCGGATTAGGCGCGCGGAACGCGCGGCTTGCTGGGGGGCAGAAGACCTTCACGCTGCATCCGCTTCCGCTGCAGCTTGCGATAGCGGCGGACCGCCTCGGCGCGCTCGCGGGCGCGCTTCTCGGAGGGCTTCTCATAGGCGCCGCGCAGCTTCATCTCGCGGAAGATGCCTTCGCGCTGCATCTTCTTCTTCAGGGCCTTGAGGGCCTGGTCGATGTTGTTGTCGCGAACGATAATCTGCAAAGCTGGCTCCTAGCCGGTTTTTGAAGGTGGCGGGTGATAGCAGAGGGCCAAACCCCTGTCTACCTGCGGGTTTTAACTCTTTGGGCCTTCCACGGCTCCATCCCCAGCCCCATAATTCTACCCATGGCCATTCTGAAAATCGCCCGCATGGGCCATCCCATCCTCGCCACCCCGGCAGCTCTGGTTTCCGACCCTACGGCCCCGGAAATTCGTCGGCTTGTCAATGACATGGTCGAAACCATGGCCGATGCCAACGGGGCTGGTCTGGCCGCCCCCCAGGTACATGTGCCCCTCCGGGTGGTGGTGTTCCAAGCCCCGGGCGCGCTCACCGAGGATCCCGGCCTGGCCGGGGCGGAGGCCTTCGACCACACCGCCTCCCTGACCGTGCTGATCAACCCGGAAATCGCGGTGATAGATCACGTGATTGAAGGCGGCTGGGAAGGCTGCCTTTCTGTGCCCGGCCTGCGCGGCTGGGTCGAGCGGCCCGCCCATATCCGCTATCGCGGCTTCGGCCTGGATGGCCGGGTGATCGAGCGGTCGGCACGCGGCTTCCATGCCCGGGTGGTGCAGCATGAATGCGACCATCTGGAGGGGCGGCTCTATCCGGCGCGGATGAAAGATCTGTCCCGGCTGGTGTTCGAAAGCGAGATCTGCCACTTCCTGGAGCCGGCATGAGCGACGAACCGAAGAAGAAACCCGCAACGAAAAAAGCCAAGCCCAAAATGGAAGAAAGCAAAACCGAAACCCGGGACGATGCGGCGATGACGGCAGCGGCGGTGGAAGCCGCCCTGCTCCATGCCGCCTTTGACGGTTTCACCGACCGGGTGCTGGAAGATGCGGGCAAGGTTGCGGGCCTTTCCAAGGTGGACGTGGCCCGCCTGTTCCCCGACGGGCCGCTGTCGCTGGTGACGGCCTATTCACATGCCGTGGATGCGGAGATGGAAACCCGCCTGGCGGCGATGGATTTGCCGGCGATGAAAATCCGCGCCCGCATCAGCGAAGCGGTGAAGGCGCGGCTGGCCATCCTGAAGCGGCACAAGGAAGCGGCGCGCCGCGCCGCCGCCCTGTTGTCGCTGCCGATGCATGCCGGGCTGGCGGTGAAGCTGATGTACCGCAGCATCGATGCGATGTGGCGGGCTGCCGGCGATGTCTCCACCGATTTCAATTTCTACACCAAGCGCGGCATCCTGGCGGGCGTCTATGGCTCGACCCTGGTGCGCTGGTTCGCCGATGCGTCGGCGGATGAGGCCGCGACCAACGAATTCCTCGCGGCGCGGATCGATAATGTGATGCAGCTCGAGAAGTTCAAGGCCAAGGCGAAGGACGCCCTGGCGAATTTTCCCGTCTTCGCCACCTGGATGAAGCCGAAGGGTTAGTCAGAAGCGCTCGAACAGCGCCTGCGCTTCAGCCCAGTCTTTGACATGGCGGTGCGCGCCTGCTTCGAGCAGCAAGGCATCCATGTGTTCGTCCATGTGCGCGCCGCCGGAAAAACCCCATACCGTCATACCAGCGGCAAGGCCCGCCTTCACGCCATTGACGCTGTCTTCGATCACCAGGCAGCCAGAAGGCGGCACACCCAACTTTTCTGCCACAAGAAGGAAGAGATCGGGCGCGGGCTTGGAATGAGTGACATGCTCGGCGGAATAGACATGCGGCGCGAACGAGTCCCATAGGCCGAAGCGCTTCAGCTTGTGATCCAGCGCCTTAACGCTGCTGGAACTGGCCACCGCCCTGGGCAGCCGCACCGCACTGACGGCATCCAGCGCGCCTGGCACAGCTTGTAGCTCGGTCTCGAACCGTTCCAGCACACGCGCCTTCAGACGGGGGCGGAAATCTTCGATGATGGAGCGGCCCAGCTTTTCCTGCGCCTCCACATCCAGCGCGGCAAAGAAGGCATTGTCGCTCATGCCCATGTAACGCGCCTTGAAGGGGCGACTCTCATAGACAAGCCCGAACTCGGTCAGCACGTCGAGCTCTATGGCATGGAACAGCACTTCGCTGTCAACCAGCACGCCGTCGCAGTCGAAAATGACGGCCCCAAAAACAGAATGAGTCAAAGCAGCTCGGCGATCTGCACCGCGTTCAGGGCGGCACCCTTCAAGAGCTGATCACCCGACACGAACATCGCGATGGAATGGCCCGTCGGATCGCTGACATCCTTGCGGATGCGGCCGACCAGGATGTTGCCCTGGCCGCTGGCATCGATCGGCATGGGGAAATAATTCTTCTCGCGGTCGTCCACGATCGTCACGCCCGGCGCCTTCGACAGGATGGCGCGCACCTCATCCTCGTTGATCGGGTTCTCGCACTCGAAAGTGATCGACTCGCAATGGGCGCGCAGCACCGGCACGCGGATGCAGGTGACGCCGATGCGAATCTGGTCATCCTCGAAGATCTTCTTGGTTTCCTTGATCACCTTGGTCTCTTCGTCGTTGTAGCCGGTGATGGGATCGATGGCCGTATTGTGGCTGAAGATGTTGAAGGCGTAAGGGTGCGGCATCACCTTGGGCGTGAACGGCTTGCCGTCAAGGAAGGCGCGGGTGCCGTCCTCCAGCTCCTGCATCGCCGCCGCGCCGGCGCCCGAAGCGGCCTGGTAGGTGGAAATGATCACCCGCTTGATGCGGTTCTTCTGATGGATGGGCCAGAGCGGCACCAGCGCCGTGATGGCCGAGCAGTTGGGATTGGCGATGATGCCCTGGTGATCGGCGATGCGGCGGGCGTTGATCTCCGGCACCACCAGCGGTACGCCTTCGTCCATGCGGAAGGCCGACGAATTGTCCACCACGACGCAGCCCGCCTTGACGGCGATGGGGCCGAACGTCTTGGAGATCGAGCCGCCCGCCGAGAACAGCGCGATGTCGACACCGTGGAAGCTGTCTTCCGTCAACTCCTCGATGGTCAGCTCCTCGCCGCGGAAGCTTTGCTTCTGACCGGCGGAACGCGCCGAAGCCAGCAGCTTGAGGGCCTTGATCGGCACACCGCGCTGCTCGATGCAGCCGACGAACTCGCGGCCCACAGCGCCAGTGGCGCCCACAATCGCTACAACCTTGTTCTTCACGTTCGTTCTCCTCTTTGCGGCGCTGCTCACGCGCGCCGCGGGGCTCCAGAAACAAAAAAGCCCCGTCCGGTTTGGCGGGGCTTGGGTTCGTCTTCGGCGTTATTCCTAAGCGCGCGCGACAGTCCCAGCCCCGCCAATTTTCTTGGGGGTCTTGGTGGTGGTCGTGGCACGCTTGACCAGGGCGGTCATTGCGGCGGCAGCACTTTCAATTCGGCGTCGATGGCCGCCAGCTTTTCCGGCGTCACCTGTTCGGGGACATACTGCACCAAATCCGCCAGGGTCAAGGCACGGCCTTCATTGATCCGCTCGTTGTTGGCGAGACCCGGCAAATGCTTGGCGAAAATGGCCTTCAGGGCGGGCTTGTCCAGCAGGTCGGCGATGGTGGTGGTCGCCACCGTGTAGGCGTGGGTGGCGGGCGCCTGGGCCAGCGACGGAGTGGAAACCAGCAGGGCAATGGCGAAGAACGCGGCTTTCATAATGACCTCCGAGGGCTCAGGCGGGTGACATGGCCCATCTTGCGGCCGGGCTTGGCGTCTTTCTTGCCATAGAGATGCAGCGCGCCGGAGCGGGCCAGGCTTTCCCAGGCATGCGCTTCTTCGCCGATGACATTTTCCATCACCGCATCGGCATGGCGTTCGGTGGAGCCCAGCGGCCAGCCCACCACTGCGCGGATATGGTTTTCGAATTGCGAGCAGGCGCAGGCCTCGATGGTCCAGTGGCCGGTATTGTGGACGCGCGGCGCAATCTCGTTGACGGTGAGCGAGCCGTCCTTGCCCACGAACAGTTCCACCGCCAGCACGCCAACATAATCCAGCGCGTCGGCGATGGTCTTGGCGATGGCCTTTGCCTCCATCACCTGCGCGGGCGTCAGGCGGCCCGGCACGGTGGACCGGCGCAGAATGTGATGTTCATGCACATTCTCCGGCGGATCATAGGCGGCGAAACTGCCGTCAGCGCCGCGCGCCGCCACCACCGAGGCTTCGAAAGAGAATGCGACAAAGCCTTCGAGAATGCAGGGCTTGCCGCCCAGCGCCTTGAAGCCCAGCGCCGCGTCCTCGGCGCTGATGACGCGGACCTGGCCCTTGCCGTCATAGCCGTCGCGGCGGGTCTTCAAAATGCCTTCACCGCCCAGTTGCGCAAACGCTGCATGCGCCTGTTCCGGCGACGAGACCTCGAAGAACGGCGCGGTCTTCAGGCCCAGCGCGGCGACAAAGCTTTTCTCGGTGAGACGATCCTGCGTCGTCGCCAGCGCCGCAGGCCCAGGCCGCACCGGCACATGCTCGGCCAGAAAGGCGATGGCGTCGGCAGGCAGATTCTCGAACTCGAACGTCACCACGTCGCAGACATTGGCCAGCCCCGCCAGCGTGGCGCGATCGTCATAGGGCGCGGCCAGTTGCAGCGGCGTCACCTGGAAAGCGGGCGCGCCATGCTGGTCATTGTAGATCAGCGCCTGAAGCCCAAGCGCATTGGCCGCCTGGGCCAGCATGCGGCCCAACTGGCCGCCGCCGATGATGCCGATGGTGCCGCCGGGCGGCACCGGCTTATCCAGTGTTTTCATTTCGGAGTCTTGGCAACCGAGCGGGTCTGCTTGGCGCGCCAGGCGTTCAGCTTCTTCTTCAGCGCCGCATCGCTGAGACCGAGAATGGCGGCGGCATGCAGCGCTGCGTTCTTGGCGCCCGCTTCGCCAATCGCAAAGGTCGCGACGGGTACACCCCCCGGCATCTGGGCGATGGAGAGCAGGCTGTCGAGGCCCTTGAGCGTGCGGCTCTGGACCGGCACGCCCAGCACCGGCAGCGTCGTCATGCTGGCGACCATGCCCGGCAGGTGGGCCGCGCCGCCGGCGCCCGCGATGATGACCTTGATACCCCGCGCCTCGGCGTCCTGCGCATAGTCCACCATGCGGCCGGGGGTGCGATGGGCCGAGACGATGCGGCTTTCATAGGCCACGCCCAGCGCCTCAAGAATGTCGGCGGCGGGCTTCATGGTCGGCCAGTCGGACTGGCTGCCCATGATGATGCCAACGGAGAGTTTCGAAGCCATGCGAATCGCCTGTCTGGGGGGCGGAACCGGAAAGGCGCGGAGTATAGGGAGCAAATTTCCCTTGGAAAGCCGGGATTTGCCCCTCGTTCAACATTCGTTGGGGATCATAAACGCAATCTTAATGCAGGTTTCTTAGGGTTTGGAGCCCGCCATGAAGATCGAACGCACACCAGCGCCGCGTGCCGCCCGACAGGCCGCGGCCGCCTATGCCCGCGACGTGCAAGCCGCACCGCCCGCCGCTGCGGTGGAAGATGTAGCGACTGCCAGCGTGCTGGGCATTCCCGACAGCGAATTCACCCCGCGCGTGCGCCACGCCATCATGGGCCTGATGACGGCAGTGGACAGTCTGCGCCGCGAATTGTCCGACACCCGCAAGCGGCTAGACGAAGTCGAGAAGACCGCCGACCAGGACGGGCTGCTGCCGCTGCTCAACCACCGCGCTTTCGTGCGCGAGCTGACGCGCTACATCGCCTTCACCGGCCACTACAACACGCCGGCCTCCCTGATCTATTTCGACCTCAACCACATGAAGCAGGTCAACGACACGTTTGGCCATGCCGCCGGCGACGCGGTGCTGAAGCATTTCTCCGAAGTGCTGCAGGCGCATGTGCGCGACAGCGACAGTGTCGGGCGGCTGGGCGGCGACGAGTTCGGCGTGCTGCTTTCCCATGCCGGTCAGGACCAGGCGCTGAAGAAGGCCGATGTGCTGGCCGAAGCACTGCGCCACCGGCCGGTGCAGTGGAACGGGAACGAGATCACCGTCTCCTTCGCCTATGGCGCGTTCGAGCCGAAGGCGGGCGACGATGCCGGCATCGCCATGGCCCGCGCCGAAGAAGCGATGTACGTGTAAAAAGGCGCCTCGCGCAGCGCGGCGGAGTAAGACGCGGCTTCTGCGCGACGGCCGGACGGCGGCGGCTTCATTCCCAGCGGCATTCCCATAGGTAACGACGTAACGAACCTTGCGGGGGTTGCGCCGCGCTACTTCTACTTTCGCCAGCCGGATGACCGCCTCGCAAGCCAGCAGCAGCGCTTCGACAGCCGGGCGCTTCAGCCTGGTGCTGTAAAGGCCGTGCTTCCAGCGGTTGCGATTGTCGGGTTGTCCACCCCGCTTCCGCTTAACGCTCAGAACCGGCCTGACTTTCGCCTCCATTCGAAACACCCAAATTGGCACCCCCCTCTCCCGGGTGCGCACCGTTGATCACAGGCGCGCATCATACGGCGCGACACAGGAGCCGCGAAGGCAAGGGGATAAGGGCGCGCACGGATTCAATGCCAAGGTGCGGGCCTGGCAGGCGAAAATAATTTCGCAGGGATGGGGATAGGGAAAAAGAAAAAGGCCGAGCTTTCGCCCGGCATTTTCGTTTTCCGTAAATAGAAGCGACTACACCATCTCCTTCTGAATATTTTCGTCAACCTTGTCGAGGAAGCCTTCGGTAGTGAGCCACTTCTGCTCCGGGCCCACCAGCAGCGCCAGATCCTTGGTCATGTCGCCGGCCTCAACGGTGGCGATGGTGACGTCTTCCAGCTTCTGCGCGAAGCTGGCCAGCTTGTCGTTGCTGTCCAGCTTGGCGCGATGGGCCAAGCCACGGGTCCAGGCAAAGATCGAAGCGATGGAGTTGGTCGAGGTCGCTTTACCCTTCTGATGCTCGCGATAGTGGCGCGTCACCGTGCCGTGCGCGGCTTCGGCTTCCACCGTCTTGCCATCGGGCGTCAGCAGCACCGAGGTCATCAAGCCCAGCGAGCCAAAGCCCTGCGCCACCGTGTCGGATTGCACGTCGCCATCATAATTCTTGCAGGCCCAGATATAGCCGCCGCTCCACTTCAGCGCCGAGGCCACCATGTCGTCGATCAGGCGGTGTTCATAGACGATGCCCAGTTCCTTGAACTTGGTAGCGAATTCCTTGTCGAAGACCTCCTGGAACAGATCCTTGAAGCGGCCGTCATAGGCCTTGAGGATGGTGTTCTTGGTCGACAGATAGACCGGCCATTTGCGCATGACGCCGTAATTCAGCGAGGCGCGGGCGAAGTCGCGGATCGAGTCATCCAGATTGTACATCGCCATGGCGACGCCGGCGCCCGGCGACTTGAAGACTTCATGCTCGATTGTCTGGCCGTCTTCGCCGACGAACTTGATGGTCAGCGTGCCCTTGCCCGGGAACTTGAAATCGGTGGCGCGGTACTGGTCGCCAAAGGCATGGCGGCCGACCACGATGGGCTGGGTCCAGCCGGACACTAGGCGCGGCACGTTCTGGCAGATGATGGGCTCGCGGAAGATCACGCCACCCAGGATGTTGCGGATGGTGCCGTTGGGCGACTTCCACATCTTCTTGAGCTTGAATTCCTCGACGCGGGCTTCGTCCGGGGTGATGGTGGCGCACTTCACGCCGACGCCGTGCTTCAGGATCGCATGGGCGCTGTCCACAGTGACCTGGTCATCGGTGGCGTCGCGGTTCTCGACCGACAGATCGTAATAATGCAGGTCGATGTCGAGATAGGGCAGGATCAGCTTCTTCTTGATGAGGTCCCAGATGATGCGGGTCATCTCGTCACCGTCCAGCTCGACGACCGGGTTGGCGACCTTGATCTTGTCCATTGCAGAAATCCTCTTATTTTGGCGGCAAAAGGGATATAGCGAGCCCCAGTTACCCCGCCCGGAAACGTTCGTCAAAGCGACCCATGACCGCCCCACTCGTTCCCCCCGCCATCGTCCTGTCACATCCCCAGATGGGGGAAAATGTCGGCGCCACGGCGCGGGCGATGAAGAATTTCGGCCTGTCGGAACTGCACCTGATCGCGCCCAAATTCGAATGGCCCAACGACCGGGCCCAGATCCTGGCCAGCGGCGCGGGCGATATTCTGGAGCGGGCCCAGATACATCCCGACGCCGCCAGCGCGCTGGGCCGCTTCCAGATCGTGCTGGCGACCACGGCGCGGGGCCGCGACGTGCTGCGCGACATCCTCACGCCGCAGGCCGCGGCGGCGCGGCTGCGCCAGGCGGCAGGCGACGGCGCCAAAACCGCCATCCTGTTCGGGGGCGAGCGCGCCGGGCTGGACAATGACGAGATTTCGCTGAGCGACGCCCTGATCACCATCCCGACCGCACCGCTGCCGCAGGTGAAGGACACTGAGATAAAAGCCTCCTCACTCAACCTGGGACAGGCGGTGCTGTTGCTGGGCTATGAATGGTTG
>CANFDA010000034.1 GCA_947445215.1 Alphaproteobacteria bacterium | reverse complement strand
GCGTCTCTCCGGAGCCTGTGGACAAGCAGCGTGGTGGCGGCACGCGCAGCGCGGAAAGGCCTGCCAAACCGGCACCAAACGCATCTCCGAAGCTCGACTCGCGGTAGACAGGCGCGCGCGCTGGCCGTAAGAGGCGGCGCCAGCAACCGGCAGCTTCCACCGCTGTCACAATCGCTAAGGAACCGTAATGGCCCGCTCCCAGCCCCAGCCGAAGAAAAAAGCCGCCCACAAAGCCGCCGACGACAGCCAAGTGGAACGCCTGCACCAGGGTTACGCCCAGTCGATGGAGATCACCAAGGTGCTGGCGGACGAGCAGAGCCAATTCCAGCACATCCGCATCTTCGACACGGTGGCCAATGGCCGGGTGATGACGCTGGACGACATCGTTCAGGTCACCAGCCGCGACGAGAGCGCCTATGCCGACATGCTCACCCACCTGCCCATGCTGGAGCATGGCAAGGTCCGCTCTGTGATGATCGTGGGCGGCGGCGACCTTTCCATCGCCGACGAAGCCCTCAAGCACAAAAATGTGAAGGAGGTCGTGCTAGTCGATATCGACTGCCAGGTGATCGAGGCCTGCCGCAAGCATTTCGGCGAAATCAACGCCAAGGCCTTCAAGGACAAGCGCATGGTGATCGAGGCGGCGAACGCCTTCGAATATCTGGGCCGCAAATCCTCCAAGAACCGCTTCGACCTGATCATCGCGGACCGTCCCGACCCCGTCGGCCCAGGCAAGGCGCTGTTTGGCGAGACCTTCTATGACCGCATCAACGGCGCACTGAAGAAGGGTGGCTATGCCACCTTCCAGACCGGCGTGCCTTTCTACCAGCCCTGGGAAATCACCGAGGCGCTGCATGAACTGAAGCGCTTCTTCCCCAAATGCGGCCTCTACCTCACGGTGGTGCCGACCTATATCGGCGGCTTCATGGCCCTGAGCTGGGCCAGCAAGGGCGGCAAGGCGCTGGGCACCCCGGAAGGGCTGAAGAAGGCCAAGGCGGCGTACAAGCGCAGCAAGCTCAAGTGCGACTATTACAATCCCGAGATCCATGCGGCCGCGTTCGCGCTGCCGAACTGGATCGCAAAGCTGGTTCCTTGAACGAAAAGGCCGCCCTTCAGTTTGCTGTCGCCCTCGCCGGGCTGGTGCCGGTGACGGCGGGCACGCTGGGCATCTTCGATCCGGCGCTGCTGGATCTGGGCACCACGCCGTCCTCCACCACCCATGCCGCCTATCTCAGCGGAGTGCTGCTGGGGATCGGGCTGGTGTTCTGGGCGCTGGTCCCGTCGATCGAGCAGCAGAACCGCCTCTTCACGCTGCTGGCCGCCATTGTCGTGCTGGGTGGCATTGCGCGACTGCTGATGGCCTTCCGGCTGGGCGTCTGGTCGCCATCGGTGCGGCTGCCGCTGGCGATGGAACTGGGCGTCACGCCCCTGCTCTGGGTCTGGCAGCGGCGTATCTCCCGCCAGAGCGCGTAGGCGCGAGCCGGAGCGCCCTCAAGAAGAAAAGCAAAAGCCCCGCGCTCACGCGCGGGGCTTTTTCGTTTCGGTATCCCGCTTAGTAGCGGATGGTCAGGCCCAGGCCGAACACGCGGGGATCGCCCACAAAGCTGGTCAGGTTGTTGAAGTCGATGCCACCATGGACATTCTGCCGGTCGGTGATGTTCTGGGCATAGGCATAGAATTTTTAATTACCGCTGGGCCAGGAATAACCAACCTTCATGTCGCCCTGATAGTTGCCGTTCGAGAAGAACTCGCGCGACTCATACAGGAAGAAGTTGGTGTAGCCCTGCACCCACCAGCTGGTGTTGAAGAACAGCGTGTCGCCGCCGGCCAGCGGGTAGCTGTAATTGGCCGAGAGCGAGATCAGATAGTCCGGCGCCTGCGGGAACGGGTTGTTGTTGATCTGCGCGAAGCCACCCACCACCGGATCAGTGACGTTGCACTGGGCGTAGATGCCAGACTGAAGGCCCGCATCGCGGATCGCGATGTGGGTCCAGCTGCCGCCCAGGTTGATGGTGAGGTTGCTCATCGGCAGCCAGGTGATATGCGCTTCCAGGCCATAGGCTTCGCCACCGCACGCGTTCAGCAGGATGATGGAGTTGCCCACCGCGGCGCCCCTGACGGCAGAGAACTGCATGTTGTGGACGTAGTACTAGAAGCCGCCGAGGTTGACGCGGAGTGTGTCCGTCACGTAGCTCTTGATGCCCGCCTCGTAGGACATCACGTTATCCGACCGTGCGGTGGAGAAGCCGCTGCCAAAGGCCAGGTTGCGGCCCTGGATCGAGGGCGCGCGGAAGCCGGTGGCGGCGCAGGCATAGAGGTTGGTGTCGTCCGTCAGCGCATAGGCGATGCTGGCGTCCCAGCTCACGAAGTTGCCGCGCAGCTTGACCGGCACGGTGATTGGCGCGGTGAGCGGACCGTTGGCGGTCAGGCTCTTGACGTCCGCCGTCCAACGCACGTTGCCGGTGAAGGTCCAGGCGTCCAGCATTTAGCTGGCCTGGCCGAACAACGCGACGGAAGTGTTGCCCTGGCGCACGGCGGTGGGTGGCACGAAGCCCGGGTCGGTCGAGTTCTAGAAATCGTGGCTGAAGTAATAGGCGCCAAACTGCCAGGTGAGCGGATTCTCGGCGTCATCGCTGGCGACCTGAATTTCCCGCGTGAACTGGTGCAGGTAATTCAGGCCGTCCTTGGTGTCCGACGGGAAGGGAATGAAGCCTGGGCTCATCACTGGCAGGAAGACGGCGGCGAAGCCGCCATCGATGTCACCGCGGCTATAGCCATGGGTGGTTTCATAGCCGGTGATCGAGGTCACCTTCACATCCGCCAGCGGATTCCAGGTCAGGGTCAGGCCGCCGCCGATGCCGTTATAGGCCGCAGGGTTGTTGGCGCCGCGATCGAACTGGACGTTGTTATAGACTCAGTTGGCGTTGAGCTTGTTGCTGCCGGGCGAGAAGATGTTGGCGCGGAAGATCGCCGCGGTGCCCCAAAGCGAGCGGCCGTGAACATTGAACAGGGTGGAGAAATTCTCGGTCGGTTCCCACAGTAGCTGAAGGCTGCCCGCGCGTTTCTCATGGCCGCCCAGGGCGGCCTTCTGGCCGGTAAAGCTGTTGTTGATTTAGTCGGAGCGGTACTGCCGAAGGCCAGAAATGCGCATCGACAGCGTGTCAGTGAGACCGACGCCATAGGCGCCTTCGACATTGGCGGTCTCCAGCGCGCCGTAGGAGCCGTTCAGGTAATAGGTCTGCTCCTGGGTCGGTTTGGCGGTGGTGAAGGAGATGATGCCGGCGGTGGCGTTGCGGCCGTACAGCGTGCCCTGCGGACCACGGGCGATTTCGACATTGGCCAGGTCGGAGAGCGACTGGCTCTTGAGCACGACATTTTCCATCACCGCGTCGTCCATGATGATCGAGACCGGCTGGCTGGCGGCAAGGTCGAAGTCGGGATTGCCCAGGCCGTGGATATAGAAGCGCGGCGCGACGCGGCCGTTGGAGGATTCCGCGTAGAGGCTGGGAACATGGTTGGAGATCGCCTTCACGTCCTGGCCCGACTGGAAGATCATGCTCAGGCGCTCGCCCGCCAGCGTCGATGTCTAAACCGGGACGTCCTGCTGGTTCTCGGAGCGGCGATCGACCGTCACCATGATGGTCTCCAGCTCCTGCGCCATGGCGCTCTACGCCAGCGCAATGAGGGAGGCGCAACCCATCAGGACGGCGGCGCTCTTGCGGAAAGTCTTCGAAGTCATCGTGGGTACCCCATGCGAATTTTCGAGCCGGCGGAAATGCCGTCCTCGATCAAAAATCCCCAGGCCCCTGTGGCGCGCTTCTGGGCACGCCTTTGTTATGGGCTGAATGTTGCGATGCGAAGATTTGGTGTCAACGAGAATTGCTGCGCCGCAACATGGTGACCCCACTTTGCCGCTCCCTGTGATGAAAAGATGACAATCGAGGGAAGTTCCGGGGGCTTTTCTTTCCTGCCCTGAACGCCCATCTTTGGGCCGAAATCGCAGGAAAATCGCACATATGGCTCTGATTGACTCCGGCGGACGTCCCGTCACCTCCCAGCCCGCTCAGAACGCGGCCGCCGCCAGCCCAGCCAGTCCCTGGATCAAGGATTCGGGGCTCCAGACCTTCGCCGCCGACGTTCTAGAGGCCAGCCGTGAAGTGCCGGTGATCGTGGATTTCTGGGCCCCCTGGTGCGGCCCCTGCAAGCAGCTGGGTCCGGCGCTGGAAAAGGCGGTCAACGAAGCCCAGGGCGCGGTGAAACTGGTGAAGGTCGATATCGACCAGAATCCCGAGATCGCGCAACAGCTGAGCATCCAGTCCATTCCCACCGTCTATGCCTTCAAGAACGGCCAGCCGGTGGACGGCTTCCAGGGCGCGCTGCCTGAAAGCCAGGTGAAGCAGTTTGTCGCCGGACTGACGGGCGACGGTCACGGCCATGGTCATGGCGGCCCCGAACACACCGCCGAAGTTCTCGCGGTGGCGGAAGAAGCCGTGGCGGCGGGCGATTTGGCGACCGCAGCGCATGCCTTTGGTCATGTGCTGCAGGACGAGCCGGGCCATCCAGCGGCGGTGGCCGGACTGGCGCGCTGCTTCCTGCTGGGCGGCGATGCCGACCGCGCCCGCTCGACATTGCAATTGGTGCGCCCCGATGGCGCCAACGACGAAGCCATCCGCGCGGTGGAAGCCGAGCTGACGCTGCGCGAAAGCGCTGCGGCCGCACCCGTGGCTGGCGCGCATGCCGAACTGGGGGCCAAGCTGGCCGCCGATCCCAACGATCACCAGGCGCGCTATGACCTGGCGCTGGCAGTGGACGCCGCGGGCGACCGCGACCGCGCCATCGCCGAGCTGCTGGAGCTGGTGAAGCGGGCTCGCAAATGGAACGAGGATGCGGGCCGCAAGCAGCTCGTCACCCTGTTCGAAGCGATGGGCCCCACCGATCCGCGCATCATCGAGGCGCGGCGCAAGCTGTCCTCCCTTCTATTCTCATGAAGCTGGCGGCGGCGCTGCTTGTGCTGGTGCTGGGGGGGGGAGCCGCCGCCCAGCCGGTACGCGTCATCGTTCCGCAAACGCTGTAGCAGCAACTGTTGGCCGCCGACCGCAATTTCTCCCGCCTCGCAAGCACACGCGGCCGCGCCTATGCCTTCCTGGCGATGGCGGCGACAATGCCCGCCTGTTCGGAGAAGGCGGCGTCGCACCAAGTCTATGGCCGGGCCCAGGCCTTTCGCGCCCTGTCGCGCGGCCAGGACCAGCGCATGCGCTGGGAGCCGCAAGGTGCGGGCGTGTCGGGCGACGGCGCGATGGGCTGGACCGACGGGCGCTGGGAAGCGGTCGCGCGCGGCGCGGCGGTTGCCAGCGGCCACTACCTCACCGTGTGGACCAAGGACCACCGCGGCGGCTGGAAGGTCCAGACGAACATGAGCACTCCCGGCCCGGCCAAGAAGTGATAGGCTTCCCGCATGCCACAGCCGTTCCACAGCTTCACCGACCTGCCCGCGAATCTGCCGCTCTTCCCGCTGCCTGGCGTGGTGCTGCTGCCGCGCGGCGCGCTGCCGCTCAATATCTTCGAGCCGCGCTATCTCAATATGGTGGATGACGCGCTGAAGGGCGACCGCCTGATCGGCATCATTCAACCGTCAGAAGATCCGGACCGTGTGCTGAAGCCATCGCTGTCCGCCGTCGGCGCCGCGGGCCGTATTGTCTCCTTCCGCGAAACCGACGACAACCGCTATCTCATCACCCTTTCGGGCCTGTGCCGCTTCCGCCTGACCGGCGAAACGTCGGGCGACACGCCCTATCGCATCGGCAACTGCGATTTCTCCGCCTTCGCGAGCGACTTGGCGGAAAGCAGCGAAGAAGGGGACTTTCCCCGCGACCGCCTGATGGCGGCGCTGAAAAGCTATCTCAACACCCGCGACATGAAGGCGGACTGGAAGAGCGTGATCAGCGCCCCACCGGAAGCCCTGGTCAACGCGCTGGCGATGATGTGCCCCTTCGAACCGGCGGAAAAGCAGGCGCTGCTGGAAGCACCCAGCTTCGACGAGCGTGTTTCCACCCTGGTGGCGATCCTGGAAATGGCGCGGAGCGAATTCGGCGGCCCGCAGACATTAAACTAGATATGGCAACCGATCCAAAGCTGCTGGAAATCCTGGTCTGCCCGCTGACGCGGACACCGCTGACCTATGACCGCGAACGCCATGAACTGGTGTCGAAGGCGGCAGGGCTGGCCTTTCCCATTCGCGATGGTATCCCCGTGATGCTGGCGAACCAGGCGCGAACCCTCACCGACGCCGAGCGAACATGACCTCAAGTAGCGAAGCGATAGGTCATAAAAAATGACCTGGCCGACGGAGCTGCGCCTCAATCCGGCGCGCGATATTCTCAGCATCGCCTTCGACAATGACGAGTGCTTCGCACTGGGGGCGGAGTATCTGCGAGTGGAGAGTCCCTCCGCAGAAGTGCGCGGTCATGGCGGCGGACCTAAGCAGATTGTGCGGGGCAAGGAGAATATCAAGATCATCGCGCTGGAGCCGGTGGGAAATTACGCCGTGCGCATCGTTTTTGATGACGGCCATGACAGTGGTCTTTACAGCTGGGATTTCCTGGCGAAGCTGGGGCGTGAACACGAGATGATCTGGAAAGAATATCTCGCGGCGCGCGGCTAGGCATCGGCCCCCACGGCTTCGCTCACGCTGTCATAGCCATCGCGCGTCAGGCATTCCGCCAGCTCGCTCTTGATCCGCGCCACCAGGCCCGGCCCTTCGAATACCAGCGCCGAATAAAGCTGCACCAGCGAGGCCCCAGCGCGAATCTTGGCATAGGCGTCAGCGCCGCTGGCGATGCCGCCCGCGCCGATCAGCGTCAGCTTGTTGCCGGTGCGCTGGCGCACGCCCCGCAAGATCTTCGTCGAAGGTACCAGCAGCGGCGCGCCCGACAGGCCGCCAGTCTCTCCCGCATGGGCATTTTTGAGTGGCGGCCGCGCGATGGTGGTGTTGGAGACGATCAGACCATCGATGCCCGACATCAGCGCCACGGCGGCGATTTCGTCCAGCGCCGCCTCGTCCAGATCGGGCGCGATCTTCACCAGCACCGGCGTGGCGGCAGCCCCGCGCGTTTCCAGCACCGTGCCGATCAGGCGGGTTAGTTCGTCCCTGTTCTGCAGCCCGCGCAGGCCCGGCGTGTTGGGCGAAGAGATGTTCACCGTCACATAATCGGCCAGCGCCGCCAGTTCGGCGAAAGCGGTGCGGTAATCGGCGATGCGATCTTCACTGTCCTTGTTGGCGCCGATATTGATGCCGACAATTCCCTGCCCCGTGCGCCGCTTCAGGTTCGCCGCCGCCAGCATCATGCCACCATTGTTGAAACCCATGCGGTTGATGACGGCGCGATCTTCGCTGAGGCGGAACAGGCGGGGCTTGGAGTTGCCCGCCTGGGGGCGGGGGGTGACGGTGCCGCATTCGACGAAACCGAAGCCCAGCTTGCCCATGGCGTCGGGCAAGGCGGCGTTCTTGTCGAAGCCCGCTGCCAGCCCCACCGGGTTGGGGAAGCTGAGTCCCAGCGCCTGCACCCGCAACACAGGCGGGTCGGCCAACCGCCGCGGCGCCAGCTTCAGCCGCGCCATCAGGGCCAGGGTCAGGTCGTGCGCGGTTTCCGCCGGCAGGCGGCGCAGCAGGGAGGCTCCGAAATCCAGCATTTCCACCTTCTTACACAACCATAGGATGCATACAAGCGCCTTTATTGCCCTCTATACGGGTGTAGGGGCTTGCCCTATGAGCCGACTATAGGAATAATAAAAGAAAATCAGGACTTCTTTCTTAAAATAGTTAACGCAGCGATGCTGACACACCTGCAAATCTGGCGCGCCCTCGATGCGCTTGCCGCACGGCATAACATGTCGCCCTCGGGTTTGGCCAAGCTGGCGGGCCTCGATCCCACGACTTTCAACAAGTCTAAGCGCGGCGCGGGCGGCAAGCTGCGCTGGCCCTCGACCGAGAGCATCGCCAAGGTGCTGACCGCCACCGGCGCCAGCCTGGAGGATTTCGTCGCCCTGGTGGCCGAGGCGCCGCAGCACGCGACCCGGATGGTGCCGCTGATCGGCATGGCCCAGGCGGGCACGCACGGCTTTTTCGACGATGCGGACTTTCCCGCCGGTACGGGCTGGGAAGAGATCGCCTTCCCCGAGCTGGCCGACGAACATTGCTATGCGCTGGAGATCACCGGCGATTCCATGCTGCCGGTTTATCGCGACGGCGACAGCATCATCGTGGTGCCGTCGGGCAATCTGCGGCGCGGCGACCGCGTGGTGGTGAAGACCCATGGCGGCGAAGTGATGGCCAAGCAGCTTGGCCGCCTGACGGCGAAGCGCATCGAGCTGAAGAGCTTCAATCCCTCCTTCGAGGATCGCGGCTTTGCGCTTTCGGAGGTTGCTTTCGTTCATCGGATCATCTGGGCGAGTCAGTAGCGAACGCCTCATGCTTCGACAGGCTCAGCATGAGGATTTCTTGTATTCACCTCACCCTGAGCCTGTCGAAGGGTGAGGACATGATGAGCTGGCCTCGCCGCAAATAATCTGTGTCATGGCCCGCCTCCGCGCGGGCCATCCAGAGCCGCAAGCACCATGCTTTGCGCCCGTTGCCCTGGATGGCCCACGTAAGTGGGCCATGACAGTGAGAGTTTGAGGCGCGCCAAAGCGCACCCACAAAAAACGCGGGGTTGGCATGGCATCGCCGTGAAGCGGCAAGATGTTTCAGCCGCTCCTTTTCAGAGCGGCAGCCCATGGAAGGGCTCGCGTAAGCCTTACGGCATTAGCACGCCCGGCAATTTTCGGCCGCGTCCGGTTTCAAAATGCGCCATGCATGCCAGGAACGGTTCCTGTCCGGTAGTCGTGTCGTCCGTCACGCGCTGCGCAAGCCGGGGATTCCAGACACGACCCCATGGCCCGCACGGATTCGTCACCTCCGGTGCATGCCATAACGCAGGCCTCGCCCACGTTGCAGACGTCCGGAACGTCCCCGCACGGGTCAGGCGATGAGAAAGTAAGGCTGATTTTTCGGATGCGCCAGATGGGGATAGCAATGTCTCCGCGCTATCCACGCATCGCGCGTTGACGCGATTGAACTATTGCCGCGCAAATCCCCGCCAACTCAGCATAGTATCCACGAAATTCAGTGGGCAGGACGGTCGCAAGAATCGCAGCGGAATATCAATCGGAAATTTCCCGAAGCGTTCGCTGGAGTAGGTGTATGGAAATTGCAACATTTGATCTAGCAGAAAAAAGTAATTTCTTTCAAGACGATTAGTCATTGCATTTATTGCGGCACTCCAGCGGAAGCATTAGCTCCCAAGAGCCTTTCTGATGGGCATGTGATCCCTTATGGCCTCACAGGTAATACCTTTATCTTTCGGCGTGCCTGCTGTGAGGTATGTCAAAAAAGATTCACGGCCTCGAAACACGCATTCTTAAAAAGGTGCTAGGTCGCTTTCGCGAGAAAATTGATGCGCCGACCAGAAACCCTGCGGATCGTAAGCCAACACAGAGGTTGGAGTTTCAGCGAGTCTCGAAAGACGGTTCGCTCGTGGGCGATCTCATTTTCTTGAGTGTCCCACAAACTGATGCACCTAAATATTTCGTTTCTCTCCAATTACCCCCTCCGAAAATACTGGAGGAAGACTGGCCAGATGCGAAAGGCCCTGGCATTTTGTAGATTAGGATGCTGCAAAAAACTTTATAAAGCGCGTTCAAGAGGAAACAGGCGACAACAGCCCTTTGGCATATAAAATTGGTGATGTTGATGAAGTAGATTTGCGCCGGTTCCTGGCGAAAATCGCACATGGAGTTGCCATCAGTGTCTAGGGTGAAAATGCCTTCGACCCCTTTCTCTTAGACGGCATCTTGGATGGTGCGGACCTAGCCCGGTATGTTGGCGGCTGGTCAGAAGTCCCCGACGGCTTTTCAGGGGGCGTTTGACTTAGCATTCGGTGCCACTACCAATCATAGCCCTCCTATAATTGCAGTATATCTTAGGCCTTACGGGATGATCGACGCCCCAGGCTTTATGGTTGCAGTGGGGCGCGCCAAAGCAGAGAAAACACCAATTTTGCAGACGCTTTCCTAACTACGTCTCAACGTGATTTCGAGGAAATCATACTTATTGTCCCGACCAAAGCGCGGCGGGAAGTGCGCTCCCTTTCGGCATGAGCTTGCGACTTTATGGCCCGGTGAAGTCAGAGCCATGAGAAGTGAAGTTACGGATAACCCTGAAAGCTCCGCACCAGCGTGTCGAATTGCACACGTTCGCCGGACAGCGCCGCCTTCAACTGCGCCGCACGGCCCTGCATAGCGCGCTCATAGGATGTCGCGGGCCTGGCGCGCAAGGCGGCATCCAGTTCGGCGGTGATGCGCCCGCGCTGCGCCACCGGATCGAAGCCCGCCAGCGTCAGCGCCACCTGATAGCGAATCGCGACATTGCCGGGCGCGAGTGTCACTGCGCGGTCGAACAGCGCGAAGCCGCCTTCCAATGTCGCGCCATAGAGCCGCCGCGCCAGGAAAGGCCCGCCCGTCTTGACCACTTCGATGTTCCAGCCGCCCAGTGCCGCGCTGGCGTAAGCATTGTCAGGCTCGGCCGCCACCGCCGCATCCAGCGCCGCCTTGGCCTGGCCCGGCAGGTTTTGCAGCCGCGCCCGGATCAGCCCCGTGATGCGCGCCTGATAACCCAGCGACGCCGCCAGCCAGGTCTGCCCGTCGGACAGCTTAGGATCGAGCGCAACGGCCTGGCGCGCCAGCGTTTCGGCGCGCTTGAGGCACTCCAGACACAGCGCATCGCGCAGGGCCGCATCGCCCAGTGCGGCGCGGGCCGCCAGGGCATAGCCCACCGCGCTGCGCGAGGTTTCGCCGGCGCGAATCGCCTCTTCGTAGCGCCCGCGCGCATAGAGATCGTAAAGCGCCAGTGGGACGGGGGGCGCGGCGGAGACGGGCAGAGTCAGCAGCAGCAGCGCGAACACCCACCGCATCATGGCGTTAACAGACCTCATCCTTCGACAGGCTCGGGATGAGGTTTGTTTTGCTCTTCCTCATGGTGAGCTTGTCGAACCATGAGAGCGAACGGCAACACACTTCTCATGGCTTGACGAACTCTCCGGCAAGCGCCTTGCGGATCATGGCGGCAGTATCGCGCGTGCCGAACAAAGCGGCGAAGGAGCCAAAGCGAGGGCCGGCGCTCTGGCCGAACAGCACTTCGTAGAGCGCCGCGAACCAGGCGCGCAGCGGCTCGAAGCCATGCGTCTTGCCCACTTCATAGACCGTGTTCTGCACCAAGGCGCCGGCGCGTTCGTCGCCCATCGCATCCAGCCGGTTCGCCAGATCTTCCAGCGCCGCGCGCTCCTGATCATTGGGCAGGCGGTACTGCTTGGTGGGCTTCACGAAGTCTTCGTAGTAGGCGAGCGCATAGCCCGCCAGCTTGTCCAAGCCCGGATTGGCTTGCGGCGACGCGCCAGGTGCATAGGCGCGAATATTGCCCCACAGCACGTCGCGGGTGTGCGCGTTAGACGCCGACACCAGATTGAGCAGCAGCGCGAAGCTGACTGGATAGCGTTCGTCCGGCGGCGCGCCGCCATGGATGTGCCAGACCGGATTTTCCAGCCGCTGCGCTTCGCTGGTTTCGTTGGAATGATAAGACTCTAGCAGGCCGATATACTCGTCCACCGCCTTGGGGATCACATCGAAGTAAAGCCGCTTAGCGGTGCGCGGCTTCTGGAACATGAACAGCGCCAGCGATTCTGGCGAACCGTATTTCAGCCAATTTTCGATCGAGATGCCGTTGCCCTTGGATTTGGAAATCTTCTGGCCGGTATCGTCCAGGAACATCTCATACATATACTGGTCGGGCGGGTTGCCACCCGCGATCTTGCAGATGGCGCTGTAGAGCGGCGCCTGGCTGAGATGATCCTTGCCGTACATCTCGTAATCGACGCCCAGCGCCGCCCAGCGCATGCCCATGTCGGGCTTCCATTGCAGCTTGCAATGGCCGCCGGTGACGGGGACCGTTTCGTGGGTGCCGTCTTCTTCCACGTAGGTGATGGTGCCCGCCGCGACGTCGCGATCCACCACCTTGGCCAACAGCACCTTGCCGGAGCGGGGGGACACCGGAAGAAACGGCGAATAGGTCTCCTGCCGCTCCTCGCCCAACGTAGGAAGCATCACCGCCATCACCTTGTCGTACTCGGCCAGGATCTTGAGCAGCGCCGCGTCGAAGCGGCCCGACTTGTAGGTGGCGGTGGACGACCAGAACTCGTAGCGGAAGCCGAAGCTGTCGAGGAACGAACGCAGACGCGCATTCATGTGCGCGCCGAAGCTCTCATGCGTGCCGAAGGGATCGGGAATGACGGTGAGCGGCTTACCCAGATTGGCGGCGATCATCGCCTGGTTAGGGAGGTTGTCGGGCACCTTGCGCAGCCCGTCCATGTCGTCGCTGAAGGCGATCAGATGCGTCGGCACATCGCTGATGGTCTCGAACGCCTTGCGCACCCAGGATGTACGCGCCACCTCGCCAAAGGTGCCGATATGCGGCAGCCCTGAGGGGCCATAGCCGGTCTCGAACAGCACGCCGGTGACGGTTTCGCCCCGGGCCCGGCGCGCCTCGACGCGCGCCACCAGCAGCCGCGCCTCCTCGAAAGGCCAGGCTTTGGCTTCAAATGCCTGCTCACGCAACGTTTTCACGGCGAAATTCATCCTTTGGTAACCGAAGTTTAAGCCATTTGAAAGGCCGCGAAAGCTAGGATTTTGCGAGGGACAGCGTCAATGACCAGGAAAGACCCTGCCTACTAGGAGGAATCGCGCGCGGTATTCGCCGGGCGCATCGATATCCTCTATGCGCTCGGCAGGCACTATCTGTTCCTGCCCTTTGCGGTGCTGTGTGTGCCCGCCACGCTGCTGGCAGGCAACACGCCCAGAGCCCCACCCTTCACGCCGCTGCTGATCCAGATTGCGGTCGTGATCGCCGCCGAACAGCTCACCACCGCCTATCGCAAGCGCCATACACAGGGCGAGCATCCCGACGATCCGGGTTACTGGGCTCGCAGCTATACGTTCGTCTCCGCCATCGCGGGGGCCACCTGGGGCCTGGGCGCGATGTTCTGGTTCGTCTGGGGTTCCTTCCCGGCCCAGGCCTATCTGGCGCTGGCCTTCCTGGGCATGACCGCGACGGAGTTCATCGCCCGCTCGGCGCATCGCCCCGCCTTCGCCGCCCATACGCTGTTCTCGCTGGGGCCGCTGGTGCTGCTGCTGGCGCTGCAAGGCGGCATCTATGCCGCCATGACCGGCATCCTGGTGATCCTCTTCGCCGCGGTGCTGATCAGCTATTGCAACTGGATGCCGCGCCTGCTGGATGAAAGCGTCAGCTTGCGCAACGAGAATTCCGATCTGGTGGTGCGGTTGCAGCGCGAGAAGACAAAGGCCATCGCCGCCCGCGACAGCGCCAAAGCCAGCGAGCTCGCCAAATCGTACTTCATCGCCAATATCAGCCACTAATTGCGCACGCCGATGAACGGCCTGCTGGGTATGGCGCAGTTGCTGGAGCGCGCCGACCTGCCCAAGCAACAGGCCGATCATGTCAAAGTCATGCTGGAAGCGGGCCGTGGCCTGCAAACCCTGCTGGACAATGTCATTGCGCTGACCCGCGACGATTCCGAGCAGCTGGAAGACGAGGATTGCGATCCGCTGCAGACCGCCCGCGCCGTGGTACGGCTGTTGCAGCCGCGCGCCTGGAAAAAGCATCTGCGCCTGTCGCTCACCGCATGTGGCAGCCTGCCCCGCGTCGCCGCCGATCCTAGCCGCGTCCGCCAGGTGCTGCTCAAGCTGGTCGAAAATGCGCTTAAATTCACCGACCGCGGCCTGGTCGAAGTGCGCCTCGACGCAGTTCACGATGACAAGGGTGGCCGCTTCGTGCGCTTCACCGTTGCCGATACCGCCCCGGCGTGGCCCCGGAAGTTGCGCACCTGCTGTTCAGCCCGTTCATGCCGGGCGACAATTCCTACACCCGCGCGCAACAGGGCGCGGGCCTGGGCCTGGCGGTGGCCAAGCGCATCGTCAGCCAGGCGGGCGGCGAGATCGGCTTCGACACCCTGGGAGAAGGCGTGCAATTCTTCTTCACCCTGCCGGTCTCCGGCACCGCATCGCAGTCCGCGCCCAACGGCATCTCGGGGGGCGAATCCAGCCAGCCGCCGCCATCGGGCCTGACGCTGCTGCTGCATGCCACCGTGCCAGGCATCACCGCCGGCATCGCCAATCTGCTGGAGCCGTTCGGCAATACCATCGTCGTCGCCCCCTCGCTGGCCGATGCGGTGGAACGCGCGAGCAAGAGCCGCTTCGACGCCATCATCGCCGGCGCCAACGACACCGACACGCTGGCGGCGTCGCCGGGCGTCACCGCGCCGCTGATCGCCGTGCTGCTGGGCGGCGAGCGCGCCCCCGCCGCCATTGACACGCTGCTGCGCTGGCCAGTGGAGCCGGACGCGCTGTATGGCGCGCTGGCGTCTTCCGTCGTGCAGGATGAAGACGGCGTCGCCCTGGCCAACACGCCCGAACGCTTCGCCGCCATCGACGCCATGGCTTTCTCGACCCTGGAAAAGTCGGTCGGCGTCAAGGCGCTGGTGGACATCCTGCAATGCTACATCGCCACCGCCGAGCAGCTCACCACCGCGCTGGGGGAAGCCTGTGCCGAGGAAAAGTGGGACGAGGCCGCTTGCCTGGCCCCGGACATTGTCGGCGCGGCGGGCGGCTTGGGCCTGACCGCTGTCACTCAGGCGGCGCGCCTGTTCGCCCAGAAGTCGCGCGACGGCGAAGACCATCACAGCCTGCGCAACGCCGCCCAGATGGTGTTGGGCGAGCATCTGCGTTCGAAACAGGCGCTGACTCACCTGTATCCCGACGTCGCTTGAACCTGACACGACGGCGCTTAAGATGCGCCGCTGATGTCCTCCATTCCCCTTGAGTCGCTCCCCGCGCTGGTTCCCGCGCCTCCCGGCGCTGCCATTTTTGATGGCGCGGCGCGCCGCGCCGAGCTGCGCGAAGCCCGCGCCCTGCTGGAAAGCGGCGAGGTGCTGGTGGCGCATGCCGGTTTCACGGCGGGACGGCTTGGCGCCCGGGGACCGACCGCGCCTTATGATGTGATCGAACTATTCGCCTTTGTCCGGCCCGGCCAGGCTTTCGTGCCGTCGGCCAGCGGCATTGCGCGCATATTGGGGCTGGGCTTTCCCAAAACACCGGAAGATAGCGCAGCGCTGCTGCCGCAGATCGCACGCCACCTACTGCGCGAAGTGGAAAATCTCTCCGCCGAAGACAAAACAGCGCTGGCGGCGCTGGCCGGCACGCTGGAACGGGCGAGCTGGCGCTGGGCGAAGCTGTTGCAGGCCATCGTCGGAGAGGTGCCGCACGGCTCGCCCATCGCGGGCCTGGAAGTCTGGCGCGGGCTGCCCCTGTGGGAAGACGAAGCGCCGCCGGGCCAGCCGGGAACGCAAGCAGTCTCGCCGGAGGAAGCCGCCACGCGGCTGGCGCGGCTGGTGAGCGAAACGCGGCCCGGGCAGGAAGCATACAGTAAGGCGGCGACATACGCCTTCAGTCCACGCGATGTGGCGGGCGCCCCCAAGGTGGCGCTGCTGGAAGCGGGCACCGGCACCGGCAAGACGCTGGGCTATCTCGCGCCCGCCAGCCTGTGGGCGGAGAAGAATGGACCCGGCCTGTGGATCTCGACCTACACCCGCAATTTGCAACGCCAGATCGTGCAGGAGATCGCGCGGCTTTATCCCGATCCCGTCGAGCGCGCCGAGAAGGCAGTGGTGCGCAAGGGGCGCGAAAACTATCTCTGCCTGCTCAACTTCGAAGAAGCGGCGAAGCGCACCGCGCTGGCGCCGGGCCCGCGTAGTATCGCGCTTGGGCTGATCGCGCGCTGGGCATCATCCGGCACCGATGGCGATATCTCCGGCGTGGGCTTTCCCGCCTTCCTCGCTGCATCGATGCCGCTATCCGCTGTCACCGACCGGCGCGGCGAATGCATCTACGCCGCCTGTCCGCATTATCGCCAATGCTTCATCGAGCGCACCGTGCGCAAGGCGCGCAACGCGCCCATCGTCATCGCCAACCATGCGCTGGTGATCGCGCAAGCGTCGCAGGACTGGCTGGCGACCGACGAAACCACGGATGCGCCCGCAGAACGCCGCCTGCGCTATGTCTTCGACGAAGGTCATCATC
>CANFDA010000033.1 GCA_947445215.1 Alphaproteobacteria bacterium | reverse complement strand
GCGGCCATGTCGTCGCGCCGGTTTTGGCGGTCTTTGGCGCGTGGGTGGGACGCAGCGCCGCTGCCCTGCTTGTTCCTCGCTTGCCCATGCTTGCAATGGGACGCCTTGTACGAACTAAGTATATAATATATTTACATATAATACGAAATTTGCAGTTGCGGGCGATTCTCAGCTGCCAAAGGATCGCAGGCGGTGCGCATCTGTCATGTTGCTCCGCAAATGGCGGCATGGTGACATAGAGGTTAAATTCAATAAGAAGCGGGCAAATTCCCGGCGCCTTCCCCTCAGATCGGGGGCGGGACGGGTACTTCTGTCTGCGATAGGGCATTTGGGGTTTTGAGATGAGCCTGCCGCCGAAACAGGGTCTGTACGACCCTCGTAACGAGCACGATGCCTGTGGCGTCGGCTTTGTCGCCAACATCAAGGGTGCGAAGTCTCATACCATTGTCGGCCAGGGGCTCCAGCTCCTGGTCAATCTCGACCATCGTGGCGCCGTGGGCGCCGATCCGCTGGTGGGCGACGGCGCCGGCATACTGATCCAGATTCCCGATCCGCTCTTCCGCCAATGGGCGGACGCGACCGGCGTGCTGCTGCCGCCGCCGGGCGATTACGCCGTCGCCATGTGCTTCCTGCCGCGCGAGGCCAAGGCCCGCGAGATCGTGGTCAAGCAGTTCGAGCATTTCATCCGCGTTGAGGGCCAGAAGCTGCTGGGTTGGCGCGACGTCCCTACCGATCCGGCCAATCTGGGTCAGACAGTACTCGACGGCATGCCGCTGATCCGCCAGGCGATCATCGCCAAGGGTCCGCACACCCGCGACCAGGACGGTTTCGAGCGCAAGCTGCTCGTCATACGCAAGCAGACTCAAAATCCGCTGGAAAAACTCGCGGCCAAGCACAGGCAGCCGGCGATCAAAGACCTCTACATGCCCAGCCTGTCTAGCCGCACCGTGGTCTATAAGGGCCTGCTGCTGGCGCATGATGTGGGTCGCTTCTATCGCGACCTGCAGGACCCGCTCTGCGTATCGGCGGTGGCGCTGGTGCATCAGCGCTTCTCCACCAACACCTTCCCGAGCTGGAAGCTGGCGCATCCCTATCGCTTCATCGCCCACAATGGCGAGATCAACACGGTGCGCGGCAATGTCAACTGGATGAATGCGCGCCGCCGTTCGCTGGAATCCGCCCTGCTCGGGCCCGATCTCGACAAGATGTGGCCGCTGATCCCGCACGGCCAGTCCGACACCGCCTGTCTCGATAATGCGCTGGAGCTACTGGTGGCGGGCGGCTATCCGATGGCGCACGCCGTTATGATGTTGATCCCGGAAGCCTGGGCCGGCAACAAGCTGATGGATGCCAAGCGCAAGGCTTTCTATGAATATCATGCCGCGCTGATGGAGCCGTGGGACGGCCCGGCAGCCATCGCCTTCACCGACGGCCGCCAGATCGGCGCCACGCTGGACCGCAACGGCCTGCGCCCCGCCCGCTACATCGTCACCGACGACGACCTCATAATCCTGGCGTCTGAATCCGGCGTGATCCCGGTGGCGGAAGAGAAGATCGTCAAGAAGTGGCGCCTGCAGCCGGGTAAAATGCTTCTGATCGATTTCGAGGAAGGCCGCATCATCCAAGACGAGGAGATCAAGGCCAAGTTCTCCGCCGCCGAGCCGTATGAAGACTGGCTGAAGGCGGCGCAGTTCAAGCTGGAAGAACTGCCCGAGCTGCCGGACGACCGCCGTCCCGCCACCAATGATCCCTCGTTGCTGCTCGATCGCCAGCAAGCCTTTGGCTACACCCAGGAAGACCTTCAATTTTTCCTGGAGCCTATGGCCAAGCTGGCCGACGATCCTATCGGATCGATGGGCACCGACACGCCGCTGGCCGTGCTCTCCAAGAAGCCCAAGCTGCTCTACAATTACTTCAAGCAGAACTTCGCCCAGGTTACCAACCCGCCGATCGATCCGATCCGCGAAGAGTTGGTCATGAGCCTGGTCTCGATGATCGGTCCGCGCCCCAACCTGCTGGGTTTGGGCGAGGCGGGTGCGCACAAGCGGCTGGAAGTCTCCCAGCCCCTGCTGACCAATTCCGATGTCGAGAAGATCCGCTCGATCAGCGAACTGGTGGACGGCGCCTTCCGCACCGCCACCATCGACTGCACCTGGCCCGCCACCGAGGGTGCCGAGGGCCTTGGCAATGCGGTGATGCGCATTTGCCTCAACGCCACCGACGCGGTGCTGGCCGACAACAACATTCTCATCCTGTCGGACCGCGCCACATCGCCCGACCGCATAGCCATTCCGGCGCTGCTGGCGACGGCGGCGATCCATCATCACCTGGTGCGTCAAGGCCTGCGCATGCAGACCGGACTAGTAGTGGAAACCGGCGAAGCCCGCGAAGTACATCATTTCTGCGTGCTGGCCGGCTATGGCGCCGAAGCGATCAATCCCTATCTCGCCTTCGAGACGCTGGAACAAATCCGCCAGAGCCAGGGTCTGTCCCTCAAGCCCTATGAAGTACAGAAGAACTACATCAAGGCGGTGGGCAAGGGCATCCTGAAAGTGATGTCCAAGATGGGTATCTCCACCTACCAGTCCTATTGCGGAGCGCAGATCTTCGACGCGGTGGGCCTCTCCTCGGCCTTCATCGAGAAGTATTTCACCGGCACCGCCACCACCATCGAAGGCGTGGGCCTGGAAGAAATCGCGGCGGAAGCCGTCCATCGTCACCGCGACGCCTACGGCACCAACCCGATCTATCAGAACGCGCTGGATGTGGGCGGTGATTATGCCTTCCGCCTGCGCGGCGAGGATCATGCCTGGACGCCAGATTCGGTCTCTCGCCTGCAGCATGCGGTGCGCGGCAAGAACCCGGCCGAGTACCATCTGTTCGCCAAGACTATCAACGAACAATCCGAGCGGCTGCTGACCATTCGCGGCCTGATGCATTTCACTGACGGCGAAGGCGTGCCGCTGGACGAGGTCGAAGCCGCGTCCGACATCGTCAAGCGTTTCGCCACCGGTGCGATGAGCTTCGGCTCCATCAGCCGCGAGGCTCACACCACCCTGGCCATCGCCATGAACCGCATCGGTGGCCGTTCCAACACCGGCGAGGGCGGCGAAGAGCCGGATCGTTTCGTGCCGATGGCGAACGGCGACACCATGCGTTCCAAGATCAAGCAGGTCGCGTCGGGCCGCTTTGGCGTCACCACCGAATATCTGGTCAACGCCGACGACATCCAGATCAAGATGGCGCAGGGCGCCAAGCCCGGTGAAGGCGGCCAGCTGCCCGGTTACAAGGTCGACAAGAACATCGCCAAGGTGCGCCATTCGACGCCGGGAGTGGGCCTGATCTCGCCGCCGCCGCACCACGACATCTATTCCATCGAAGACCTGGCGCAGCTGATCCGCGACCTGAAGAGTGTCAACGCCCAGGCTCGCATCTCGGTCAAGCTGGTGTCGGAAGTGGGCGTCGGCACCGTCGCGGCGGGCGTCACCAAGTGCCGCGCCGACCACATCACCATCTCCGGTTACGAAGGCGGCACCGGGGCTTCGCCGCTGACCTCGCTCACCCATGCTGGTTCGCCCTGGGAAATCGGCCTGGCCGAAACCCAGCAGACCCTGGTGCTGAACGGCCTGCGCGGCCGCGTCGCGGTGCAGGCCGATGGCGGCTTGCGCACTGGCCGCGACGTCGCCATCGCCGCGCTGCTGGGCGCGGACGAGTTCGGCTTCGCCACCGCCCCGCTGATCGCGGTGGGCTGCATCATGATGCGCAAGTGCCATCTCAACACCTGCCCGGTGGGCGTCGCCACGCAGGACCCGGTGCTGCGCAAGCGTTTCACCGGCGCGCCCGAGCATGTGATCAACTACTTCTTCTTCGTCGCCGAGGAACTGCGCGAGATCATGGCGACGCTGGGCTTCCGCACCGTGGCCGAAATGACCGGCCGGGTGGACAGGCTGAATATGAATAAGGCTGTCACGCACTGGAAGGCTAAGGGCATTGACCTGTCACGCCTGCTCTACAACGCCAAGCCCAAGGATGGCGCCGCCATCCGGCACTGCGAGTTCCAAAATCACGGACTGGAAACAGCACTGGATCACGAGCTGATTGCTGCCGCCCGTCCCAGCATCGAGAACGGCCAGCCGGTGCGGCTGTCGCGCTCCGTCCGCAATGTCGATCGCACCGTTGGCGCCATGCTGTCGGGCGAAGTCGCCCGCCGCCACGGCCATGCTGGTCTGCCGGAAGGCACCATCCATGTCACCTTCACCGGCACGGCGGGCCAGTCCTTCGGAGCCTTCCTGTCGCGGGGCGTCTCGGTCGAGCTGATCGGTGACGGCAACGATTATGTCGGCAAGGGCCTGTCGGGCGGCCGCATCGTCGTCAAGCCGCCGCAGAATGTGCTGCGGGACCCGTCTGAGAACATCATCGTCGGCAACACCGTGCTCTACGGCGCCATCGCGGGCGAAGCCTATTTCCAGGGCGTAGCGGGCGAGCGTTTCGCCGTGCGCAATTCCGGCGCCATCTGCGTCGTGGAAGGCACCGGCGACCATGGCTGCGAATACATGACCGGCGGCGTGGTGCTGGTGCTGGGCAAGACCGGCCGCAACTTTGCGGCGGGCATGTCGGGCGGCGTGGCTTACGTCTATGACCCGGACGGCGACTTCGAAAAGCGTTGCAACATGGCTATGGTGAAGCTGGAGCGGATCGCGCCCTTCTGCGGCGTGGACGATCCCGAATTGCCCCGCCAGCGTTCGCTCAACGTCTCCGATGCCGGCATGGGCGACCTACTGCGCTTCGACGCTGAACGCATCCGCATCCTGATGGAGCGCCACTTGCTGCACACCGGCAGCCCGCGCGCCAAGGAAATCCTCGACAATTGCGACGACATGTTGGGCAAGTTCGTGAAGGTCATGCCGATGGATTACGCCAAGGCGCTGGCCGACATGAAGGCGGAAGCCACTGCCGTGGCTGCTGAGTAAAGATAAGAACGATGGCAAAAGTCACAGGCTTTCTGGAAATCGAGCGGTTGGATCGGGACTATGAGAAGTCCGAAACCCGACTAAAAAACTATAAGGAATTCGTCCATCCGCTGCCCCTCGCGGAAGTGGGCCGCCAGGCGGCACGCTGCATGGATTGCGGGATTCCGTTTTGTCACAATGGCTGTCCGGTCAACAACCTGATCCCGGACTGGAACAATCTAGTCTATCGCGACCAGTGGCGCAGCGCGCTGGACACACTGCACTCCACCAACAATTTCCCGGAATTCACCGGCCGCGTCTGCCCCGCGCCCTGCGAGTCCAGCTGCACGCTGAACATCCAGGACTCCCCGGTTACGATCAAGACCATCGAATGCCAGATCGTGGATCGTGGCTGGGAGGAAGGCTGGACCCAGCCCTTGGTTGCCCAGGCCAAGACCGGCAAGAGCGTGGCGGTGGTGGGTTCGGGCCCGGCCGGTATGGCCGCCGCCCAGCAACTGGCGCGCGCCGGTCACAGCGTGACGCTGTTCGAGAAGAATGATCGCATTGGCGGTCTGCTGCGTTACGGCATTCCGGACTTCAAGATGGAGAAGCATCTCATCGACCGCCGCATGCGCCAGATGGAAGCCGAAGGCGTGATCTTCCGGCCGGGCGTCGAGGTTGGCGCCGGGATCTCGGTCCAGCAGCTTCTCGCCGACTATGACGCGCTGGTGATGTCGGGCGGCGCCGAAGCGCCGCGCGACCTACCGATTGCAGGCCGCGAATTGTCGGGCATCCATTACGCGATGGATTTCCTCACCCAGCAGAACAAGCGGGTGGCGGGTGACGCCGAGGAAAAGGCCGCTCCGAACGGCACGCTGTCCGCCAAGGGCAAGCATGTGGTGGTGATCGGCGGCGGCGATACCGGCTCGGACTGCATCGGCACCTCCAACCGCCATGGCGCGGCTTCGGTGACGCAGCTGGAAATCATGCCCAAGCCGCCGGTGAAGGAAAACAAGCATCTGGTGTGGCCAGATTGGCCGCTGAAGCTGCGCACCTCGTCGTCCCACGAAGAAGGCGCGGAACGCGACTTCGCCGTGTCGGCCAAGCGCGCGGTGGGCGACTTAAATAATGGAAGTGGGGGCAAGATCACTGGCCTGGAGTGCGTCCGCGTCGAGTGGAAGCTGGGCGATGGCGGCCAGATGAAAATGGTCGATGTGGCGGGCAGTGAGTTCATCCTCAAGGCCGACCTGGTGCTGCTGGCGATGGGCTTTGTCGGCCTGCGCAAGGCCGGCCTGGTGGAGCAGGCAGGCGTGGTGCTGGATCCGCGCGGCAACGTCGCGGCCAACACCAACGACTATAAGAGCAGCCAGGCCAAGGTCTTTGCCTGTGGCGACATGCGCCGCGGCCAATCGTTGGTGGTGTGGGCGATCCGCGAAGGCCGCCAATGTGCGCGTTCGGTGGATGAGTTCCTGATGGGAAGCTCTCAGCTTCCGCGCTAGCTAGCTCGCCAGCACCAGGGCGACCGGTGCGAAGGCGGCACGCATCACCGCCAGCGTTTCCTCGGCCTGTTCGGCGGGCAGGAAGCGCAGATGATCGGAGCCGCGCCGTGCCCATTTTTCGCGGCTTTCTTTCCTGTCCAGCCGCACAGTCTCGGCGAAATTCGGTAGGCGATATTCGCCCTGTGGCGCGCGCAGGAAGAAGAGCCATAAGAGGAAAACAGGATTGGGCAGGCCGGTGCCGATATGCGCGGTGCTGACGAACAGCGTCCAGGGCATGCGGAGTTCTTCGAGGATGTCGGCGGCCACGCCCAGCGTGTTGCGATAGCCCTCGTCGGACATCAGGAAGATGCTGCGGCTGTGCTTTTCCGGCCGGGCCATGACGTCGTCGATGGCGTCCAGCGGCAGAACATCGAAGTCGAACTGCTTCAGTGCCGACAGGATGGTGCGGAAATGCGCGACCTCATGATGATTGGTCTGGAGTCGCGGATCGCGGGTCGCCGTTCGATGCCGCGAAAGAACAGCGCGGCAGGCTGGTCGTAATGGCGAAGCGCGGCCAGGGGAATCCAGCGGCCCAGTTCACGCGCAATCCGTCCGATGGCCAGACCCATGCCCCAAAGTGCCGTGCGCCCGCTTAACCGGAGGTTGCCGCAGCGGCGATGGGCGATTAAACGAAGCCGAACCAGATGCTTACGGCGTTGAAGCCCCGCATGATCAGGGCCGGGAAGCCGATGATGGCCACGGCCCAAATCGCCGTGGCAGCGGCATTGGGAATCTGGAAATGCCAGAACTTCACTTCGCTCATCCCCGCAATCAGCGGAATCCAGGCGCGGAAAGGACCGGTGAAGCGGCCGATGAACACAGCCCAGACCTCCCAACGGCGGAAGAAATCGAAGCCTTTTTCGATCTGGGCCTCGAATTGCCGGAATGGCCATAAGTTTATGATCTGATGGTGATATTTTGCTCCGAGGCTGTAGCAGATCCAGTCCCCGGCCATGGAGCCCAGAAAGGCGCCGGTGACGGCGGGAACCAGGGAGATGTGGCTGGCTTCGATCACCCCGCCCATGGTCAGCAGCAGCACCGTGCCGGGGATCAGGGCCGAGATGCCGACAAAGGACTCAGTGAAGGCGATGGCGGCGGCGATGGGGAAGCACCACAGCGGGTGGGCCTTCGCGGTTTCTTGCACGAAAATGAAAAGATCGTGAAACAGGTTCTGAAACACGCTTTGTACCAATTCTTGTCCGGGCCTTGCCCCGACCTTGCGCCAGGCACCAGGCAGCACATAGCGCGCCCGCTTCAGATGTACCAGCCACCAGGCAAACTGTGACAGATTGGACATATTTTGGGGTTAGGTAGCTGTTATCTAACGCCCCAGAACTTATGGTGTAGGTGTCGGAATTACCACACCGCCCTTCGGCGGCAAGATCCCGGCGTCTGCCGACCTTCGCCGCAGGCACTTTCGCTCTTGGAATTTCGAAACGGACCGCCAATGACCATCGACCGCCCGCGCCATGACGACGACCTAAGCACCCTGGGCAAGGTGAGGCGCTGGGGCGCCAACAACGTCAAGCAGATCGTGATCTTTGCCCTCATTGTCGGGGTCGTCTTTGGCGGCGTCTATTATCTGACCCCCGATCCCCGCATGGGCTTCCGCTCCGCCGGCGCGGGCGGCGGTCCGGGTGGCCGCGGTCCCGGCGGCGGCATGAACACGCCGCAGCCGGTTGGCGTCGCCACCGCGGTGCGCGGCCCGATCAATGTCAGCGTCAATGCGCTGGGTACCGTCACGCCGCTGGCCACCGCCGTGGTGCGGCCGCAGGCGTCGGGCATGCTGATGAAG
This sequence comes from Alphaproteobacteria bacterium, assembly GCA_947445215.1. Taxonomy (GTDB): domain Bacteria; phylum Pseudomonadota; class Alphaproteobacteria; order Micropepsales; family Micropepsaceae; genus Rhizomicrobium. Next base: position 8,127 of record CANFDA010000033.1, on the reverse strand, counting down.
ATCAATTTCACCGAAGGCCAGATGGTCCGCGCCGGTGACGTGCTGGCCGAGATCGATCCGCGCCCCTTGCAGGCGACGCTTATGCAGGTCGAAGCCGTGCTGGCGCGCGACCAGGCCACGCTCGCCAACCAGAAGATCGACCTGGCCCGCTATGAAGAGCTGGCCAAGCAGAACGCCATTTCGCAGCAGCAGCTGGCGACGTCCAAGGCGCTGGTGGCGGCCGCCACCGCGACGGTGCAGGCCGACCAGGCCAACGTCCAGAATGCGCGCATCAACCTCGGCTATACCCGCGTCGTTTCTCCGGTGACCGGCCGCGTCGGCCTGCACCTGATCGACGTCGGCAACATCGTCTCCAGCGGCCAGGCTGGCGGCCTGGTGGTGGTGACGCAGCTGGATCCCATGTCGGTGCTGTTCACCGTGCCGGAAGACCATGTCTCTGCCATCATGCGCCGCATGAGCGAGGGCAACACCCTGAACGTCGATGCCTATGACCGCACCCAGACCAACCTGATCACGTCGGGCAGGCTGTCCGCCGTGGACAGCGTGATCGACCCCTCCACCGGCTCGGTCAAGCTGCGCGCGGTCTTCGACAACAAGGACGGCAAGCTCTTCCCGAGCCAGTTCGTCAATGTGCGCCTGCTGGTGGATACGCTGCAGGATCAAGTGATCGTGCCTCTGCCCGCGCTGCAGCGCGGTTCGGAAGGCACCTTCGTCTTCATCGTCACGCCCGACAAGACCGTGATGACGCGCGCGGTGAAGACTGGCGTGCAGGATGGCGAGCGCATCGCCATCACCGAAGGCCTGGCGGCTGGCGACACTGTCGTGGTGGACGGCGCCGACCGCCTGCGCGATGGCGCGCAGGTTACTGTTCCCGACCGTACCGCCGCGATTGCGGCGCCTTCTACTGGCGCCGGTGCGGCCGGCCGTGGCCGCGGCCTGTCGCCGGCGGTCATCGCCCGCGTCACTGAAGCCTGCCAGGCTGACATCAAGAAGCTTTGCTCCACGCCGGAACAGCTGGCGGCACGAGGCCCCGGTGGTCCCGGCGGCGGGGCGGGTGGTGGCCAGCGTGGTCCGGGCGGTGGCGGTGGCGGCGGCGCTAACGCCAATCCGCAGGCGCGCGTCGTGGGCTGCCTGATGCGCAATCGCGAAGAGGTCAGCCGTTCTTGCTCGACGGCGATGCCCGCGGGCCGTGGCCGTGGCCAGGGCTTTGCTGGCGGCGGCGGTGGCGGTTTCCGGTAGTTCTTCCTGTTCTAGGTATTTGTTGAGCTCATGAATCCCTGCGCACCCTTTATCCAGCGGCCGGTCGCCACTTCACTTCTGGCGATCGCGATCCTGCTGGTGGGCCTGACCGGCTTCCGTTACCTGCCGCTTTCGGCCCTGCCGGAAGTGGATTACCCGACCATCCAGGTGCAGGCCTTCTATCCGGGCGCCAGCCCGGACGTGATGGCGACGTCGGTGACGGCGGTGCTGGAGCGCAATTTCGGCCAGATGCCCGGCCTGAAGGAAATGACCTCGGTCTCGTCCGGCGGACAGTCCATCGTCACCTTGCAGTTCGACCTGACGCTGAGTCTCGACATCGCCGAGCAGCAGGTGCAGGCGGCGATCAACCAGGGCGGAACGCTGCTGCCCGCGCTGCCGCAGCCGCCCATCTACCGCAAGGTCAACCCGGCCGACGCGCCTGTGATCACCCTGGCGCTGCATTCCAAGACGATGCCGCTGACCGAAGTGCAGAACATCGCCGACACCCGCATCGCCCAGAAGATTTCGCAGCTTCCCGGCGTCGGCGTCGTCTCCATGCCCGGCGCGCCGCGCCCGGCCGTGCGCGTGCAGGCGAACCTGCAGCAACTCTCGGCCTATGGCCTGAACATCGACGATCTGCGCACCACCATCTCGAACAACAATTCCAACGCCGCCAAGGGTTCGTTTGACGGTGCCACCCAGTCCTACACCATCAACGCCAACGACCAGCTGCGCACGGCCGACGAATATCGCCGCATCATCGTCACCTACAAGAATGGCGGCCCGGTCTATCTGTCCGACGTCGCCCAGGTGATCGAGGGCGCCGAGAACAACAAGCTGGGCAGCTGGGCCGGCCTGACCGGCGGCGACGGCACCATTCCGGCGGTGCTGGTCAACGTGCAACGCCAGCCGCTGGCCAACGTCATCGGCGTGGTCGACGCTATCCGGGGCCTGGTGCCGCAGATGCGCGCCGGACTGCCTGGCTCGATGACGCTCGATATCCTCGCTGACCGCACAGATTCGATCCGCGCCTCGGTGCACGACACCCAGATCGAACTGGTGCTGGCGGTGATCCTGGTGGTGCTGGTGATCTTCGTCTTCCTGCGCAACATCCCGGCCACCATCATTCCGGGCCTGTCGGTGCCACTCTCCATCATCGGCACTTTCGCGGTGATGTACCTGCTGGGATTCTCGCTCAACAATCTGTCGCTGATGGCGCTCACCATTTCTGCTGGTTTCGTGGTCGACGACGCCATAGTGATGATCGAGAATATCTCGCGTTATCTCGAGCAGGGCGAAACGCCCTACAATGCCGCCATGAAGGGGTCGGGCGAAATCGGCTTCACCATCGTCTCGCTGACCGTGTCGCTGATGGCGGTGCTGATCCCGCTGCTTTTCATGGAAGACGTGGTCGGCCGCCTGTTCCGCGAATTCGCCCTCACCCTGACCATCTGCATTCTGATCTCGGCAGTGGTTTCGCTCACCGTGGTGCCGATGCTCTGCGCCAAGCTGATGCACAGCCATGACCCGGCCCATCCGCAGCTGCACGGCAAGTTCTTCACCAAGACCGAGGAGATGTACGAGAAGCTGGTCGCCGGTTACGACCGCATCCTGATCTGGGTGCTGGGCCATCAGCGTTTCACCTTGATGGTGGCGGTGGGGACGCTGGTGCTGACCGTGCTGATGTACACCTTCATCCCGAAGGGCTTCTTCCCGCTGCAGGACACCGGCTTCATCCAGGCCATCACCGAAGCGGGCCCCACCGTTTCCTACGAAGCGATGGCGCGCCGCCAGGACGAACTGGCCCGCGAAGTGCTCAAGGACCCAGCCGTGGACAGCCTGTCCTCCTTCATCGGCGTGGACGGCACCAACAGCACGCTGAACAGCGCCCGTTACATGATCAAGCTCAAGCCCAAGGGCGAGCGCGACGAGATCACCGAAGTGGTCACCCGGCTGAAGCGGCTGGGCAGCACCGTGCCCGGTATCACCTTCTACCTGCAGCCGGTACAGGACCTCTCTACCGACACCGCCGTTGGCCGCGCCCAGTACAATTTCGTGCTGCAATCCGCTTCGACCGCCGATCTCAACGCCTATATTCCCAAGCTGATGGACCAGCTGGCGCGGACGCCGGGCGTCGCCAACGCCACCACGCCCTATCTCGCCAGGGGCCTGTCGGCCTATCTGGTGGTGGACCGCGACACCGCCGCCCGCTTCGGCATCACCTCCAACACCATCGCCAATGCGCTCTATTCCAGCTTCGGCCAGCGCATCGTCACCACCATGTACACGGAGTCCAACCAGTATCGCGTGATCCTGGAGGCCGATCCCGCCGTCCAGAACTCGATCCGCTCGCTGGAAGAGATATACGTTCCGGCCGCCGGCGGCGGCCAGGTGCAGCTTTCCACCGTTGCGCGCGTCGAAGAGCGCACGGTGCCGCTGCAGATCACGCATCTCGCCCAGTTTCCCTCCGCCAACATCTCCTTCGACGTGGCGCCGGGCTATTCGCTGGGTGCGACGGTGAACGCGATTCTGCAGGCGCAGCAGGAGGCGGGCATGCCGCCCACCATTACCGCCCAGTTCCAAGGTTCGGCCAATTCCTTCCAGTCGGCGCTTTCGAGTCAGGTTCTGCTCATCCTCGCCGCCATCATCACGGTCTATATCGTGTTGGGTGTGCTATATGAGAGCTTCATCCACCCCGTGACCATTCTCTCCACCCTGCCGTCGGCGGGTGTGGGCGCACTGCTGGCGCTGATCGTCACCGGGCGCGATCTTTCCATCGTCTCGATCATCGGCATCATTCTGCTGATCGGCATTGTGATGAAGAACGCTATCATGATGATCGATTTCGCGCTTGAGGCCGAGCGCAACGAGGGCAAGGACGCCACTACCGCCATCCACCAGGCGGCGCTCCTGCGCTTCCGTCCCATCCTGATGACCACCGTGGCGGCGCTGTTTGGCGCCCTGCCGCTGGTGTTCGGCACTGGCATGGGCGCCGAGTTACGCCAGCCGCTGGGCATCGCCATCGTGGGCGGCCTGATCATGAGCCAGATGCTCACCCTCTTCACCACGCCGGTGATCTACATCTACTTTAGCCGGCTGGGAGACAATTTCCGCGCCTGGCGGGAACGCCGCCGCGGCGTTCCCGCCAAGCCGGCAACCCAGACGAACGGATAGGATCGCGCCATGATCTCTGCCTTTGTCCGCCGCCCGATCGCCACCACGCTTCTTGCCATCGGCCTTGCGATGACGGGCATCGGCGCTCTGGCGCTGCTGCCGGTGGCGCCGATGCCCAACATCGACATTCCGACCATCAATGTTTCGGCCAGCATGCCGGGCGCCAGCCCGGAGACGATGTCGTCTGCGGTAGCGACACCGCTGGAGCGTCATCTGGGCGCCATCGCCTATGTCACCGAGATGACGTCGCGCTCTAGCCTTGGCAGCACCAACGTCACGCTGCAGTTCGATATCAGCCGTGACATCGACGGCGCGCTGCGCGGCGTGCAGGCGGCGATCCAGGCGGCAATGCCCGACCTGCAAGGCCTGCGCACTCCGCCCCGGGCGCGCAAGTTCAACCCGGCGCAACAACCCATACTGTCGCTGGCGCTGACCTCCTCGACCCTGACACCAGCCCAGATCTACGACTATTCCGCCAACATCCTGCAGCAGCGTCTGTCGCAGGTGGCGGGCGTGGGCGACGCCACGCCGCAAGGCGCCTCGGCCCCCGCCGTGCGCGTGGAGCTGAACCCGCGCGCCGTCTTCAAGTACGGCATCAATCTCAACTCGGTACGCAACGCCATTGCCGCGACCAATGCCGGCGCCAACAGCCCCAAGGGCTCGATCGAGCAGGGCGACCAGCGCGTTCAGATCTACGCTAACGACAATGCCTCCGCCGCCGACGATTTCCGCAATGTCATCATCGCCTACCGCAACAATGCGCCGGTACGCCTGTCAGACGTGGCAAATGTCTTTGACGGTCAGGAAAGTGTCCGCAATCTTGGCGTCGCCAATGGCAAGCCGGCGGTGATCATCAATGTTACCCAGCAACCAGGCACCAATGTCATCCAGGTGGTGGACAGCATCAAGGCGATCCTGCCGGAGCTGCAAAAATCCCTGCCGGTGGCGATCGACCCCATTGTGGTGGTGCAGGACCCCACTGTTTCGATCCGCAACTCGGTCAAGCATGTTGAGTTCACGCTGATCCTTTCCACCCTCCTGGTGGTGCTGGTGGTGTTTGCCTTCCTGCGCAATGTCCGCGCCACGATGGTGCCCGCCGTTTCGGTGCCACTGGCGCTGCTGGGCACCTTCAGCGGCATGTATCTGCTGGGCTACAGCCTGAACAATTTCTCGCTGATGGCGCTGATCATCTCCACCGGCTTCGTGGTCGACAACGCTATCGTCGTTCTGGAGAACGTCACCCGCCATCTGGAAGCCGGCCGCAACCGGCTGGAAGCGGCGATGATCGGCACCCAGGAAGTCGCCTTCACCGTCATCTCGATGAGCATCTCGTTAGTCGCGGTGTTCATCCCGATCCTGATGATGCCCGGCATCGTGGGCAAGGTGTTCCACGAATTCGCCATGGTGCTCAGCATCGCCATCATCATCTCGATGATCGTGTCGCTCAGCGTCACGCCGATGATGTGCGCCTTCCTCACCGTCCCCGATCAGGACAAGGAGAATGGAATCTCGCGCGCCGCCCGCAAGATGTTCGAGGGCAGCCTGGCCTTTTATCGCCGCACCCTGGTCTGGGCGCTGGACAATCCCAAGACGATCATGGCGACGCTGGCCGTGGCGATCTATCTCACCATCCATCTCTATTCGATCCTGCCCACCGGCTTCTTCCCGCAGACGGACGAGGGCCGGCTCAATGGCAATATCCGCGGCGACCAGACCGCATCCTTCGATTCTATGAAGCCGAAATTCCTGCGCTTCATGGATATCATCCGCCAGGACCCGGCGGTTGCCACCGTGGCCGGTTCGCTGGGTGGCGGCGGCGGTTATGGCGGCGGCGGCGGCAACGGTTCTCTCTGGGTGACGCTTAAGCCCCCGGCCGAACGCGGCTATGTCACCAGCGAGGAAGTCCGCGCCCGCCTGATGCCGAAATTCGCCGACATTACCGGCGCTCGCGCCTTCATCAACTCCGCAAGCTCGACCGGCGTGCGCGCCGGCGGCCGCCAATCCACCGGCAGCTACCAGTACACCGTCCAGGCTGACACGATCGAAGATCTGAAGGAATGGGTGCCGAAGATCCAGGACGCGCTTTACAGCGTGCCCGAGATTGAATCCGTGGACGCCGACCAGCAACCCGGCGGCCTGGAGATGCAGCTTCAGATTGATCGGCAGACCGCCGCCCGTATGGGGCTGGCGACCAACCAGATCTCCGGCACGCTGCAAAACCTATTCAGCGAAAGCGCGGTCTCGACCATCTACCAGGACAAGAATCAGTACCGCGTCATCATGGAAGTGGCGCCAAGCTTCTGGACGAGCCCGGATTCGCTGCGAGACGTTTATGTCTCGACCTCGGGCAACATCTCCGGCTCGCAGGCCTCGGCCGGCAGCGTCACTAGCAATGTCGCGCCCGCAGGCTCTGACGCCGGCGCCCTGTCTACCGCCCAGGCAGCTGCGGAGGCAGTGCGCAACCAGCAGCAGAATTCACTCTCCGGCCGTGGCGGCAACACCAGCGCTGCGGTGTCCACCCGCGTCGAGAAGATGGTGCCGCTGTCCGCCTTCGTCACCATGGCGCCGGGCACCTCGCCGCTTTCCATCAACCACCAGGGCCCGTTCGTGGCCACCACCTTCTCCTACAGCGTGCCGGAAGGCATTTCGGTGGGCCAGGCGACAGACGCGATCAACAAGACGCTGGAACGCATCAATGTGCCGATCTCGGTACATGGCGGCTTCGCCGGTACCGCCCAACTCGCGAACAGCTCCATGGCGGCGATCCCGATGCTGATCCTGGCGGCGATCGTCATCATCTACATCGTGCTGGGCATGCTCTATGAGAGCTACATCCACCCGCTGACCATTCTCTCCACCCTGCCGTCGGCGGGCGTCGGCGCGCTGCTGGCGCTGCTGATCTTCCGCATCGAATTCAGCCTGATCGCCTTTATCGGGGTGATGCTGCTGATCGGCGTGGTGAAGAAAAATGCGATCATCATGATCGACTTCGCCATCCAGCTGCAGCGTGCGGAGAATCTCTCGCCCCGCGATGCGATCTACCGCGCTTCGGTGATGCGCTTCCGCCCGATCATGATGACCACGCTGGGCGCCATCCTGGGCGCGCTGCCGCTGGCCGTTGGCATCGGCGAGGGCTATGAGCTGCGCCAGCCGCTGGGCATCGCCACCGTCGGCGGTCTGGTGGTGAGCCAGGCGTTGACGCTCTACACCACGCCGGTGATCTACATGTATCTCGACCGCTTCGGCACCTGGTGCAGCCGCAGCTGGAAACGCTTCTATGGCGGCCTGTTCCGGCGCGGCCCCGTGGCGATGCCTGCCGAATAGCGGACAGAGCAGCAAAAATATAAAGGGCGCCCGGTGGGCGCCCTTTATATTTTACGACGAGGCGCAACATCAGAAGTTGGGCAGGTCTTCGTTTGCTGCATCGCCCAGGATCTGCGCATTGCGGTTCTGGCGATAAAGGCTGCGGGTGGTGGCGTAGAAGTCAATCGAAGTGCGCTCGATGGATTCCACCGTTTCCAGGGTGCCCTCGCGCTTGTCCAGCACGGTCAGGCCGCCCCGGATCATCGTGTAGAGGGTGGAGTTGTTCCAGGTCATGTAGGTGAGGGGGTTGAAGGCGATATCGACGACGGTGCCCAGCAGGTCGCGCGGCGGCTTCGGCCCGACGAAAGGCAACACCAGATAGGAGCCCTCGTGCACGTCGCCCTTGCCAAG
>CANFDA010000032.1 GCA_947445215.1 Alphaproteobacteria bacterium | reverse complement strand
GTTCTCGATCAGAAAGAGGCGGCCGGTGCGGCTGACGCGGCGGCCGCTATAGGCGCTGGTGAAGCCGTCGCGCTCCACCTGCGCCATGATGACGGCGCGGGCGGCGCGATCCTCTTCCGGCGCGGTCAGGCGCGAAGGCGTCCGCACCAGCGTCTGCCAGTCCATCTCCCACAGATCGAGCGTGAAGCGGTTGCCATAAGTGAGGATGGCGTTCCGGTCGTGCGTCAACAGCGCGAAATTTCCGTCCCAGGCGCTGCGGCCGATATTCCGGAAGTGGGGCTCGGCGGGATCGAGACCCGCCGCCGCGATCAGATCGCCGCCGGTGGCGCGGCCGAACGACGCCGCGATACGCGCGACGAAACTGGACTGCCAGTCATTGTCCGGCGCAGGCTGGTCCATCAGCGTTTGGCGAACATCCGCGCCAGCAGCAGCCCGGCAATGAAGCCGACCAGCACCGCGCCCAGCGCGAACTGGATGAGGGCGCCCATCACCTTCAGGGCGGCGAAGACGATGAGGGCGAGAATGACGGCGGCGATGATCTGGAACGTGCGCATCAGTCACCGCCTGGGAAATGGTACAGTTGGGCGGGTTTGAACCGCCGACCTCCGGATCCACAATCCGGCGCTCTAACCAGCTGAGCTACAACTGCACACGACGCGGCGCTGCCGCGAGGGGGCGGAAACTATGTGCCGCCCCCCGTAAAAGCAAGCCGGGAAAACCAGCAGAAATCCAGCATTTTTGTCTACCAGGCGCCGGTATTGGGCATCGAGGACCACGGTTCTGCCGGGGCCAGATGTTCCCCGCCTTGAAGCAATTCGATGGAAATCCCGTCGGGCGAGCGGATGAAGGCCATCCAGCCATCGCGCGGGGGCCGGTTGATGGTGACGCCGCCATCCATTAGTTTCTGGCAGGCGGCATAGACGTCCTTCACTTCGAAGGCCATGTGGCCGAAATTGCGCCCACCCGTGTAGTTTTCCGGGTCCCAATTCCAGGTCAGCTCCAGCTCCGGAGACTTTTCACCCTTGGCGCGGACCTCATCCTGCGGCGCGGCCAGATAGACCAAGCTGAAGCGGCCCTGTTCATGGTCGCTGCGGCGGACCTGAACCATGCCGAGCTTGTTCACATAGAAGTCCAGCGAAGCGTCCAGATCCCTGACCCGGACCATGGTGTGCAAATAGCGCATCTCTTTCCCCGTAAAGCCTTGCGGAACATATAAAATCTGCCCCTGATCGGTCCTTATAAATCATTAGTTAACCCTATACGACAACCCTTGGGCCCGTGTCTTCCTAGGGGTTTCCCATGCGCCTGTCCTCTGCCCGCCCTGGCCGGTCAGTTCCTGGCATCCGGTGTGGCCGCCGCCCTCGTGCAGGACCCCTATGGCCCGCAGCCATATCCTGGCGAAGAGCAATCCGGTCTCTCCTTAATGACAGCAAAACTATGGGCGGCGTTGTCACCGCCGCCAGCGGTTTCCGCGACACCGGCGCGCTGATGGGCAACCTCACCTGGGAAGCGCCGCTGCACGAATACGGTCTGCCGATCACACGCTTCATCAGCAGCGGCGCGGGCCTGGCCTATACCCAGAACCGGCTGACCGACGTACCCGCCAGCACCAATCTTTATCTGGCGTCGTCCTCGGACATTCGCTTCACCTGGCAGGGTCTTGCGGGCCTGAAGATGGATGTCGCGCCCGGCGCGCGCCTGACCGCCGCCTATCGCTACATGCAGGTCAATGGCGTGCGCAGCGCCTGCGGCACCGGCGGCGCGGCCACCCTCACCTGCCGCCGCGATACGGTGGACCAGGGGTGTGGACTTCGGTCTCGAACTGGACCTCTAGCCTCTAGTCAGCACCAAAGGGTCGGTTAAAGTGACGTAATGCGCCGCAAGATCCTTTACACATTCCTGTTCCTGCTGCTCGCGGCGGGCGCATTCCTCTGGTGGTGGTCACGGCCGCTGCCGGTGCTGACCATCACCACCTGGCCCGAAACCTATGGCCGCGCCCAGGCCGCGTCGCAGATCGTCCCGTATGGCATCGCGAACCGCGTCAACACCCGCATCGCGCAATGGACGGGCGATCTGGACGAGATTCGCCGCGCCGTGCGGTCGGGCCAATATCCCAGCGACGTCTATGACCTGGAGCTGCCCGCCGCCGTGCAGGCCTGCGAGGAAAATCTGCTGGAACCCATCGACGCCGCCACCCTGCCGCCGGGCGCGGACGGCATAGCGGCAACCAAAGACTTTTATGCCGGCATGATCGGGCATTGCTTCGTCGCCAGCGCCATCTACAGCCAGATGATTGTTTGCGGCCCCTGCCAGCCGGGCACCGGCGATCTTGCGGGCCTGTTCGCCTTGGTGGCCAAGGACGAGAAGATCGCCCTGCAGCGCGCCGCCAAAGTCAATCTGGAAATGGCGCTGCTGGCCGACGGCGTCGCGCCCGATCAGGTCTATGCCGTGCTGGGCACACCAGCGGGCGCGGACCGCGCCTTCGCCAAACTGGACAGCATCAAGGCCAGCATCGTCTGGTGGAGCGCGCCGAACGAGCCAGTCACCCTGTTGCGCGACAAGCAGGTGCGCATCGCCACGGCGCTGACAGCCCAGGTTCAGGGGCTCGCCCAGACGCTGCAGGACACGCCCCTGTTCGGGCAGCAATTTCATGAAGCCGATGTGCTGGCCATCCCGCGCGGCGCCCCGAAAAAAGAAATGGCGCTGGACTATCTCCGCTACGCCACCGGCTCCGCGCCGCTGGCGGGCATGACGCGCTTCGCGCCTTTCACCCCGCCGCGCCGCTCGTCGCTGCCGCTGGTGGAAAAACTGCCGCCATCGCCCACGCGCAACTTCGTGCTGTCGCAGGCGAGCCTGCTGGAGCGGTCCTTCGCCATCGACAATGGCTGGTGGCGGGCGCGTGGCCCGGCGCTGGAAGCGCGCTTCCGCATGTGGGCGGCGGACTGATGCTGGGTTACGCCTTCCGCCGCCTGCTGGGCGCCATTCCCACGCTCTTCATCATCGTCACCCTCACCTTCTTCATGATGCGGCTGGCCCCGGGCGGCCCCTTCGACAGCGAGCGCCGCCTGCCGCCGGAAGTCGAGGCCAACGTCATGGCCGCCTACAATCTCGATAAGCCGCTGGTGGCGCAGTATGGCGACTATCTCGTCAAGCTGGCGCAGGGCGATCTGGGCCCCAGCTTCAAGAACAAGGATTTCACCGTGGCGCAGTTGATCGGCGCGGGCCTGCCGGTCAGCCTGACGCTGGGCCTCGCCGCCATGACGCTGGCGCTGCTGGTGGGATCGCTGCTGGGGACATGGGCGGCATTGCGGCAGAACCGCTGGCAGGATTATTCGGTGATGACGGTGGCGATGGTGGGCGTCACCATTCCGTCCTTCGTCACCGCGCCCATCCTGACGCTGATCTTCGGCGTCTATGGCATCCGCCTGTTCGGCATCGAGTTCACCCTGCCGGTGAGCGGCTGGGGCGGCGGCGCGCTGCCCAACCTGGTGCTGCCGGTGATCACCCTGTCGCTGCTGCAGATCGCCGTGGTGGCGCGGCTGACGCGCGGCTCGATGGTGGAGGTGCTGCGCAGCAACTATGTCCGCACCGCCCGCGCCAAGGGCGTGCCGGAACACCGCATCGTGCTGCGCCATGCCCTGCGCGCCGCGTCGCTGCCGCTGGTGAGCTATGCCGGTCCCGCCACCGCGGGCATCCTGACGGGCTCGCTGATCGTGGAGCAGATCTTCGGACTGCCCGGCATCGGCCGCTATTTCGTGATGGCAGCGCTGGACCGCGACTACACCATGGTGATGGGCGTCATCATCGTCTATGCGACGCTGGTCATCGTGCTGAACTTTGTCGCCGACATGCTCTACGCCATTCTCGATCCGCGCGTGAGGCTGACATGATCGGGTCCGCCGCCAAGACTGAGGCACTGGAGCGCGCCGTCAAGGGCCGCAGCCTGGGAATGGACGCCTGGGTGCGGCTGAAGCGCAACCGCGCCGCCATGGCCGCCATTACCGTGCTGACGCTGATGACGCTGATGGCGATCTTCGCGCCGTTCCTCTCGCCCTTCCGCTATGACGCGATCAATTACGACCTGGTGACCTGCGCGCCCAGCTGGTGGCCCGGCCCGTCGAGCTGCATCGCCCCCGGCCACATCTTTGGTACCGACGCGGTCGGGCGCGACCTGTTCGTGCGCGTGCTCTATGGGGCGCGCATGAGCCTGGCGGTGGGCCTGGTGGCGACGCTGGTGTCGCTGGTGATCGGGGTGATCTATGGCGCCGTCGCCGGTTATGTCGGCGGGCGCACCGACGCGCTGATGATGCGGGCAGTGGACATTCTCTACTCGCTGCCCTTCATCTTCTTCGTCATCATCCTGATGGTGCTGTTCGAGCGCAACCTGATCCTGCTTTTCGTCGCGGTGGGCGCGGTGGAGTGGCTGACCATGGCGCGGATCGTGCGCGGCCAGACCCTCAGCATCAAGCAGAAGGAATTCGTCGAGGCGGCGCGCGCCGCCGGCGTGTCCGGCTTCGGCATCGTCCGCCGCCACATCATTCCCAACGCGGTCGGGCCGGTGGTGGTCTATGTCACCCTGACGGTGCCCGCGGTGATCCTGACCGAGAGCTTCCTGTCCTTCCTGGGCCTGGGCGTTCAGGAGCCGCTCACCAGCTGGGGCACGCTGATTTCCGAAGGCGCGGCGCAGATGGAGACCGCCACCTGGACGCTGGTTTTCCCCGCTTTGTTCATGGCGGCGACGCTGTTCTGCTTCAACTTCATCGGCGACGGCCTGCGCGACGCGCTCGATCCGAGGGATCGATGAGCAAGCTGCTGGAAATCACCGATCTCGACATCCGCTTCGACACGCCGGATGGCGAAGTCTATGCGGTGAAGAACATCAGCCTCGCCATCGGCGCGGGCGAATGCCTGGGCGTTGTGGGCGAAAGCGGCTCGGGCAAGAGCCAGCTCTTCCTGGGGGCTTTCGGCCTGCTGGCCGCCAATGGCAGCGCCACGGGCAGCGTCCGCTTCCGCGGCGAGGAAATACTGGGGGCTTCCGCGAAGCGCCTCAACGCCATTCGCGGCGGCGCGGTCACCATGATCTTCCAGGACCCGCTGACGGCTCTGACGCCCCACATGACGGTGGGCCGCCAGATCACCGAGGCGCTGGTGACACACCGCAAGGTCGGCCGTGCCGAAGCCATCGCGCGTGCGACAGAGATGCTAGATTATGTCCGCATCCCGGAAGCGGCGCGGCGGATGAAGCAATATCCGCACGAATTGTCCGGCGGCATGCGCCAGCGGGTGATGATCGCCATTGCCACCATCACCGGCCCCGACCTGATCATCGCGGACGAACCCACCACGGCGCTGGATGTGACGGTGCAGGCGCAGATCTTGGAAATCCTGCGCACCCTGAAAGAGGAGAAGCAGACCGCGCTGGCGTTGGTCAGCCACGACATGGGCGTGATTGCGGGCATGGCCGACCAGGTGCAGGTGATGCGCCGTGGCGAGATCGTCGAATCCGGCCCGGTGGACGAGATTTTCTATACGCCGCAAGCCGACTATACCCGGATGCTGCTGGCGGCGGTGCCGCGGCTGGACCGTGCCGGTGACCTGCCCCCCACCAGCAGCGAGACATTGCTGCAGGTGAATGATCTCACCGTCACCTTCCCGATCAAAGGCGCACTTTTCCAGAAGCCGCGCGAACTGCGCGCCGTGGACGGCGTCAGCTTCGACCTGAAGAAGGGCGAGACGCTGGGCATCGTGGGCGAAAGCGGCAGCGGCAAATCCACCCTGGCCCGCGCCGTGCTGAAGCTGCTGCCTGCTGGCTTGGCGGGCGAAGGCGGCCGCATCGTCTGGATGGGCCGCGACCTGGGCGAGGCTGGCAAGGCGGAGCTGCGACAGTTGCGCAGCGACTTCCAGATCGTCTTCCAGGACCCGCTGGCGAGCCTGGATCCGCGCATGCCGGTGGGCCAGTCCATCGCCGAGCCGCTGCAGGCGCTGGAGCCACATCTGTCCCGCGAGAAAGTCCGCGCCCGCGTCCGGGCCATGATGGACCGGGTGGACCTCGATCCTGCCTGGATCAACCGTTATCCGCATGAACTGTCCGGCGGCCAGAACCAGCGCGTCGGCATCGCCCGCGCCATGATCCTGTCGCCCCGGATGGTGGTGTGCGACGAAGCGGTGAGCGCGCTGGACGTTTCCATCCAGGCCGAGATCGTCGCCCTGATCGGTGAACTGCAAAAGGAAACCGGACTGTCGCTGCTTTTCATCAGCCATGACCTGGCAGTGGTGCGGCGCCTCTGCCACCGGGTCATGGTGTTGTATCTGGGACGGGTGGTGGAATTGGCCGGCGGCGAGAGCCTCTACCGCAAGCCGCGCCATCCCTACACCCGCGCCCTGCTGTCCGCCGTGCTGACGCCGGATCCCAAGGCCGAGCGCGCCCGCACGCGCACGCTGCTGACCGGCGATACGCCATCGCCGCTGGACCCCAAGGCGCAGCTGCGTTTCCTGAAATCGAAACTGGCGGACGAGAGCTATCGTCCCCGGCTGGTGGAGGAAGCGCCCGGCCATTTCGTGGCCGAGCACGACGCCATCAGCTGATCAGCGGACGCGGCCGACCTTGTAGAAGAGGCCTTCGCCCACCGAGAGATTGTAGGTGCCGCCCGCGCCATAGGCGATGGTGGCAGTCATGCTGGCACCCCTGCTCCAGCGCGCCCGCATGTCGTCATTCGCGACCTGGCGCCAGACCTGACCGTTCTCCAGCGTCACGGCGGTTAGCTGGCGCGTCTGCGGGTCCTGCTGGAAGCTGGTGACGCGCGAGGCGATATGATCGACGCCGTTGGGGGCGCTGGGCGCATTGCGGAAGCCGAACTGGGCTTCCGGCACCTTGCGGGTGCTGATGCCCAGAAGACCGCCGATCATCGGCAGGCTGGTCGCGCCTTCACCCACCACGCGCGCCCGGGTGGGCGGCAGGAAGGCCTGCTGCGTATAGACGGTCTGCGGCACCAGATTAGCCCTTGTGTCCGTTGCGCCGACGCGCTGCTGCGCGGGCATCACCTGGCTGAGGGAGAAGAGCGGCGCATAGGTCGCGGCCTGCGGCGCAGGCGCCAGGCCAAGATCGGCGCGCATGGGCTGGGCAGCGGCGTAATAGCAATCCATGTATTGCCGCGTGTCGCCGATGGCGGCGCAGCGGGTCAGGCGCAGCATCGCATCCTCGCGCACGGCAGCGGCCTGGGGCGTCAGCGTGCCGGTCTGCGACCGGGCGCCGCCCAGCGAGAAGAGCGGCTCATAGGTGGCGGACTGGGGCGCGGGCGCCAGCTTCAACTCGGCGCGCATGGGCGCCACGGCGGCGTAATAGCAATCCAGATACTGCCTGGTGTCGGGAATCGCGGCGCAACGGGGCAGCCGTAGCATCACCTGCTCGCGGGTGTCCGCCTGGGCGGGCAAGGTCAGCACGGGCAGAGCCGTCAGGCAGAGCGTGAGACCCAAGCGAAGTTTCATATCGTTCATCCCCAAACTCGTGGTTGCTGCGGAGCCGTACCCCAGATTGCCGCCCGCGCATTCGGCGCTGGGCGAACAGACCATGCGTATATTATGGTATTGCACCGGCCTGGCAAACACGCGGAAATTAACGAAATTGAACACTAACGGCGGCAAAAGCTCCCTGTGGAACCGGCGAACCGCGCTGCTGGGCGGCGGCGCGCTGGTGCTGGGCGCGGGCTGGTGGGTCAACCGCCAGCAGGGCGAGGCGCCGGTCCGCTACCTCTCGTCCGACAGCGCCACCCTGCACCGGGGCAACGGCGCGGAGCCACTGAGCATCGACCCCGCTTTCGTCCAGGGCGAGCCGGAAGAGAACCTCACCGGCGATCTCAATGTCGGCCTGGTCACCTACGATCCGGCGGCGCGGCCCATCCCCGGCATCGCCGAAAGCTGGACCTCCTCGCCCGACGGCCTGGTCTGGACCTTCCATCTGCGCGAAGCCCGCTGGTCGGACGGCGCCCCGCTGACGGCGGAGGATTTCGTCTTTGGCTGGCGGCGGCTGCTCGATGCCAAGACCGCTTCGGTCTATGCCTATTATCTCTTCCTGGTGAAGAACGCCCAGCAGGTGAATGGCGGCAAGCTGCCGGTCGAGGCCCTGGGCGTGCGCGCCGTCAATCCCCGCACCTTTGAAGTCACGCTGGAGCATCCCGCCCCTTACCTGGTGGAGATGATGACGCACATGACCACCTATCCGCAGCCACGCCATGCGATCGCGGCCAAGGGCAAGGACTGGGTCAAGGCCGGAAATTATGTCAGCAGCGGCCCCTTCATGCTGACGGAATGGATTCCCCGCGAGCGCATCATCCTGGTCAGGAATCCGCATTTCTACGATGCCGCCAACGTGGCGCTGGAAAAGGTGATCTTCTACGCCAGCGACGATTACAGCGCGGCGCTGCGGCGGATGCGGGCGGGCGAGCTGGACACCCAGACCCGCATTCCCTCGGCGGAAGTCAACTGGATCCGGACCAACATGCCGGAAATCTACAACCCGATCCCGCAGCTCACGACCGAGTATCTCTGCCCCAACGTGACGCGCAAACCCTTCGACGATCCCCGGGTGCGTCAGGCGATCAGCCTGGCCATCAGCCGCGAAGCCCTCACCAGCAAGATTCGCCGCGTCGGTGATGTCCCGGCCTATGCCCTGGTGCCGCCCGGCATCGCCAACTATCCCGCCAGCAGCAAGCTGCGTTTCCATGCCCTGTCGCCAGAAGCGCGTATCGAACAGGGCCGCGCCCTGATGCGCGAAGCCGGATATGGGCCAAACAACCGCGCCAAGACCAGCTACATGATCCGCTCGACCGCCGCCGGCAGCGGCCGCGCCGTGGCGGCGGCGATGCAGCAGATGCTGGCGCAGGTCTATATTGACGTCACCATCGTGGCCAATGACTTCGCCACCTACCTGTCAACGACCTCGATCCATGATTTCGACATGTGCCAGTCGGCCTGGAGCGCAGATTTCAACGACGCCTCCAACTTCCTCGATCTTCTCATCACGGGCGGCGGCAACAACAAGGGCCTTTACAGCAACAAGACGTTCGACGCCCTGCTGGCGCAATCGCGCAACGAACTCGACCTCGCCAGGCGGGGCGACATCCTGGCGCGGGCCGAACAGCTCGCCCTGGATGAGAATGCCGTCATCCCGATCTGGTTCTGGGTCACCCCGGACCTCAGCCGCCCCTATGTGAAAAACTGGCCACAGAACGCGCTCAATATTCATCGCGCCCGCTGGGCCCGCATTGATGGCGCGGAAAAATCCCGCACGCGGGTATTTTGAGAACCCGTCTTGCTTTCCTTCTGCTGCTGCTCTGCGCCTTGCCGGCGCAGGCCGCCACGCTCAATCGCGGCAATGGCGGCGAACCGGAAACGCTCGATCCCACCTTCGCGGCGACCCAACCCGAGGACAATATCGTCGGCGACCTGATGGTGGGCCTGACCACGCTGGATGCGGCGGCGAAGGCGATCCCCGGCATGGCCGAACGCTGGACGGTGTCGCAGGACGGCCTGACCTGGACCTTCCATCTGCGTCACGCGCAATGGTCGGACGGCCAACCTGTGACGGCCGCGGATTTCGATTTCGCCTTTCGCCGCCTGCTGAATCCGAAAACGGCGTCGCGCAACGCCGCGAATCTCTGGATCATTAGGAACGCCCAGGCCCATAGCGGCGGCAAATTGCCGGAAACAGCCCTGGGGATCGCGGCACCAAGGCCCGACACTATCATTCTGACGCTGGAACATCCCGGGCCATATCTGCCAGAACTGCTGGCGCATGTCTCCGCCTCGCCCCTGCCCCGGCATGCGGTGACGAAATTCGGCGCGGCCTGGACCCGGCCCGGCACCTATATCAGCAACGGGCCTTATCGCCTGAGCGGCTGGACGCCGAACGACCGCATCATGCTGGTGAAGAACCCGCACTTCTTCGACGCCGCCAGGGTGGCGATCGACACGGTGACCTATTTCCCCACCACCGACGCCGATGCGGCGCTGCGCCGCTTCCGGGCCGGGGAACTCGACCTGCAAAGCCCGGTGCCGCTGGCGCAGTTGCCCTGGCTGCGCGCCAACCTGCCAAACGCGCTGAAGGTGACGCCGTCGCTGGCGGTTGGCTATCTCGCCATCAACCTGTCATCGCCCAAGCTGAAGGATGCGCGGGTGCGCCGCGCCCTCAACCTCGCCATCGACCGCGAGACGATCACACAGAAGATTCTCAAGCTGGGGGAGCCGCCCGCCTATGGCATCGTGCCGCCCGGTACGGCGAACTATGCTGGCGGCGTCGGATTTGATTTTCGTGCGCGCCCATTCGCCGCGCGCCTGACGGAAGCGCAGGTACTGATGCGCGGAGCGGGCTATGGACCCGCAAACCGGCTGACCCTGACCTATGCCACCACCACCAGCCCGGACAATCGCCGCCTGGCCGCGGTGCTGCAGGCGATGGCGAGCCAAGTCTATGTGAAGCTGGAAATCGCCGCCGCGGGCGTGCCCATCCATTTCCGCAATTTGCGCAACCGGGATTACGATCTGGGCCTGGCCAACTGGTATGCCGACTTCAACGACGCCTCCAATTTCCTCGACCTGCTGCGTTCGGGCGCGGGCAACAATTATGCGGGCTATCGAAACCCGGCCTTTGACCGGCTGATGGACCGTGCTGCGGCGCAGGCTGACCCCAAAGCGCGCGGCCAGCTGCTGGCGCAGGCGGAACGAACAGCGCTGGCCGATTATCCCTGGGTGCCGCTGCGCTTCGCGGCGCAGACCGAGGTGGTCGCCCGGGCGCTGCGCGGCTGGACCGCCAACGTGCGCAGCCTGCACCGGAGCCGGTGGCTTGCGAAATGAGGCCACTTTGCGGCATATCTCGCGCGCGTGACCCCATAGCTCAGCAGGATAGAGCGGCGGTTTCCTAAACCGTAGGCCGGAAGTTCGAGTCTTCCTGGGGTCACCAAGCTTTTTGCTAGCGAGCGCAGCGTTCTTACATAAGCTAGCGCACCATTGATGCCGGTGGTCGCGCCCATGCTTGCGGCGGGCGGCGTCACCGCGCCGGCGGCACCGGCGGTTGCGCCCACCGCGCCGCCCAAGTGGGCGTAGGACGGTGTCGCGATGGCGGCCGCGCTGATGGCGAGAGCAGCAAGCGTGATGATGCAGGTGTTCATTATGGTGTCTCCTTGAACGGAATCGCACAGAGACGATTCCACGAAATTGGGGTGGTGCCCTTCGTCCAAAGAAAACGGCGAAACCGGTAAATGTCTCCGCCGGAACTTGAAGGAACTTGATGAAGAATGGCAGCGCCGGCGTGCCCAATGTGACCACGCCGAGCGATCTGGTCCGTCAGGGCGCCAACGGCATCAACATGCAGCAGGCGGAAGCCACCCGCACCACCAGGAATGCTGCAGCCGATCCCCAAGCCACTGCCAAGAACACCATAGCCCGCGAAGGCGTGGCCAGCGCGTCGGTTCGCGTGAATGCCGCGGGCCAGAACGCCCAGGTCAATGCTAGCGCCAATGCGCCGGCCGCCGCCAATGAAGCGGCCCGCACCGCCAACGCCGCCGCCAATCGGGGCGCGAGTACCGCTGCCGACGCCACCGCGCGCGCCGGTAACGCGGCCGCGAACGCCACCGAGCGCAGCGAGCAGGCCGCAACGCAGCAGCTTAATCGCGAGCATGGCGTGACGGCGTCGGCCTCGGGCAACGTGTCCACGCGTTAAGTTCGCATTCCAAACTGCCGAAAAAGCAGCCGGGCGCCCACAGCGCCCGTCTGTTTCTTTTGCGCAAAGCGGCCTAGAGTTCCGGCAAAGAAAACAGCTTTAGGGATGAGCCATGCCGATCTATCGCGCCCCGGTCGAAGACTTCCGCTTCCTGTTCAATGAAGTGCTGGAGCTGGACAAACAGGGCGACCTGCCCGGCTTTGCCGACCTGTCGCCCGACCTGGTGGATGACATTCTCACCAATGCGGGGAAATTCTGCGAGGAAGTGCTGCAGCCCATCAACCATTCGGGCGACGAGGAAGGCTGTCACTTCGAGAATGGCGCGGTGCGCACGCCAAAGGGCTTCAAGGACGCTTACAAGGCTTATAGCGAAGCAGGCTGGGGCGGCCTCACCGCGCCGGTGGAACATGGCGGCGCGGGCCTGCCGCATGTGATCGGCCTGGCGGTGCTGGAAATGTCGTTGGCCGCCAACCAGTCGCTCACCATGTATCCCATGCTGACCAACGGCGCCTACGACGCCTTGATCGCCACGGCGCCGGACTGGATGAAAGAGCATATCGTGCCCAAGCTGATATCCGGCGAATGGGCGGGCACCATGTGCCTGACCGAAGCGGGCTGCGGCACTGATCTGCGCCTGATGAAGACCAAGGCGGTGGAGCAGCCGGACGGCACCTATCGCATGAACGGCACCAAGATTTTCATCTCCGGCGGCGACCAGGATCTGACCGACAACATCATCCACATGGTGATCGCCAAGATTCCCGATGAGAATGGCGTGATCCATGACGATCTCTCCACCGTGAGCTTTTTCATGGTGCCCAAGGTGCTGGTGGGCGAGGACGGCACTGTTGGCGCACGCAATCAGGTCAATACCGGCGGCATCGAGCACAAGATGGGCATCAAGGCCCAGGCCACCTGTGTGCTGAATTTCGACGAGGCGGTGGCGTGGCGGCTCGGTCCCAAGCTCGAACCCGCAAAGCCCGGTGAGAAGCGATCGTCTTCGGCGGGCATGGCGGGCATGTTCGGGATCATGAACGCGGCGCGCGTGGCGGTTGGCGTCCAGGGAATCGCGCTGGGCGATGTCGCCTATCAGAACGGCTACGCCTATGCCCGCGAACGGCGGGTGGGCCGCGCCCTGAACGGGGCGCAGGAGCCGGACAAGCCCGCCGACCTGGAAATCATCCATCCCGACGTCAAGAAGATGCTGCTGCAGGCCCGCAGCTTCGTGGAAGGCGCGCGCGCGCTGGCGTCCTGGACCGGATTGCAGCAATCCATCGCCCATTCCGTGCGCCCGGAAGCGGAGACCGCCGCCCTGCTGGCCGACCTGATGACGCCGATCCTGAAGGCGTATTGCACCGATATGGGTTTCGAGGCCGCCAATCTGGGCATGCAATGCTATGGCGGCCATGGCTATATCCGCGACAATGGCGTGGAGCAGTTCGTGCGCGATGCCCGCATCAACATGGTCTATGAAGGCGCCAACGGCGTGCAGGCGATGGACCTGGTGGGCCGCAAGCTGGGCCGCAAGGGCGGCGCCGCGCCGATGGCGCTGTTCGGCTTGCTCACCGGCTGGATCGCCGAAAACGAAAAAGACGACGCGATGAAGCTCTTCGTCGTTGGCGTGAAGCGCGGCGTCGAGAATTTGCAGAGCGCGACCCTGTGGCTGGCGGCCAACGGGCCGAAGAACCCCAATGATGCGGGCGCAGGCGCGACGGAATATCTGCGCATGATGGGGATTGTGATGCTGGCCTATCTGTGGGGCCGCATGGCGAAGGCATCGCTGGGCAAAGACGACCCGCTGCACAAGGACAAGCTGATGTGCGCCCGCTTCTGGATGGAACGCATGGTGCCGGAATGCCCGATGCTGCTGGAGCGCATCCAGGCGGGCAGCGCCACGATCATGGAGATGCAGTGAGCGGTCCCTGGGAGAATTTTCCGCCGCGCGAGACGCCGCCTTCACAGAAAACGGGGCGCGGGCCCTCGCGGCTGGGGCTGGCGCTGTGGCTGTGCGGTCTGGCGGCGATGGGCCTGATGGTGTTCTTCCTGGACCGCTGGTTTCCGGGCAGCCGCACCAGCGCCACCAGTGTCGACATCGTCTATACACTGACACTGCTGGCCATGCTTTCCAGCACGCTGCTTTTCATCGGCAAGGTCGAATGGCGACGGGCCCTGCGCAACGCGGCGCTATGGCTGGCGGTGGGCGCGGTGCTGATGCTGGGCTATGCCTGGCAGGAGCCGCTGGTGAACGCGGCGATGCATCTGCGCTCGCAGGTCATGCCCGGCTATGCCGTTGCGACGGGGGAGCGCGAACTCACCCTTTCGGAAAGCGATGGCGGCAGCTATGTGGTGATTGGCGCCGTCAATGGCAGCCGGGTCAGGTTCCTGGTCGACACCGGCGCCAGCGACATCGTGCTCAGTCCGAGCGATGCGCGCCGTGCCGGTATCGACCCGGAAACCCTGAAGTATGACAAGCCCTATGCCACGGCCAACGGGATCGGATATGGCGCTACCGTCACTTTGGATAGGCTGGAGGTTGGGGCGATTACCTTCAGCAACGTCCGGGCTTCGGTGCAGCAGGCGGAGATGGGAACGTCCCTTTTGGGGATGACCTTTCTGCGCCGTCTCAAATCCTATTCCGTGTCAGACCGCAAACTTGTCCTGCGCTGGTAAGCCTTAACGGACCTGCGTGGCGATGTTGTTGAAGCTGGCCAGCAGGTTGGTGCCGACGGTCTGGGTGGCGGTGATGATCACCAGCGCGATCAGCCCGGCAATCAGGCCATACTCGATGGCGGTGGCGCCGGATTCGTCCTTGATGAAATTCTTGATCATGGTGTGCCCCTAATGCGGTTGGTTGCTAACGAGGCTGGAATAACAGCGCGGTGATGTACGGTCCACGACAAGCTGGATCGTAAGTTAAGTTAAGCGGTTAATCCGCGTCGCCTGCGTGACGCAGAAATTTTAACCCGCCAGTTTCGCCAATTGAGTCAGCAGCGCCTTGGCTCCCGCCAGGCGGTCGTCCGCCGTGGGCCAGTCGCGCGTCACCACGATCTTCTGATCGGGCCGCACCTTCATGGTGCCGCTATGCTGGCCGATGAACTGCACCAGCTTGATCGGCTGGGCGAAGGCGTTGTTGCGGAAGGCGATGGTGCCGCCCTTGGGGCCCGCATCGATCTTCTCCACGCCCGCCGCCTTGGCCAGCTGCTTGATGAAGACGATCTCGAACAGATGCTTGACCTCTTCCGGCAGCGGGCCGAAGCGGTCGATCAGTTCGGCGGCGAAGCGGTCGATCTCGTCGCGCGACTCGATGGATGACAGGCGGCGATAGAGCGACATGCGGACATTGAGATCGGCGACATAATCCTCGGGGATGAGGACCGAAGCGCCGACATTGATGGTGGGCGACCACTGGTCGGTGACGGCGCCCGCTTCGTCGCCATCCTTCATGCTGCTGACCGCTTCTTCCAGCATCTCCTGGTAAAGCTCGATGCCCACCTCGCGGACATGGCCGGACTGTTCCTCGCCCAACAGGTTCCCCGCGCCGCGAATATCCATGTCGTGGCTGGCGATGGAGAAGCCCGCGCCAAGCTGGTCGAGCGATTGCAGCACCTCCAGCCGCCGCGTCGCGGTGTCGGTGAGCTTCTGTGCGGCGGGCGTGGTGAGATAGGCATAGGCGCGCGCTTTGGAACGCCCGATGCGGCCGCGCAACTGGTACAATTGCGACAGCCCGAACATGTCGGCGCGCTGCACCACCATGGTGTTGGCGGTGGGAATATCGAGTCCCGATTCCACGATGTTGGTCGAGACCAGCACATCCACCTTGCGCTCGTAAAAGTCGGTCATCACTGCCTCCAGCACGGTGGGGGCCATCTGACCATGCGCCATCGCGGCCTTCACTTCCGGCACGGTGGCCTTGAGGAATTCCATCGCGTCCTTGAGGTCTGCGATGCGCGGCGCGACGAAGAAGCTCTGGCCGCCGCGATAATGTTCGCGCAGCAAGGCTTCGCGGATCACCAGCGGGTCGAACGGCGTCACGAAGGTGCGCACCGCCAGCCTGTCGATCGGCGGGGTGGTGATCAGCGACAGGTCGCGCACGCCGGACAGCGCCAACTGCAAGGTGCGCGGAATCGGCGTCGCGGTCAGCGTCAGAACATGGACATCGGCCTTGAGGTTCTTCAGCCGCTCCTTGTGCACCACGCCGAAATGCTGCTCCTCGTCCACGATCACCAAGCCCAGGCGCTTGAAGCTGATGCTTTCGGCCAGCAGGGCATGGGTGCCGACCACGATATCCACCGTGCCGTCGGCCAGCGCCGCCTTGGTTTCCTTGGCCTCCTTAACATCCACGAAGCGCGACAGCTGGCGCACCTTCAGCGGGAAACCGGCAAAGCGTTCGGCGAAGCCGCGAAAATGCTGCCGCGCCAGCAGCGTGGTGGGCACCACCACCGCCACCTGCTCGCCCGCCATGGCGGCGACGAAGGCGGCACGCATGGCGACCTCGGTCTTGCCGAAGCCGACATCGCCGCAGACCAGCCGATCCATCGGGCGGCCCGCCGCGAGGTCCCCCACGACCTCGCCGATGGCACGTTCCTGGTCTTCGGTTTCAGAATAGGGGAAGCGTGCGGCGAATTCGTCATAGAGCCCCTGCGGCGGATCGATGGGCGGCAGCGATTTCAACTGACGGGCGGCGGCGATCTTGATCAGCTCGGCGGCGATGGCGCGCACCCGCTCCTTCATCTCGGCCTTGCGCTTCTGCCAGCCTGCCCCGCCCAGGCGATCCAGCTGCGCGCCCTCGTCCGAACCGTAGCGGGTCAGCAGTTCGATATTCTCGACCGGCAGGAACAGCTTGCCGCCGTCATATTGCAGCTCGAGGCAGTCATGCGGCGCGCCCAGCGCATCGATGGCCTTCAGGCCCAGATAGCGGCCCACGCCATGCTCGATATGGGTTACCAGATCGCCTGGGGCCAAGGTGGAGGCTTCGGTGAGGAAGTTCTGCGCCCGCCGCGCCCGGCTGGCGGCGCGCACCATGCGGTCGCCAAGCACATCCTGTTCGCTGAGAATG
>CANFDA010000031.1 GCA_947445215.1 Alphaproteobacteria bacterium | reverse complement strand
CCAAGCGTGATGCCGAAATCATTTTTATGGCCGGGGATACCGATGTCGGTGGCGACGTTGATCAGTCCCGCGATGCCGACGGTGGAGTTGACCAGGAAGCGGCCAACCGTGTTGACCGCCTTTTCGCCTTCGCCCTGCAGGACGTCATTGACGAACACGACCGGGGCGTTGAGGTTGGTCAGCGAATTGCGCACGCCCTGGCGCACCGGCTTGGGCACCGCGGCGCGATAGAATTTGGCGGCCGGAGTCGCCACCGCTTTGTCCAGCGCGATGCTGAAGGCGAAAATTTCGCGGTTGCCAGGCTCGAACGGATCGTTCTGGGCCAGCGATTGCGGGTCCGTGGTGGTGCAGGCCGTCAGTGCAAGACTGCCGAGAAGGGCCGCAAGCAGGGGGAGGCGGTTTTTCATGGGAGCCAAAATACCGAAATCAAAATAAAATACGGTTACTCGCCTCTGGGGATCACAGCCGTTAACGAGCAATATTGGGTTTCGTGCCGTGTACGGCAAGGCCCGGCGCCCCCAAAAGCTGGGGGCTGCGACCAGATAGCCACTACGGCGGACAACCTGCCGCCGTTTACATCGGTTAGCCAAAAGTAAAGGCAAATGCCTGGACGCCGGGATCGACAAATTCGATCTGGAAGGTGCGGGGCCGCTGGGGACCGCTTTGGCGGACCAATTGGTACAACCGTTCTCTGGTCACCGTGCCAGTCCCGGCCGCATCGGCATCCATGCCGTGCGCCGCGCCCGGCACCGCGCCATCCAGCGTGATGCGGAAGCGTACCGGCTTGCCGCCGGGGCCGGGGCCTAGCACCAGATGCAGATCGCGGGCCTGGAATCGGAAGCTGATCCGGCCACCGGCCTTTTCCAGCCGTGACATTTCCGGGCCGATGCTCCAGCGGCCCGTCAGGCCCCATTGGTTGAGGGTAAGCGCGGCGGGGGTCTCATAGTCTGCCGCCGCGTCATGTTTCACCGGGAAAGGCTTGGCCGCGAAATTGGCGCCGCGATTGTAGCCGACATAGGTCTCGGGCGATTTCACGCCCGCGAAGTCCGGTGCGGCCTGCGCCCCGCCGGCTTGGGGGGCCACGACGCCGCCGGGCACATTGCTGCGGCCCGCTTCGGCCAGCAATTTCTGGATCACCTTTTCCGAGCGGTCATATTCGCCTTCGCCGAAATGGTGGTGGCGGATGCGGCCTTGCGCGTCGATGAAATAATGCGCGGGCCAATACTGGTTGTTGAAGGCTTTCCACACCTTGAAGTCATTGTCCTGCGCCACCGGCCAGGTCACGCCCAGATCCGCCATAGCGCGTCGGACATTGGCTTCGGTTTTCTCGAAGGCGAATTCCGGGGTGTGCATGCCGATCACCACTAGGCCCTGGCTTTTGTATTTCTCCGCCCAGGCGCGGACATAGGGCAGGGCGCGAATGCAGTTGATGCAGGAGTAGGTCCAGAAATCGACCAGCACCACCTTGCCGTGCAGTTGCTCGCGCGTCAGGGCCGGGCTGTTGAGCCAGCGCGTCGCCCCGTCCAGAGGCGGCATCATCCCTTCCACCGGCAGATCGCTGCCCGCCACCGCCACGCTTTGGGTTTGCCGCCCCATGTTGGCGCGGTTGAGCAGCGCCTGTTCCAACCCGGCGGTCTGCGCCTGGGACAATTGCGCCAAAAGGCCAGTGTCCAGCCCCAGCGCGATGGCAGCGACGCCCACCAGCACCAGCGCGCCAAGACCCCGCCGTACCCATTCGCCCGCGCCCAGCGAGCGCTTCATGGCGGCGAACAGGCGGCCGCCCACCAGCAGCGCCGCCGCCAGCGAGGTGGCCGCGCCTGCCGCATAGGCCAGCAGCAAAAGCGTCGTGCTGGCGCTAGCACCGTTGATCGCCGCCCCGGTCAGGATCAGGCCCAGAATGGGTCCGGCGCAGGGCGCCCAGAGCAGGCCGGTCGCCACCCCCAGCAGCAGCGAGCCGCCCATGCCGCTATCGGCGTTTTTGGAAAGCCGTCCACCTAGTGCCACCAGCGGACGAGTCAGCCGCTCGGCCAGCGAGGGCAGCAGCAGGGTCAGGCCGAACAGCGCCAGCAGGGCCATGGCGGCGATGCGCCCGGTCTGGTTGGCCTGGACGACCCAATTACCACCCAGGGTGGCCAGACTCGCGATGGCGGCAAAGGCCACGGCCATGCCCAGCAACAAAGGCAGGCCGGAGCGCAGGAAAGGCTGGTCGGAACGGGCGAAGACGAAGGGAAGCACGGGCAGGATGCAGGGGCTGAGAATGGTCAGCACACCGCCAAGATAGGACAACAGGAAAAGGATCACGGCGCGTCTCCCTGAGCCCCCTATCGTGGGGGCATACGCGGAGAGCTTACGCTGGTTCGGGCGGCCGGATGGGAGATTCGTCGGGCAGGTGCTCGTCCCGGCCTTCTGGCGGGACCCGCTTTTCGCCCAAGGGCGGCTCGGGATCGGGCAGGCGGGGGCTGTGCAGGATGGCGAGGCCATAACCCAGCGCTTTCACGTTCTGACCCAGAAAGCAGGCACGCATTGTTTTTGTTTCCTTCGCTGAAAAGGAAACTTCCGGCGAGGAATTCCGCTCCGTTTCTTTGCACAAAAAAATGTCAGTTTTTGTCGCGCGCTTAGCCGCGACCGACGAACGGCATCTTCGTGGCCATGACGGTCATAAAGAGTACATTCGCCGACAGCGGCAGGCTGGCCATATAGGCGACGGCGCGGGCAGCCTCCTCCAGATCCATGCGCGGCTCCGGCATGATGCGTCCGTCCGCCTGGGGCAGTCCTTCCAGCGCCTTCAGCGTCATGTCGGTGGCGGCATTGCCGATGTCGATCTGGCCGCAGGCGATGTCAAAGGCGCGTCCGTCCAGCGCGGTGGATTTCGTCAGCCCGGTGATGGCGTGCTTCGTGGCGGTGTAGGGCGCGGTGTTGGGCCGGGGTGTCGTGGCGCTGATCGAGCCATTGTTGATGATGCGTCCGCCGCGCGGCTCCTGCGTCTTCATCATGCGAAAGGCCTGCTGGGTGCAGAGAAAGGCGCCGGTGAGATTGGCGCCCAGGGCGGCCTGCCATTGCACGAAGCTGAGCTCTTCCATCGGCACGTTCGGCGTGCCCACGCCGGCATTGTTGAAGAGCAGGTCCAGGCGGCCATATTGCTTCTTCAACGTGGTGAACAGCGCTGCCACGCTGTCGGGATCGCCGACATCGGTGGAAACGGCGATGCTGTGGCCCGTCAGCGAGGCACTGGTTTCCTCCAGCGGCTGCAAGCGCCGCCCGACCAGCACCAGCGTGAAGCCGGCGCGCGACAGCGCCTGCGCCGCGGCACGGCCGATGCCGCTGCCCGCCCCTGTGACCAGCGCGACTTTCGTCACGGCGTCAGCCTCACTTGGCAAATTCCACTTTCAGCAGGGTCATCTGGAAGACCAGCGCCTGCTTGGCCGGGATCACCGGCGGGCGGCCTTCCTCGCCATAGGCGAGCTGATAGGGGATCACCAGCTCCCATTCATCGCCTTCCTTCATCATCGCCAACGCCTCGACCCAGCCAGGGATCAGCGCGCCTGCCGGGAAGCTGCGCGGGCCGCTGTTCGGATCGGCGGGATCGGCGGGCGTGGTCTGGTCGAAGACGTTGCCGTTGATGAGCTGGCCCTTGTAGAGCACCGTCACCATGTCGGCGGTGGTGAGCGGGCTCTTGCCGGTGCCCGACTTGATCACCTTGTAGAGCAGGCCGTCGCCCGTCTTGATGACGCCGGGCTGCTTTTCATAGTCGGCCAGGAATTTGGTGTTGGAGGCTTCCGTGGTGTCGTAATGCGCGCCCGCCTCGCCGGGAGCGGCCGCCGGGACCGCGGTCTGGGCGGGCTTCTGCCCCGCCTGTTCGGCAGGCTTTTGATCGCAGGCCGCCAGAGACAGGGCGGAAAAGGCGAGGGCGGCGGCAAGCAGGGGACGCATCGGAGCTCCTAGAAAAGACGAAGTCTTATATAGCAGGTCAGGAGATGGACAATTCCATGTCCGCGCCCCCTATAATCTACGGGCTTTGTAGGGTATTTTCCGGCCATGATTTCCCAGAAAGCCCGCTACGCCCTCCGGGCGCTGCTCTACCTGGCGGCACGGGGTGGGGACACCCCAATCCAGATCGCCGAGATCGCGGAAGCCGAGCGGCTGCCACGCAAATTCTTGGAGCAGATCCTGGCCGAACTGAAGAAGCCCGGCATCGTGCAAAGCCATCGGGGCCGCTCCGGCGGCTATTCCCTAGGCCGGGCCGCCAAGGACATCAGCTTCGCCGATGTGCTGCGGGTGACCGATGGCCCCCTGGCGCTCAGCCCCTGCGTCAGCGTCATGGCCTACCGCAAATGCGAAGATTGCTTTGAGGAAACGGTCTGTGCCATCCGCAAAGCCCTGTTGGCCGCCCGGGACGCCACCGCGGAAATCCTGGAATCCCGCAATCTGGCCCAGGCGGCGGCGCAACTAAAACGCTCCGGCGCCATTTAACCTGCTGACCGGAAATAGGCTTTTGTGGGGCTGCCTGCGGGCTGGGTAATTCCTATTGACCTTATAGGGTTTACTGGAATTAATGCCGGTCCGGCGTCCAGCCGGGGGCAAGTGGGGCTTGTTTATAATGCGCAATTTCCTTCGCAGCATGCTTCTGACCGGGGCTGGCGCCGTGCTCGTTACGCCCGTCCTGGCGCAGCCCGATCCACGCCTGGGGGCGATGGAAGAGCAACTGCGCGGCATGCACGCCGAGATCGTAGACCTCAAAAAGGCCCAGACCGCCGCCAGCGCCGCGCCCAGGGTGGGCCTGGACAATGGCCGCCTCACAGTCACCTCGGCGGACGGGGCCTTCTCGATCGCGGTCCGGGCCTTGCTGCAATACGACTATGGCTACTTTGCCCAGGGCCGCGCCCCCGCGGGCGTGGACCTTTCCAGCGGCAGCAATTTCCGCCGCGCCCAGTTCGGCGTCACCGGCACGGCCTGGCGCGACTGGTCCTACAACCTCACCTTCGATTTCGGCGGCAATGGCCTGGAAAGCCCCGGCTACATCTATAATGCCTTCATCCAGTATGACGGGCTCAAGCCTTTCGGCTTCCGCATCGGCGCCTACACGCCTGCGGCGGGCATCGAGGACCAGACCGGCTCCGCCGACCTGATCTTTCTGGAGCGCCCCGCCGCCGTGGATGCGGCGCGCAACATCGCTGGATCGCCCGCCCGCAACGCCGCCAGCATCTTCGTGCAGGACGCCTCTTACTTTCTGTCCGCCAGCATCACCGGCGACAAGGTCAATGTCGGCGCCACCCGCGCGCTGGCTACGCCCGTCTATGACGAGCAACTCGCCTTTGTCGGCCGCGCCTCCTGGCTGGCGGTGAACACAGCCGACGCCAAATGGCTGCTTGACGCCAATCTCACCCATGTCTTTAAGCCCGGCGATACCGCGCCTGGCATCGCGCCGCTGCCGGGCGCACTCAACAATGTCGGCCTGTTCAGCGGCCCGGAGATCGCAATCGATCCGCTGGTGCGCACCGTCAACACCGGCGGCTTCGATACCGACACCGTGACGGAGTATGGTTTCGAGACGGTGGGCACGCTGGATGCGCTCTATGTGCAGGGCGGCTGGTTCCACACCGCCATCAATCACCGCAATGCCGCCATCGTCAGCCCCGATTTCTCCGGCTGGTATGCGGTGGCGACCTGGAGCCTGACCGGTGAACAACATCCTTATGATCCCGCCACGGCCAGCTTCCGGCAGATCCGCCCGGCTAAGGGCCTCGGCAGTGGCGGCTTCGGTTCATTAGAGCTCAAGGCGCGCTGGAGCCATATCAATCTCGACTTAAATCCGCTCACGCCCGCCGCGTCGGGTGGTGTCATTGGCGGTATCCAGGATGTCTGGACCATGGGACTCAACTGGCATCCCACCAACGGCATTCGCTTCGGCCTCGACTACAACAATATCAAGGTCAACCACGTGAACGCGCCCGCCACCGACATCAGCGCCGATGCCGTGGCACTGCGCACTCAGCTTTCGCTCTGACAGGAGACCCGCATCAAACGGTTCCTTTCCCTGATCGCCGCCGTCTCGATCTTTGCCGCCGCCTCGGCGCAGGCGGCCAACGTGACGCTGGTCAATGTCAGCTACGATCCGACGCGCGAGCTCTACCAGCATCTTGCGTCCGCCTTCGCTAAGAGCTTGAAGGCCGACAATGTGACGCTGCGCACCAGCAATAGCGGCTCGGGCAGCCAGGCGCGCGCCGTGATCGACGGACAGCAGGCCGATGTGGTGACGCTGGCGTTGGCGGCTGACATCGACGCCATCGCCAGGACCGCGAAGCTGTTGCCTGCCGATTGGCAGAAGCGCTTGCCGCAGAATTCCTCGCCTTACACCTCGACCATCGTGTTCCTGGTGCGCAAGGGCAATCCCAAAGGCCTGCGCGACTGGAACGATCTGGTGAAGCCGGGCGTGGGCGTGATCACGCCCAACCCCAAGACGTCGGGTGGCGCGCGCTGGGCTTATCTGGCGGCCTGGTCCTATGCCGGCAAGCAGCTGGGCGCCAATGACGGCAAGACGCGCGACTTCGTCGGCCGCCTCTACAAGAATGTGCCGGTGCTGGATTCCGGCGCGCGCGGTTCGACCGTGACCTTCACCAAGCGCGCCATCGGCGACGTGCTGCTGTCGTGGGAGAACGAGGCTCATCTGGCGCTGAAGGAGGCACCGGGCCAATTCGAGATCGTCTATCCCTCGCGCTCGATCCTGGCCGAGCCGCCGGTGGCGCTGCTGGATCGCAATGTGGACCGCCGGGGCACCCGCGCCGTGGCCGAAGCCTTCCTGAAATTCCTCTACACCCCGGAAGCGCAGGAGATTCAGGCCCGCGACTTCTTCCGCCCGCGCGATCCCAAGGTACTAGCTAAATATTCCAAGCAATTTCCCAGGATCGAACTTACCACCGTCGACAGCGAGTTTGGCGGCTGGGAGAAAGCCCAGGCGACGCACTTTGCCGACAAGGGCGTGTTCGACCGGATCTTCGGGAAGTAAGCGAGAGCTAAGTCTTTTGACCGCCGCCAACACAAGATCGTGCGCCTCGATGGGGGTCGTTCTCCCAGACATGGAGAGCGGCGGTTGGCAGCATTTGACCGCCCGCATCCTGGTGTCGGATAAGCGCCCATCATGAGTGCCCCCGGGATTTCCCTCGCCGCCGGTCGTGCCCGCAGCGTGCTGCCGGGTTTTCGCCTGTCGCTGGGCTTCACGCTCGTCTATCTCGCCAGCCTGGTGTTGATCCCGCTGGTGGCGCTGCTGCTACGGCCCTTCGAACTGCCGCTGCCGGAATTGTGGGACGCCATCACCGCTCCGCGCGTGCTCTCGGCGCTGCGCCTCTCTTTCGGCATGGCGCTGGCCGCGGCGCTGATCGATGCCGTCTTCGGCCTGATCATCGCCTGGGTGCTGGTGCGCTATCGCTTTCCCGGCAAGGCGCTCTTGGACGCGGTGATCGACCTGCCGTTTGCCCTGCCGACGGCGGTGGCCGGTATCGCGCTGTCCACCCTCTATGCGCCCAATGGCTGGCTGGGCTCAGCTCTGATGGAATATGGCATCCGCGTCGCTTACACGCCTTGGGGCGTGCTGGTGGCGATGGTCTTTATCGCGCTGCCCTTCACCGTGCGCACCATACAGCCGGTGCTGGCGGAGCTGGGCCGGGATTCCGAGGAAGCTGCCGCCACGCTGGGTGCAACCCGCCTGCAGATCATCGGCCGCGTTGTGCTGCCTGCGCTGCTGCCCGCCATCCTCACTGGCGTGGCGCTGGCCTTCGCCCGCGCCGCCGGCGAATACGGCTCCATCATCTTCATTGCCGGCAATCTGCCCAATATATCCGAGATCGCGCCGCTGCTGATCGTCATCAATCTGGAGCAGTATGACTATGCTGGGGCCGCCGCCGTCGGCGTGGTGATGCTGGGAGCTTCGTTCATCATGCTGCTGGCGCTGAACGCGTTGCAGTCCTGGGCGGCGAAGAGGAGATGAGCATGACGATCATTTTCTTTGGTCGCGCGGCCAACGCAAAGCCGCTTCACACTCTTTCTGGCCGACGCTCCTGATGCCCCGCAAATTCCAAAATCCCACCGAGGACTCGCTGACACTGAAGCTGACGCTGGGCAGCATCGCCATCGCTTTTGTCGGCCTATTCCTGGTGTTGCCGCTGATCGTGGTCTTCCATGAGGCTTTCAAGGGTGGCCTTGCTCACGCCTGGACCACCATCACCGATCCCGACACGCTGGCCGCCATCAAGCTGTCGCTGATCGCCGCCGTCATCGCCGTGCCGCTCAACACCGTGTTCGGCGTCGCCGCTGCCTGGTGCATCGCCAAGTTCGATTTCTGGGGCAAGACCTTCCTGGTGACGCTGATCGATCTGCCTTTCTCGGTGTCGCCGGTGGTGGTGGGCCTGGTCTATGTCCTGGTCTTCGGCATGCAAGGCTGGCTGGGGCTGACGCTGGCTGGCTACGACATCCAGATTCTCTTCGCCTTGCCGGGCATCGTGCTGGCCACGATCTTCGTCACTTTTCCCTTCGTGGCGCGCGAGCTTATCCCGCTGATGGTGGACCAGGGTCGCGACGAAGAGGAAGCCGCCGTCTCGCTGGGCGCCAGCGGTTTCCAGACCTTCCTGCGGGTGACCCTACCCAACATCAAATGGGGCCTGCTCTATGGCATTCTGCTCTGCAACGCCCGCGCCCTAGGCGAGTTCGGCGCGGTGTCGGTGCTGTCTGGCCATATCCGCGGCGAGACCAACACCATGCCGCTGCATGTGCAGCTGCTCTATGACAATTATGATTACACCGGGGCTTTCGTCGTCGCCGCCATCCTGACCCTGCTGGGCCTGCTGACGCTGGCGATCAAGTCCTTCCTCGAATGGCGCTATGCGGACGAACTGGCCGCATCGCATCGCCACTGATAGGCTCCCCATTATGTCGCTCGTCATCGACACCGTCACAAAGCAGTATGGCCGCTTCGCCGCGTTGGCCGGGGCGAGCCTGACTGCGCCGCAAGGCGCCTTCGTAGCGCTGCTGGGTCCGTCGGGCTCGGGCAAGACTACACTGCTGCGCATTCTGGGCGGGCTGGAAATGCCAGATAGCGGCACGGTGCGCTTCGCCGATCTCAACTGGCTGGACATGCCCTCGCGCGACCGCAAGGCGGGCTTCGTCTTCCAGCACTATGCGCTTTTCAAGCATATGAGCGTGGCCAAGAACATCGCCTTCGGGCTGGAAGTGCGGCCCCGCGAGGAACGCCCGGCCAAAGCCGATATCAAGCGCCGTGTGGAGGAACTACTAGAGCTGGTGCAGCTGCAGGATCTGGGTAGCCGCTATCCGTCGCAGCTTTCCGGTGGCCAGCGGCAGCGCGTGGCGCTGGCGCGCGCGCTGGCGATCGAGCCGCGCATGCTGCTGCTGGACGAGCCCTTCGGCGCGCTGGACGCCAAGGTGCGCAAGGAATTGCGGGAATGGCTGCGTCACATCCATGACAAGGCGGGCGTGACCTCGGTCTTCGTCACCCATGATCAGGAAGAAGCCTTCGCCATGGCCGACCTGGTGGCGGTGATGAACAAGGGCCGCATCGAACAGGTGGGCACGCCCGATGTGGTGCGCCGTGATCCCGGAACCGCCTTCGTGTCGGACTTTCTGGGTAACTAGCCTTCAGCGATGTCCCGGGCGATCGCTTCGGCGACCTTGATGCCATCCACCCCCGCCGACAGAATGCCGCCGGCATAGCCGCAGCCTTCGCCCGCGGGGTACAGACCGCGCGTGTTGGTGCTCTGGAAATTATCGGCCCGCGGCACACGCACCGGCGTGGAAGTGCGGGTCTCGACGCCGGTCAGCACCGCATCCTCCATGTCGTAACCGCGAATCTGCCGCCCGAAGACCGGGATCGCCTCGCGAATGGCGGCGATGGCGTAATCGGGCAGGCATTGGGACAGATCGGTGGGTGTGACGCCCGGCTTGTAGGACGGCACCACGCTTCCCAGCGCTGTGGAAGCCTTGCCCGCCAGGAAGTCGCCCACACGTTGCCCCGGCGCGTGGTAACTGCTGCCACCCGCAAGGAAGGCATGGCTTTCCCAGTGCCGTTGCAGCGCCACGCCCGCCAGTACGCCGGTCTCGCCTGGCATGCCCCTGTCATAGGCGGCATAATCTTTCGGCGTGATGCCGACCACGATGCCGGCATTGGCGTTGCGCTCATTGCGGGAATACTGGCTCATGCCATTGGTGACGACGCGGTTCTCTTCGGACGTCGCCGCCACCACGGTTCCGCCGGGACACATGCAAAAGCTGTAGACGCTGCGGCCGTTGTTGGTGTGATGCACCAGCTTGTAATCCGCTGCGCCCAGTTCGGGCACGCTGCGGCCAAAGCGGGCCTTGTCGATCAGGCTTTGCGGATGTTCGATGCGGAAGCCGATGGAGAAGGGCTTGGCGTCCAGCGCCACGCCGCGACCCAGCAGCGTATGGAACATGTCGCGGGCGCTGTGACCGACAGCCAGCACGACATGCCCGGAGAGAATCTCTTCGCCGCTTTCCAACCGCACGCCCTTCACGCTGCGGTTCTCGATCAGGATATCTGTAACCTTGCTTTGAAAGCGGTACTCGCCGCCCAGGCCTTCGATGGTTTCGCGCATTGCTTCCACCATCGTCACCAGGCGGAAAGTGCCGATATGGGGATGCGCCTCGGTAAGGATGTCCTCCGGCGCGCCCGCCTTGACGAACTCCTCCAGCACCTTGCGGCCGAGATGGCGCGGATCCTTGATCTGGCTGTAGAGCTTGCCGTCGGAGAAGGTGCCCGCGCCGCCTTCGCCGAATTGGACATTGGATTCCGGGTTCAGTTGCCCGCGCCGCCACAGGCTCCAGGTGTCTTTCGTACGTTCGCGCACTTCCTTGCCGCGCTCCAGGATGATGGGGCGAAAGCCCATCTGCGCCAGCAACAGCGCGGCGAACAGCCCGCACGGTCCCGTGCCGATCACCAGTGGACGTTGGAAAGTCGCGGGCGCGCGCGCCACGGGCTGATAGCGCGTGTCCGGCGATGGCTTAACATCCAGATCGCGGGCAAAGCGCGCCAGCAGCGCCGCTTCGTCTTTCACCGTCACATCCAGCGTGTAGATGAAAAGGATCGTGGTGCGGCTGCGCGCGTCATGAGCGCGCTTGAAGACCTGAAAATCCTTTATCTCGAACGAAGACAGCTTCAGGCGCTTGGCCAGCGCGGCCTTCAGCGCTTCCGGCGGATGGCCGAGCGGCAGTTTGAGCTGGGTGACGCGGATCATGGGGCGGGATTTCTAGCGGCAAGCAGCACGTTTGTACCAGCCAAGGACACACGTAAAAGTTGTAAACAGCCATTAATGCTCGCCGTCTCGCAGGACCACATAGGATTAATGACTTAGTGCGCCAAGGGGCTTGCGAAACAACGGTCAGGCTCAATGGTGGGCTTGCAATCTTGTTCGGCCAGCCGGGGGGCCGGACCGAACAGGAGAAGTACCATGTCGAAGAAGATCATTCTGTCCCTCGTCCTGGCGGCCGCGGCCGTCACCCCCGCCTTAGCCGGCGGCAACAACAACCGCCAGCCTTCGCTGCTGGGTCTCACCGCCAATATCGGCACGCGCGGCGCCATCGCCGATTTGAAGGCCAATGTGCTGAACACGGTGATGGCCGATGTGAAGCTGGGTGCGTCGCAGCCGTCTTATGGCTATGGCAACAACAGCAACGCGCAGCTGGCGGACATCAATGTGAACGTCCCGGGCATCGCCCGCTTGCAGGCCGATGTCGGTCAGCAGAGCCGTCACGGCAGCACGCTGCTGGGTATCAGCGCCAATGTGCTGAGCGGCGGCGTCGGCCTTCGCTGATTCGCGTCCCTGATTTCGTGCCGGAGCGGGTGCGCACCGTCCGCTCCGGCGCGAAATGTTCCGCGCTTCACAAAAAATTTCGATGCCGGTTCCGTGTTGACCCCGCCATGGCGGAGGCGCAGGCTGTCTTCGTGCCGTGAAAGGCGCGACGAACAAGAGCCGCAGTTACTGACCCGTTCTGTGCTCCAACCCGCGATGAAAATCGCGCTTCTCGAAGTCCAGCGCAAACCCCTACAGAGAGCACGCTGGCGTCAGTCGCGCGATCTTTCGCAGTCGTTCCTACGCGGTTGTTGAAACCGAATACGCAGGGAGGGCTTCGCATGGAAGAAAGTCCA
Organism: Alphaproteobacteria bacterium; assembly: GCA_947445215.1. Classification (GTDB taxonomy): domain Bacteria; phylum Pseudomonadota; class Alphaproteobacteria; order Micropepsales; family Micropepsaceae; genus Rhizomicrobium. The sequence continues at coordinate 4,903 of CANFDA010000031.1, read as the reverse complement.
CCGGATAGGTTTTCCGGCTTCGCCTGATCGCGGAGCCACGAAGGGCTTGAAACGCCCTTCGCCGCCGGAATGCTATCCTGCGCGGGTGCAAGCCCGTGAGATCGGAACGTAAGTTTCGCGATAAAGCGTCCCACCTGATGTGGGACAATGACCCCGCCGCAAAAAAACGGCGGGGTTTGCTTTTGGTGCAAAGAAAAAGGCCGGGCAATGCGCCCGGCCTTTTGCATTCTGGAAATTGAATCAGTGATTGTCGCGCGGCAGGCCCTTGGTCTGGGCGATGCGCTGATACTTGACCGCCAGTTCCAGCGTCATGCCGGTTTCCATCTGGCCGACCGCGTTGCGCTGGATTTCCTGCCACGGCGTCTGGCTCTCCGGATATTTGTAGCCGCCCGCCGCTTCCAGTTCCTTGCGCCGCCTGGCCAGTTCCTCGTCCGGGATCAGCGCGTCGCAGGTGCCCTTGTTGAGGTCGATGCGGATGCGGTCGCCGGTCTTGAGCAGCGCCAGGCCGCCGCCGACCGCCGCTTCCGGCGAGGCGTTCAGGATCGAGGGGGAACCCGAGGTGCCCGATTGGCGGCCGTCGCCGATGCAGGGTAGCGCGCGCACGCCCTGTTCGATCAGGCCGACCGGAGCACGCATGTTCACCACTTCCGCCGCGCCGGGATAGCCGACGGGTCCCGCACCGCGCATGATCAGCATGGTGCGGTCGGTAATGCCGGTCTTGGGATCGTCGATGCGGTGGTGGTAATCCTCCGGCCCGTCGAACACGACCACCGGGCCTTCGAAGGCGTTGGGATCGTCGGGGTTCGACAGGTAGCGATCGCGGAATTCCTTGTTGATCACAGACAGCTTCATCACGGCGCTGGTGAAGAGGTTGCCGCGCAGCACCGAGAAGCCGGCGCCGGTGCGGATCGGAGCCTCGAAGGTCTTGATGACCTTGGAATCCTCGATGGTGGCGCCCTTGCAATTCTCGCCGATGCTCTTGCCGTTGGCCGTGACGGCATTTTCCTGGATCAGGTTCTGGTTCATCAGCTGCTTCACCACTGCGGGTACGCCGCCAGCGTGATAGAAATCCTCGCCCAGATACTCGCCCGCCGGCATCATGTTCACCAGCAGCGGGATATCGCGGCCATACTGCTCCCACTCGTCGATCTTGAGGTCGACGCCGACATGGCGGGCAATGGCGTTGAGATGGATCGGCGCATTGGTCGAACCTCCGATGGCGCTGTTGACGCGGATGGCGTTGATGAAGGCATCCTTGGTGAGAATGTCCGATGGCTTGCGGTCGGCCTTTACCATTTCCACGATCTGAAGGCCGGTGCGATAGGCCGCCTCGTTGCGGTCACGATAGGGCGCTGGGATCGCGGCCGAACCCGGCAGCGACATGCCCAGCGCTTCGGTCAGCGAGTTCATGGTGCTGGCGGTGCCCATGGTGTTGCAGAAGCCAACCGACGGCGCCGAAGAGGCCACCAGCTTGATGAAGCCCTGATAATCGATCTTGCCCGCGGCTAGCAGTTCGCGCGCGATCCATACAATGGTGCCCGAGCCGGTGCGCTCGCCCTTGTACCAGCCGTTCAGCATGGGGCCGACCGACAGCGCGATTGACGGAATGTTCACCGTCGCCGCCGCCATCAGGGCGGCGGGCGTGGTCTTGTCGCAGCCGATGGTCAAGACGCAGCCATCCAGCGGATAGCCATACATCAACTCGACCAGGCCGAGATAAGTGAGATTGCGGTCTAGGCCCGCGGTGGGACGTTTGCCGGTTTCCTGAATCGGGTGGCAGTGAAATTCCAGCGCAATGCCGCCCGCCTCGCGGATGCCTTCGCGCACGCGTTCGGCCAGCACGATGTGATGCCGGTTGCAGGGCGACAGGTCGCCGCCGCTCTGGGCAATGCCGATGATGGGCTTGCCCGACTGCAATTCCTCAAGCGACAGGCCGAAGGTCATGTAGCGCTCCAGGTAGAGCGCGGTCATGTCGGCATTGTCGGGATTGTCGAACCAGGCGCGCGAACGCAGCTTGCTGTCGGTTTTTTTGGTCATGGCGTGCCCCTCCGGCGGAATACCGTGTTGTTTTCTTGTTGTAGAGCATGATGACCCAGCGCGGAAAAATTCGCGCGCGGAAAATGGCGGTGCCGGAGGGATTCGAACCCTCGATACGGCTTTTCAACCGTATAACGGTTTAGCAAACCGCCGCCTTCAGCCTCTCGGCCACAGCACCACTTTTAGTCACGCTGCCCGAGAGACGGCCAGAAGCCCCCCAAGCACGGTTGCGGGTGCGAAAAGCCCCCACCGCCGCGCGGGGAGGTTTCACCCACTTTTGGGGGAGGGGGCAAGCCTTTTTTGCTTTTCCGCTCTCCGGCCGGGGGTTTTGCCCCACCGCCGCTTGTGCGGGACCGGACCTGGGCGCACGATTATGGGGTGAACGGCACGGTGAGGGTCCATTATGCAGGTCCGGCATTTGCTCAAAGACAAGGGTGGCAGCGTCGTCGGCATCGCTCCGGCGGCCAGCCTGGCGGACGCGGCGAAGCTTCTCACGGAAAAGCGCATCGGCGCCGTGGTGGTGCGCGAGGTGGATGGACCGTTGCTGGGCATCCTTTCCGAGCGCGATCTGGTGAAGGCTCTGGCCGCGCATGGTGCCGGCGCCCTGGAGCAGGCGGTGGACCGCCATCTCACCCGCGATGTGGTCACCTGCGGCCTGGGCCACACCATGGAAGACCTTATGAACATGATGACCCGTGGGCGCTTCCGCCACGTGCCGGTGCTGGATGACGATGGCCGCCTTTGTGGCGTGATTTCCATTGGCGACGTGGTCAAGAACCGCATCGCCGAAACCGTGCGCGAGGCCGAAGATCTACGGGTCTATATTTCCGCTACGGCATAATCATCAAAGGTTCCTTAGCGGGTCCCACGTATAAACTGGAACGTGGCGGCGCTGCGAAGCGTTGCTAGGGCGAATTCTCTTATGGAGTCCGTCTATGCGCACGCATATCACCCTGGCCGCGTCCGGCCGCGCCCTTTTCGCCTTCCTGATCGCCGCGCCGCTTTCGGCGCAGACCGCAGGGCCCAGCGGCTATCCCACCAATAACTCCACGCCGGCCGAGAAGGCGGAGACGCGGATCCTGAACAATCAGATCCAGCAGAACAACGCCGCATCGGAAGCGCAGGCCGCCAGGCCCATGCCGACCACCAGGTGCAGGTTGCCGCCACCAATGCGCAGGCGAACGCCAATGATGCGCAGTATCAGGCGCAGCAGCAGCAGTATCAGAACCAGCTGCAGCAGAACCAAAGCGCGCAGGCCGACTATGCCGCGCGGATTCAGGCCTATTACAGCCTGCGCGCCCGCCATGCCACCGAGCGCGCCGCATATCGCCGTGGCGCCTGGCCCGCCACCTGGCGCGAGTGGCGCCTGCAACGCGACGCGCGCCTGATTGGAGATCGGGTTGAGATAATGGTCGGCGCGCGCGTTGGCACCGTGGAATATGTCGTGCGAAGTTCCAGCGGCGCCATCGATGCTCTGGCGATGACGCTCGACAATGGCAAGCAGGTGTGGATCGACGAGAACGACATTCGTTACAACCGTAACGGCAACGTCAATCACCAACCTGGATCGCGGCGACCTCTATCGCATGCCCGATCTGCGCGGCTGATAGCGTTACTGTCTGACTGCGAAACGCGCGGGCGTATGGGTGGCTTGGTCAATCTGACCCCCGCGCGTTTTTGCTTGGATCCATCTGGTGCGGCAGGTCCGCTGTCACCCTCTGGGTGAACGTTGAGGGCAATGGGTTGGGACTTGCTGTCCGAATTAAAGCAAGCAAACCTCTGATCGGGCAACAGTATCCAGTCATTTCTCCTTTAGATTCATATAATTAGACAAATTCTCGATCCGCTTTGGGGCTTCTAACCGGCGCCGAGGCGGATCCCGTATGAGGAACCATGTTGCCGTTCGGGGCATATACACGCTCCGAACGCGCAGTCGTCGCCGTGAGCATGCCGGAAGCTAGCTATTCCTGTCGTTTGGGAGCACTAGCTTCGGAGCTTCTCTAGCGCGTGGTGCGCGACTCTGCGCTAGATATGGGGCTGAAAAGGCCGTTTTGCGGAACTTTTTGCCTTCCCACAGGCGCTGAAAAAAAAGCGAAAAAATCGCGGTTTTAGCGTTTGACTTCAGGGTAACCCCCCACCTATAACCCGCGCCCACGCTGCTTCGCGGCAATTGTTGCGAGACAGCGTTCCGTTTGAAATATCGACGCTAAAACGTCCAGACGGTGCTGTTTGACATTGTGATTTAAGGAAGGGGAACGTGGGCGGCGGCTCGGTATGCCACTCGCGTCAAAGGCCCAATCTTTCGGGATATGGCTTTGGCGCAAACAATCGAGCAACGACGCATAATGCTTGCGTTCTTCTGCAAGACTAAATTTGTACAAATGTTCTGCCGTCGAAAGACGGCGAAACACTAGTCGATACAGTTTTGCGAACACGCAACTGACCGGCGCAAGCCGGTCATAGAGAGCATTAGCGTCGTCTGCGTATAGGATCAAAACATGAGAGTTTGATCCTGGCTCAGAACGAACGCTGGCGGCAGGCCTCAAACATGCAAGTCTAGGGGGTAGAAATACCACCGGCGGACGGGTGCGTAACGCGTGGGAACATACCTTTCGGTACGGAACAACTGCGGGAAACTGCAGCTAATACCGTATACGCCCTTACGGGGAAAGATTTATCGCCGAAGGATTGGCCCGCGTTCGATTAGCTAGTTGGTGAGGTAATGGCTCACCAAGGCTACGATCGATAGCTGTTCTGAGAGGAAGATCAGCCACACTGGGACTGAGACACGGCCCAGACTCCTACGGGAGGCAGCAGTTGGGAATCTTGGACAATGGGGGAAACCCTGATCCAGCCATGCCGCGTG
>CANFDA010000030.1 GCA_947445215.1 Alphaproteobacteria bacterium | reverse complement strand
TGCGCACGCCGCTGAACAGCATCCTGGGCTTCTCCGAGCATCTGGCGACGGGCACGCCCGGTTCGCTCAACGACCAGCAGCGCAAATATGTCGATGCCATCGTGTCCGGCTCCAACACGCTCAAGAGCCTGGTGAACGACATTCTCGACCTGGCGCTGGTGGAATCCGGCGCGCTGCGGCTGGAGCTGGAGCGCATCGATCTCTACGGGGTGCTCGAGGAAGTCGCGTCACATGCCCGCGAATGGGCGGGCAAGATGGGCCTGACGCTCAGCGTGGTGGTGGACGAGGATGCGGGCCCGTTCCTGGCCGATGCGCGGCGAATTCGCCAGATCGTTTTCAATCTGCTCTCCAACGCCTTCAAGTTCACCCCGCGCGGCGGCAACGTGACGCTGACGGGCCGCATCGTTGGCGAGGATGTGCAGATCACGGTGGAAGACAATGGCCCGGGTCTGGCGCCCGATGTGAAGGCCACGGTGTTCGAGCGCTTCTCGGCCAAGAACCGCGCCGTGGCACGCGCGGGCGCAGGCCTGGGCCTGGCGCTGGTCAACCGCTTCATGGAATTGCATGACGGCTGGGTGGAGATCGAAGACGGTGCGAGCGGCGGCACCGTCGTTCGCTGCCACCTGCCCCGCCGCATCCAGCTGGGCGACGAACCGCCGACCGAGAGCGCAGACCGCAAGACGGCTTATCTCTGACGCGATTACTGCTGGCTCTTCGGCACGCGCATGACGATCTCATCAAGAGATTCCGTCATGCGGATCTGGCAGGAGAGGCGCGAGTTGGGTTTCACGCCGGGCGCGAAGTCGAGCATCGCTTCTTCCGCGTCGTTCTTGGGCTCCAGCTTTGCCGTCCAGTCGGGCTCGATATAGACATGGCAGGTGGCGCAGGCGCAGGCGCCGCCGCAATCGGCGTCGATGCCCGGCACCAGGTGCTTGACCGCGCCTTCCATCAGCGACCAGCCTTCGGGAACGTCGATGGTATGCGGGATACCATTGTCCTCGATGAAGGTGGCCTTGAAAGCGCGCTTCATGTCCGTCAGACCCCGATCTGCTTCATGGGAATGGCGCTGTCGGCCAGCGTTTCCGCCGGCACGGCGCGGCCTTCGGCGATCAGCTTCTTGCCGATCATGTAATCCTGCGGCGCGTTCACCGCTTCCACCGCCGCGATCTTGCCATCGCGCAAATGGAAGACCGAGAATTTGCGGCTCGCGGGATCGCCGCGCGCCACCAAGCGGTCGCTGGGCCGCGCCAGACCGGCGATCTGCAACTTGAGGTCATACTGGTCGGACCAGAACCACGGCACTTCGGAATAATCCTTGGGCTTGCCGGTCATGGCCAGGGCGGCATGCTTGGCCTGGTCGATGGCGTTCTGCACGCATTCCAGCCGCAGCAGGGTGCCCTCGCGGCCATAATGCCGGGTGCAATCGCCCGCCGCGAAGATGGCGGAGTCGGAGGTCATGGCGTTGCGGTCCACCACGATGCCATCGGTGGCGGCGAGACCCGCTTCGCGCGCCAGTTCGTCATTGGCGATGACGCCGATGCCCACCAGCACCAGATCGACATCATGGGACTTGCCGCCCGCCAGGATGCGTTCGACCTTGCCGCTGCCCTCGAAACCTTCGACGCCGGTATTGAGCTTCACATCGACACCCGCTTTCACATGTTCGGCCATGAAGAAGTCCGACAGCGCGGGCGAGACGGCGCGGGCCATCACCCGGTCCATCGCTTCGAACACCGTCACCTGCAATCCGCGCTTGGCGCCGACGGCGGCGACCTCAAGCCCGATATAGCCCGCGCCGACGATGGCGATGCGCGCACCCGGCAGGAACGCCGCCTGCAGCGCGTCCACATCGGCGATGGATTTGAGATAGAAAATCCCCGGCAGATCGGCGCCAGGACAGCGCAGCTTGCGCACCCGCGCGCCGGTGGTCAGCAGCAGCTTGTCGTAGGGCAACTTGCGGCCATCGGTCAGCTCCACGGTCTTGCCCGCACGGTCGATCGCCTTGGCCGTGGTGTTCAGCAGCAGATCGACGCCCGCTTCGCCATAATAGGCATCGGATTTCAGGAACAGGCGCGGCCGCTCCAGTTGGCTCAGCAGATAGGCCTTGGAGAGCGGCGGGCGCTGATAGGGCGGATAGGCTTCCTCGCCCACCAGGGTGATGGGGCCGGCATGGCCTTCGGCGCGCAGCGACTGGACGGCCTGGATGGCGGCCTGACCGGCGCCAATAATGACGATTTTCTCGGACATTCTCATGGGTCTGTGACTATGCGGGGGCGTCGGTAGCATCCTTCAGGGACGCCGCGCAAATAGGGCTTTTCCCCTTGTCCCGACGCACGTTAGAACAGGCGGCGATGGCCGACATTCCCGACATCTTCCGCGCCGAACTGGCGCTGCCCGACCTTGCCGCCACCGCCCAGCTGGCGGGCCGGATCGCGCCCCGCCTGCGCGCGGGCGATGCGGTGGCGCTATGGGGGGATCTGGGCGCAGGCAAGACGACGCTGGCGCGCGACATCCTGCGCGCGCTGGGCGTGACCGAGGATGTGCCCAGCCCCACCTTCACCCTGGTGCAGACCTATGAGACAGCGGCGCTGACCGTGGCGCATTACGATCTCTATCGACTGAAATCGTCGCGCGAATTGTTCGAGCTGGGCTTCCGTGAAGCGCTGGACGATGGCGCGGCGCTGGTGGAATGGCCGGAACGCGCGCCGGAATATCTGCCGGACGGGACGCTGCATCTGCGCCTGCGGATCGAAGATGGCGGGCGCGCGGTGAAGATCACCGGACCTTCGCGGTGGGACGGTATCGCATGACACGCGAAGATCAGTTGCGCGATTTCCTGGCCGCGTCGGGCTGGGGCGATGCGGTGGTGACGCCGATCCCGGGCGACGCCTCGACCCGCTCCTATGCGCGGCTGCGCGATGGCGTACGCAACGCGCTGTTGATGAACCAGCCGCAGGGCGCGGAAACGCCAGTGGCGCCCGCCCATGCCGGCGCCGAAGAACGCCGCGCCCTGGGCTATAACGCCGTGGCGCGCCTGGCGGGGGCCGATATCGGCCGCTTCGCCGCCGTGGCGAACCATTTGAAGGAAGCGGGCCTGTCCGCGCCGGAGGTTTTCGCCGCCGACAATGCAGCAGGCTTCATGGTGCTGGAAGATTTGGGCGACGGCCTGTTCGACCAGGTGGTGGATGGCGGCGGCGACGAGCGCGCCCTGTATCTCGGCGCCATGGAGGTGCTGGCGAAGCTGCATGCACGGCCCGCCCCGGACGCGATCAGCGGCAAGCCGCTTTTCGCCTATGACGAGACCGCGCTGCTGGCCGAAGCCGATCTTCTCACCGAATGGTTTTTCCCGCATGCGCTGGGACGCGCCGCCACCGCCGACGAAGTGGAAGAGCATCGCGGCCTGTGGCGCAGCGCCCTCGCTCCCGTGCTGGCCAGCCCGCGCGTCTTCGTGCACCGCGACTATCATGCGCAGAATCTGCTTTGGCTGCCGCAGCGCAGCGGCGCGGCTCGCACCGGACTGATCGATTTTCAGGACGCGGTGGCGGGCAGCCACTCCTATGATCTGGTTTCGCTGCTGGAAGATGCGCGCCGCGACGTCGATCCGGCCGTCGCGCAAGCCGCCGTGCGGCACTATCTCGAAATGATGACAGCACAGGGCACGCCTTTGGACGAAGCCGGTTTCCGCGCCGAAATGGCGGCCATCGCCGCCCAGCGCAACGCCAAGATCGTGGGAATCTTCGCCCGCCTGTTCCGCCGCGACGGCAAGCCGCGCTATCTCGGCTATCTGCCGCGCGTCTGGGGCAACCTGAACCATGATCTCGCCCACCCGTCGCTGGCTTCGCTGCGGGCATGGTATGATCGGACGATTCCTCCCGAGAAACGGCTATGAGCGTTAAAAAAGCGATGATCATGGCGGCGGGTCTGGGGACCCGCATGCGGCCCTTGACCAATGACCGGCCCAAGCCGCTGGTGACGGTGGCGGGCAAGCCGCTGATCGATCACGACCTGGACCGGCTGGTGGCGGCAGGCGTGCAGACCGCCGTGGTCAATTTGCACTACAAGGCCGACATGCTGCGCGCCCATCTGGCGAAGCGCAAAGACATCGAGATTGTCTATTCCGATGAGAGCGACGAATTGCTGGGGACCGGCGGCGGCATCGTCAAGGCGCTACCGCTGCTAGGCGACGAACCCTTCTTCGTGCTCAATTCGGATTCCATCTGGGTTGAAGGCATCGCGCCCGCCGCCATCTCCCGCATGATCGAAGTCTGGAATCCGGAAGTGATGGACGGGCTGCTGCTGATGGCGTCGATAGTAACAGCGTTGGGCTATGAAGGCCGCGGCGATTTCGTGATGGACGCGGCCGGCCATATCGGCCGCCCCGGAGAGCATACCTCCACGCCCTTCGCGTATCCGGGGGTGCAGATCGTGCATCCTCGCCTGTTTGCCGGTGCACCCAGCGGCGAATTTTCCACAAACATCCTGTGGGATCGTGCCATCAAGACCAAGCGCCTGTTCGGCACAAGGCTAGACGGCATCTGGATTCATGTCGGCACGCAGCAGGCGCGCGACGAGGCCGAGGCCTATCTGGCAAAAGTGCCGGCGTGAACGGGGTCACACCCAAGCTCTTCACCATCGGCGCCAGCGCGCCCTTCGCCGCCACGCTGGCAAAAGGTTTGGCGGCACGGCTGGGCGACGATCCACTGGCGCTATCGGGCGTCACCATCTACCTGCCCACCCGCCGCGCCACCCGCAGTTTCGGCGACACCTTCGCGCGCGAACTGGGCGGAGCGGCGCTGCTGCCCCAGTTCCGCGCCCTGGGCGATGTCGATGAAGACGATCTGCTGTTCGATGCGGATAGCGACATCGACCTGACGCCCGCGCTCGATCCGCTTCGGCGGCAATTGCTGCTGGCTCATCTGGTGCAGCGCTGGCATGCGCAGGCGCGCGGCCCCATTGGTTTTGCGCAGGCGGCCATGCTGGCTGCGCAACTGGCCCTGATGCTGGACGAGTTCGAGCGCCAAGGGACCGATCCGGCGCAGCTGGCCGGTCTGGCACCGCTGCAACTGGCCGAACATTGGCAAGAGGTTGGCGGCTTTCTCGCCTGGCTGTATGAACGATGGCCCGCGATCCTAGCGGATGAGGGTCGGATCGACGTCGCCGCCCATCGCAACGCGGCGCTGGTGGCGCTGGCGCGGCGGCTGCAAGCTGCGCCGCCCTCTTCTCATAGTAGTAGGGGCGGCATGGTGATCGCGGCGGGTTCGACCGGCTCGATCCCCGCCACCCGCGAATTGCTGAAAGTGATCGCACATCTTCCCAACGGCGCTGTGGTGCTGCCGGGGCTGGATCGCATGCTTGATGATGCCAGTTGGGAGACGCTTGATCCCGGGCATCCCCAATATGGCCTGAAGCAGTTACTGGACTGCATCGGCGCAACCCGCGACAGCGTGGAAGATTGGGACGGCGGCGCGGCCAATCCCGCGCGCGAACACCTGCTGAGCGAAACCCTGCGCCCTGCCCCCACCACCGATGCCTGGCGGGCGCTGGTGGAACGCGGCGGCGGCGATCTTGCCGCCGGGCTGGAAGGTCTTTCGGTGCTGCTCGCCAACGATCCGGGGCAGGAAGCGCTAGCCATCGCCCTGGCGCTGCGGCACGCGCTGGAAACGCCCGGCAAGAGCGCCGCGCTGGTGACGCCCGATCGAAGTCTGGCGCGCCGTGTCGCCGCCGAACTAAAACGCTGGGATGTCGTCATCGACGACAGCGCCGGGCGCCCGCTGTCCCACACCGGCGCGGGCGCGTTTCTCTGCTTGGTGGCGGAAGCGGCAGCGGCGCGCTTCGCGCCGGTGCCGCTGCTGGCGCTGCTGAAGCATCCGTTATCGCGGCGCGGCCAGGACCCGGCGGAATTCCGCAGCATGGCGCGCGCGCTCGATCTGGCGTTGCGCGGCCCGAGGCCCGATCCGGGGCTTGATAGCGTCACGCGCACGCTCAAGGACGGCGCGCTGAAAGATTGGTGGCGTGGCATAGCCAATATTCTCTGGCCTCTGGAAACGCTGTTTGCGGAGGACGAGGCGGCGCTGACGGACCTGATCGCGGCGCATCTGGCCGCAGCGGAAGCGCTGGTCTGCAACGACGCCGAAAACTGCCTGCTCTGGTCGAACGCCGATGGCGAAGCCGCAAAAGCCTTCACCATTCCGTTGCAGGACGCCGCCACCGCCATGCCCGCCATCGAACCATCTTCATACGCGCCGCTGTTCCGGCGGCTGGCGCTGGGCCAGTCGGTGCGCAGCGCCTTCGGCCAGCATCCGCGCCTGTCCATCCTGGGCCCGCTGGAAGCGCGGCTGCAACGTTTCGACCTCACCATCCTGGGCGGCCTAAACGAGAATGGCTGGCCGCGGGGCGCGGCCGCCGATCCCTGGTTCTCGCGCCCCATGCGCGCGACGCTGGGGCTGGAGCAGCCGGAGCGCGCCATCGGCCTGGCGGCGCACGATTTCTCCATGCTGGCCGCTGGGCCGGAAGTGCTGCTCACCCGTTCGCTGAAGGCGGATGGCGCGCCCAGCGTGCCGTCGCGCTGGCTGCAACGGCTGGAGCAGTTGCTGATCGGCCTTAATCCAGGCCTGCCGAAGGAACAGAAGAGTCTCGAATATCTTCTGCCGCCGCGCACACCCTATGGCCCTCTGGCGCAGCAACTGGCCGCCGCGCCGCCCCTGCAGCGGCTGCGCCGCCCGGCGCCGCGCCCGCCTGTGGACGTGCGGCCCCGCAGCCTGTCGGTGACGGAGATCGAAACCTGGCTGCGCGATCCTTACGCGATCTACGCCCGGCATGTGCTGCGGCTGCGGCCGCTCGATCCGCTGGATGAAGCGGTGGGGCCGCTGGAACGCGGCACCATCCTGCACGGAGCGGTGGAAGAATTCGTGCGGCGGCACCCCAAGGACCTGCCAGAAGATGCAGAAGAACAGCTCATCGCCATCGCCGCCGGACTGTTCGCGCAGGACGGCATCCCGCATGCCGCCCAGGCGGTGTGGCTGCCACGCTTCGCCAGCGCTGCGCGCGGCTTCCTGAAAGTCGAACGGATGCGCCGCGCCACCCTGGCGACGCCGCATGTCGAACTGAAAGGCCGCCTCACCTTCCGCAGCAGCGGCGGCGACTTCACCCTTACCGGCCGCGCCGACCGCATCGACCTTATGCAGGGCGGCAGCGCCGTCATTCTCGATTACAAGAGCGGCCGCACCCCGACGACGACCCAGGTGACGGAAATGATCGCGCCGCAATTGCCGCTGGAAGCCGCGATGCTGGCGGAAGATGCCTTTGGCATCGGACGGCGGACGGCGGACGAACTAATCTATCTCAGCCTGGCGGATGGCAAGCGCGCCGCCGATCCCACCATCATCCGCGATGGCGCGGTGTTGGCGGCGGAAGCGCTGGCGCGGCTGAAGCAGCGCGTCGAACGCTTCGACGATCCCGCCACCGCCTATTACCCGCGCGTCATGCCGTTCCGCACCGGCAGCGAAGGCGATTATGACCATCTGGCGCGGGTGCGCGAATGGTCCGCGACGGAGGGCGCATGAGCGACGCCTCCGCCAACGCTTCCGATCCCGCCATTTCGGCCTGGGTCTCTGCCAATGCCGGATCGGGCAAGACCTATACCCTCGCCAACCGCGTGGCGCGCCTGCTACTGGCCGACGCCAAGCCGCAGAAGATTCTGTGCCTGACGTTCACGCGCGCTGCGGCGGCGGAAATGCAGGACCGCCTGTTCCGGCAGCTGGGCGAATGGGCGATGTTGGGCGACAGCGAACTCAGCGCCAAGATCGCGGATATCGGCGGCACGGCTGATGACTTGCCCAAGGCGCGGCGGCTGTTCGCGCAGGCGCTGGAAACACCCGGCCGCCTGAAGGTTCTCACCCTGCATGCCTTCTGCCAGATCGTGCTGTCGCGCTTTCCGCTGGAAGCGGGCGTGACGCCGAGCTTCGAAGTGCTGGAGGAACAGACGGCGCGCGAGATGATCGCCGAAGCACGCCAGCATGTGCTGGAACGCGCCGGTGCGGGCGATGCCGCCCTCGCCGCTGCCGTGACGCGGTTGGCGGTGGAAGCAGGCGAATTCCGCATGACGCAGATACTCGACTCGGCGCTGGGCGGCGACCGCCGCAGGCTGGACCGGCTGCTGGCGAATGGCGAAACCCCCGCCATTCTGGCGCGCCGGGCACATGGCGTGCCCGGAGACGAGGACGAATACAGCATCGCCGTGGATTTCTGCGGCCTGCTGGCGCAGGACATCACAATTCTGGAAGCGGCGCAGGGCTGGCTGGCGGCGGGCGGCACGACAGATGTGAAGTATGCGGGGTACATCGCGGCGGCGCTGGCGGCCACGGATGAAGAGGCCCGCTTCGCGGCGTTCTACAGCCTGTTCTTCGACAGCAAGGACTCGCCGCGCCCCAAGATGGCGACGGCGCCGTTGCAGAAGAAGAGGCCGGACCTGCTGGCCTGGCTTTCCACCCTGCAGCAGCATTACTGCGCCGCCCATGAACGGCACCGCGCCGCCCGCGCCGCCGCGCTGGCGGAAGCCGCCCTCACTGTCATCGCGTCGGTGCGCGAGTCCTATGCCCGCGCCAAGCGGCTGGCGGGGCGGCTGGACTATGACGATCTGATCGTGGGAACCCGCAACCTGCTGGCCCGCAGCGGCGCGGCGCAATGGGTGCTCTACAAGCTGGATGACGGCATCGACCATGTGCTGATCGACGAGGCGCAGGACACCAGCCCGGAGCAGTGGGACATTGTGCGCCGTCTGACGGAGGAGTTCTTCTCCGATTCCAGCCGCCCCGGCCTGCGCACCATTTTCGCGGTGGGCGACGAGAAGCAATCCATCTTCAGCTTCCAGGGCGCCGACCCTAGCCAGTTCGAACGCAACCGCAGCCTGTTCGCGGAGCGTCTGGCCGCGGCGGGCCATGAACTGCGCACCCAGCCCCTGATCACATCGCGCCGTTCCGCGCCGCACATCCTGGAATTCGTGGACAAAGTGTTCGAGAGCGAGGCGGCGCGATCCGGCCTCACCTTTGGCGGCGCGGTCATCCGCCACGAAGCACATCGCAAGACTGCCCGCGGCGGCGTCGAGTTCTGGCCCGCGCTGATGCCGCAGGACAAAGACGCGATCGATCCCTGGCTGCCGGTGGACGCGGTGCAGGACGAAAGCCCGGCGGCGCGGCTGGCGCGGCAGGTGGCCGACCGCATCGCCAGCTGGATCGACAGCGGTGCGCGGCTGCCGGACCATGACCGGCCCATCGCGCCGCGCGATATCATGATCCTGCTGCCCCGGCGCGAGTCGTTCGGCGGCGAAGTGATCCGGCAGTTGAAACAGCGCGGCATTCCGGTGGCGGGGGCCGACCGCATTCGCCTGACCGAGCAGATCGCGGTGATGGATCTGATGGCGCTGGGGCGCTTCGTGCTGCAACGACAGGATGATCTCAACCTGGCGGCGCTGCTGCGTTCGCCGCTTTGCGGCCTGTCCGAAGAGGCGCTCTATGATCTGGCGCAGCCGCGCAAGGGCGATCTGTGGAGCGCGCTGGCGGCGGCGCAGGCGAAAACCGAATTCGCCGCCGCGCATGCCTTCCTGGCAGAGATGCTGGGACTTGCGGATCAGGCCCCGCCTTTCGAATTCTATTCTCATGCTTTGTCGGCGCGCGGCGGCAAGACAAAATTGCTGGAAAGGCTGGGGGCGGAAGCCGCCGACGCCATCGACGAATTCCTCACGCTGGCGTTGACCCATGAGCGCGGCCAGTCGCCGTCGCTGGAAGGTTTTCTCGACGGGGTGGCGCGCGGCGGCACCGAGATCAAGCGCGACATGGAACGCGGCCGCGACGAAGTGCGGGTAATGACGGTGCATGGCGCCAAGGGTCTAGAAGCCGACATCGTCATCCTGCCCGATACCACCGGCCAGGCGGGCGGCCTGCACCGCCATGAAGGCCTGATCTTCACGCCGGAAGGCAAGGCGCTGTTTCCGCTGCCGCGCGAGGAAGCCCCACAGGTGGTGCAAGACGCCAAGACCGCTGCCGACGAAGAAGTGCTGAAGGAACATCGCCGCCTGCTCTATGTCGCGCTGACGCGGGCTCGCGACCGGCTCTATGTCTGCGGCTTCGCGGGCGCACGCGGCACGGGCGCCAATAGCTGGTATGCGCTGAC
Organism: Alphaproteobacteria bacterium; assembly: GCA_947445215.1. Taxonomy (GTDB): domain Bacteria; phylum Pseudomonadota; class Alphaproteobacteria; order Micropepsales; family Micropepsaceae; genus Rhizomicrobium. Next base: position 7,104 of record CANFDA010000030.1, on the reverse strand, counting down.
CGAAGCGGCGGCGAAGAGCCTAGGCGTGCCGGTCAGCCACGGCGATGGCGAGATATTCACCCATGGCACGCTGGACACCGAAACCGGGCCGCGCGCCGCCGCGCTGCCGCCGCTTGCCGCCCTGCCCGGCTGGATGCGCAAGCCCGCGCCCCCGGAGCCCACCGCACCGCGCCTGATCCGGCCTTCTGATGCGGTGGATGCCACGCCAGCGCAGTCGCCGCTGGGGCAAGGGGCGCAGCGCTTCAAGCGCGGCCTTGTCGTGCATGCGCTGCTGGCGCGCCTGCCGGAGGTCGCGCCGCAGGATCGCCTGCGCCTCGCCCTGGCGTTCATCACGGCCAAGGACCTGCCAGATCCCGAAGCGCTGGCGGCGGAGACACTCGCCGTGCTGGATCATCCCGATTTCGCCGCCGCCTTCGGGCCCGCCAGCCGGGCCGAGGCCGGACTGGTGGCAAACCTGCCGGAGCTTGGTGAAGGGGCACGGGTCAATGGCCGGGTCGATCGCTTAGCCGTCACAGGCGACGAAGTGCTGATCCTGGACTTAAAGACCAACCGCCCCCCGCCCGCCACCGAGTCCCAGGTTCCGGCGTTCTATCTCGGCCAGATGGCGCTTTATCGCGCCGCCGCCGCCAAGGTGTTTCCGGGCAAGCGAATCGTCTGCAGCCTGCTCTACACCGACGGCCCCCGCCTGCTGCGCCTGTCGGACGCCATTCTGGACCGGCAAATGGCCCGGTTTGGAGACCCCCTTTAATGCGTAAACGGACCCCTTTGGGGTCCGGCTTGATCGGGATAGGTTCCGTACCTAGATATTGGGTCCAGTTTTGCGAGGAAATACCATGGCCGACACTGTGAAAGTCACCGACGCTTCTTTCCAGTCCGATGTGCTGGATTCCAAGAAGCCCGTGCTGGTGGATTTCTGGGCGGAGTGGTGCGGCCCCTGCCGCATGATCGCCCCTGCGCTGGACGAGCTCTCTGCCGAGCTTGGCGAGAAGGTCACCATCGCCAAGATTAACATCGACGAGAATCCGCATGTGCCGACCAAGTATGGCGTGCGCGGCATCCCTACTATGATGATCTTCAGCCAGGGCCAGGTCGCCGCCACCAAGGTCGGCGCGCTGCCCAAGTCGAAGATCAAGGAATGGATCGAGAGCTCGATCTGACCAAATGCAAAAAGGGCGGCTTCGGCCGCCCTTTTCTTTTTCAGCTAGCGGTTCTCCGCCAGCACGATACCCGCCAGATACAATGAACCGCAGATCAGGATGCGCGGCGGCGCTTCGTGGAGATCCATATGGGCACGCGCCGCGATCTGCAGTATGGCGTCTTCCAGATCTTCGCCCGGCGCGGCATCCAGCCCGGCTTCACGGGCGGCGTCATAGAGTGCGCCTGCGCCCAGCGACGCGGGCTCGCCCGGAATCTCCACCGTCACGACATGCCGCGCCAAGCCGCGAAAGGCGTTGAGGAAGCCCACCGCGTCCTTGGTGCGCAGCATGCCGCAGACCAGATAGAGCGGGCGTTCGCCCCGCTCTTCCAGATCGGCGATGGCGCGGGAGACGGCGGCAGCGCAATGCGGATTGTGGCCGCCATCCAGCCAGACTTCGGCGCCCTTGGGCGCGGCTTCCATCAGCGGGCCGTGATGCAGGCGTTGCAGCCGACCCGGCCAATCAACCGTCGAGAGACCACGCTCAATGGCGGCATCGTTGCCCCAGCCACTCCTCTTCTCATTAAAAATGCGCGCATGGCGCAAGGCAGCGATGGCGACACCGGCATTCTCGATCTGGTGGCGACCGATCAGCTTGGGCAGCGGCAGGTCAAGCAGCCCATCGCCGTCCTCATAGACCATGCGGCCATGTTCCTGCCGGGCCGCGAAATCCTGATTATAGACAAAAGCCGAAACACTGAGCTGGTCGGCGCGCGACAGGATTTCGTTTTGCGCCACATCGTCCTGTGGCCCCACCACCAGCGGCGATCCCTTCTTGATGATGCCCGCCTTTTCGCGCGCAATCCCGGCCAAATCATTGCCGAGGAATTCGAGATGGTCGAGCCCGACGGGCTGGATCACCGTCATCGCCGGGTGCTTCACCACATTGGTGGCGTCGAAGATTCCGCCCAGCCCGACTTCCAGAACTACTGCATCGGCGGGATGGCGCGCAAAGGACAGGAACATGGCAGCTGCCGTGATCTCGAAGAAGGTGATGGGGGCGCCCGCATTGACGCGCTCCACTTCCATCAACGTGTCGCAAAGCTCTTCTTCGCTGATGAGCTCGCCCGCCAGCCTTATGCGCTCATGGAAGCGCACCAGATGCGGCGAAATGTGCATATGGACGCGCAGGCCCTGCGCTTCGAGCATGGCGCGGGAAAAGGCGCAGACGCTGCCCTTGCCGTTGGTGCCCGCGACATGGATAACGGGCGGCAGCCTCTCCTGCGGATCGTCCAGCGCCGCCAGCAGGCGGCGGATGCGGTCCAGCGCCAGGTCGATCTTCTTGGGATGCAGGGACAGCAGGCGCTCAAGAATGGCGTCGCTACGTGTCGCCAGCGTCATGCCGAAACGGCGTGCCCGTTGCCATTGCCGTTCTTGGGGAGAGACGGCGGCGGCAGTTTCTTAACCTTGGGGCGCGGCTGCTTCATCAGCATGTGCAACAGGCGCGATAGCGCCTCGCGCACCTCGTGGCGGTGCACTACCATGTCCAGCATGCCGTGCTTGAGCAGGTATTCGGCGCGCTGAAAGCCTTCGGGCAGCTTCTCGCGGATGGTCTGGGCGATGACGCGGGCGCCGGCGAATCCGATCTGCGCGCCGGGCTCGGCGATCTGGATGTCCCCCAGCATGGCGTAAGAAGCCGAAACGCCGCCGAAGGTGGGATCGGTCAGAACGATCACATAAGGCAGGCCCGCTTCCTTCAGCAACTGCACCGCAATCGTTGTGCGCGGCATCTGCATCAGCGACAGCATGCTTTCCTGCATGCGCGCGCCGCCGGAGGCGACGAAGAGCACGAAAGGCCGCTTGTCGGCGACGGCGGCTTCGCACGCCGCGACAAAGCCCTCGCCCACACCCATGCCCAGCGAACCGCCAAGGAAATCGAAGGACTGCACGCCGGCCATCACCGGCAATCCGTCAATGGTGCCGCGCGCGGCGCTGAAGGCTTCGGAACGGCCGGTTTTGACCTTGGCCGCCTTCATCTCATCGGCATATTTCTTGTCGGCTTTGAATTGCAGCGGGTCGGCCTTGACCGTCACCGGCGGCAATTCGGTGAAGCTGTGTGCATCGAAGGTGTAGGCGAAGCGCTCCGCCGGGCCGATGCGCATGTGATGCGCGCACTTGGTACAGACATACTGGTTGGCGATCAGGTCGCGGTGGAAGATCATCTCGGCGCAGGACGGACACTTGCGCCAGAGATTCTCCGGCGTGCTGCTGCCCGGCGCGGGCTTGCCCGCCATCAGGCCCTTGATCTTGGGCCGCACCAGATTGGTGATCCAGTTCATGCCGACACCTTAGCAGAAGTTTTCATTTGGCGCGCGACCTTACGCAAAACCGGTACCCAAATTTGCGGGTCGCGCTGCCTGGGTGGCTTGCGCCAGCGAAGTACACAGGTCCGTCACCGCCTTAACCACAGTTTCGGTGGGCTGGCCTTGGGTTTCCGCGATTTTGGTCACGATGGCGGAGCCCACCACCACGCCATCAGCCAGCCGGGCGATAGTCGCGGCCTGTTCCGGCGTCTTGATGCCGAAGCCCACCGCGACGGGCAGCGCTGTGGCGGCGCGCACCTTGGCGATGGCAGCGGCGACGTCGCTTTCCGTAGAGCTCTTGGTGCCGGTCACGCCCGCGACCGAGACATAATAAAGATAGCCGCTGGCGGCTTCCAGGATTCGCTTCAGGCGCGCTTCGTCGGTGGTGGGGGTGACGAAGCGCACCAGATCGACCCCCTGCGCCGCCGCCGGCAGGCGCAGCACTTCGTCTTCTTCGATGGGAAGATCGACCGCGATCAAGCCATCGACGCCCGCTGCCGCCACATCACGCGCGAACTTGGCCGTGCCATAGGCATGGATGGGATTGAAATATCCCATCAGCACGATGGGGGTATTGTTGTCTCTCTTTCGGAACTTGCGCACCAGCTCGATCACGCGGGGCATGGTCGTGCCCGCCGCGATGGCGCGGGTGGACGACATCTGCACCGCAGGGCCATCGGCCATGGGATCGGAGAAGGGCATGCCCAGCTCGATGATGTCGGCGCCGCAAGCGGGCAGCGCTTCCAGGATGGCTAGCGAGATTTCCATGTTGGGATCGCCGGCGCTGATGAAGGGAATGAAGGCGCTGCGGCCTACCTTCTTCAGTTCGGCAAACTTCGCAGTCAAGCGGCTCACAGATTGGCTCCTAGCGTCTCGGCGACGAAACGTCCGCCATAGGCGCCGAAATGGCCCGTCAGGTCGGGGCCGCTGCGGAGGGAGTTTGCGCCATGCATCATTGAAGTCATGCCTGCACCGGATGCCGCGTCGCGGCGATGAACTGGGAAATGCGGTCGGCGTTTTTCACGCCGGGGGCGCTTTCGACGCCCGAGGAAACATCGACCATGCCTGCGCCCGACAATTCGATGGCGCGCAAGACATTGTCGGTGTCGAGGCCGCCCGCCAGGAACCAGGGCTTATTGAAATTGCGGCCCTTCAGCAGCGTCCAGTCAAAGGCGTTGCCATGACCGCCCGCGCGCTCCGCGCCTTTCGGTGGCTTGGCGTCGAACAGTAGCATGTCGGCCACGGCTTCGTAGGGTTTCACCGCGTCGAAGTCGAATGCCTCCGCGATGGGCAGCGCCTTGATAACAGCGCCGAAGCGCACGCGGATGTCCTGGGTGCGGGCGACGCTTTCGCTGCCATGCAGTTGCAGATAATCGGGCCGCACCGCTTCGATGATCGCGGCCAGTTGCGCATCGTCGGCATCGGCCACTAGCGCCACCATCTTGAGCTTGCCGCGCAAGGCGCTGGCAATGCTCCAGGCCGCGTCCAGCGACACATTGCGGGGCGAAGCCGGATGGAACACCAACCCGCCAAAGGCGGCGCCTGCGCGCATAGCGGCCTCCGCCGCTTCGGCGCTGGTCAGGCCGCAGATTTTCACTGATATGGCCATGGTCAGGGGTGTATGGCCTCTGGGAAACCCAAAATCAAGCAAGGCCGCCTAAGCCGTTCAGTGGCCGAGGCTTTCCGCAATGGCGCGGGCCGCTTCGCCGGGATCGGCTGCTGCCGTGATGGGGCGGCCGATCACTAGGATTGAGGCACCCTCGTCGCGCGCCTCGATCGGGGTCATAACGCGGCTCTGGTCGCCCAGCGCGGCACCCGCTGGACGGATTCCCGGCACCACCAGCATAAAATCGTCGCCCAGCGCGGCGCGGATCGATGCGATTTCGTGCGCCGAGCAAACCACGCCATCCAGGCCGCACATTTTGGTCAGCGTGGCGAGACGCAACACCTGGTCGCGCGCTGGTGTCGCCTGCCCCACAGCCGTCAGGTCGCCATCCGCAAGGCTGGTGAGCACGGTGACGGCGATCACCTTGGTGTTGGGACTGACAGACTTGGCCGCGTCGCGCGCCGCTTTCAGCATCGCTTCGCCGCCCGCTGCGTGAACATTGACGATATGCACACCCAGCGCGGCGGTGGCGCGCACCGCGCCCGCCACGGTGTTGGGAATGTCGTGGAACTTGGTGTCGGCGAAGATCGGCAGGCCGAACTTCTCGAATTCGCGGATGCCTTGCGGCCCGTTGGCGGCGAGGAACTCCATGCCCAGCTTCAGGCCGCCGACATGCGGCGCCACGCGCGCGGACAGGCTGAGGGCGTATTCGAGATCGGGGGCATCGAGGGCGACGTAAATGGGATTGGAAGTGCGGGTCGGATTCATCACGCGAGCAGTATCACGGCAGGGTCAAGGCTGTCCGTCGGATTTTCCGCCATTCAACCGCTCGCGCAGTTCCTTGCCTGTGCGGAAGAAGGGCGCGCGCTTCTGGCCCACCGAAACCGGCTCGCCGGTGCGGGGATTGCGGCCCATGCGGCTCTGACGGACCTTGACCGAAAACGCGCCGAACCCGCGCAGCTCGACGCGATGGCCCTGGGCCAGCGCCTTGCTGATGGAATCCAGCACGGTTGTAACGATGCGTTCCATATCCCTGTAATATAGATGTGGATAGCGAGCGGTAAGACGCGCGACCAGTTCGGACTTGATCATGAGTGCCCCACGCCGGTTGACCCCGGCCTCTGGGTAAAGTGTCAGAGCGATTGCGGGGCGTCAACGGGAACCGCCTGAAAAGTCAGCATTTTTAGATTTTTGGCTCCAAATCCGTCGCGGAAACGGGCCACTGGACGCATTTTGTGCGTCCCGGCGGCCCGGCGAGGCCTACCCCCCCCGCCGAACGCGCCGATTGGGGTCTGCTTTCAGCCCTTGCGCTTGAAGAAGATGTATTTGAGCGAGCCGCCCTTGGGCAGCTGCACCCAGTGCGGCATGCCCTTGGGCACGGTCACCATCACGCCCGGCTTGAGGTCATAGACCTTGCCGCCGCTGGAGGAGTCCGCGAGCCACTCGCCCTTCGATCCGTCCGGCTTGGCGCGCCGGTTCTTCAGCGTGCCGCCGATGGTCAGCGTGCCCGTCCCCTCCATCATCACCATATAGTCACTGAACAGCTCATGGACTTCGACATCGCCCGAGCGGGTGCGCTGGATCACCGCCTCGCTGAAATCTTCGTGCCGGGCGAGATAATTCGAAACTGGCTTGCCGGTGGGATCGGGCTTTGCGACCAGGGCAAAGGCTTCTTCCTTGGTCAGATAGCGGAAGGCGTCGGTGTCGCCCGCGGCCCAGGCCGCGTTCGACAGAAGCGCCACGGATGCGGCGGCGAGCCAGAGCATGCGCATGTGAAATCCCCCCAGATTGTTATCGGGCGATCCTAGCCCGGTATGGCCCAACGAAAAAGGCGCGCTCCGGTTACGGAGCACGCCTTTTCGGCCTTCCCTTGCGGGACGACTACTTCTTTTTACTCTTCTTCTTGGCCTTCTTCTTGGCGACCTTCTTGGCAGCCTTCTTCACGGCCTTCTTGACGCCCTTGACGGCCTTGACGGCCTTCTTAGCGGCCTTCACGACCT
>CANFDA010000029.1 GCA_947445215.1 Alphaproteobacteria bacterium | reverse complement strand
CATCGCCGCGATGAATTCCTGGGCGAGGCGTCCGTGGGTAACGATGACAAGACCGATCATGAAAGTTCCATTTAGGGTGGCGGACAATACCAAAAATTTTCTTCCATAGCAGTGTTATTTGGGGGCAAAAGTATCGCGGAACAAGCCCTTGGCAAATGCCTTAAGCGCGATCGTGATCTTGGCCGGATCGGAGGCGTGGCGCCCGTCGAGATACAGCAAAGGCAGGCTGGGCGCGGCTTTCAGGCCCTCAGGCGTCCAGCGATCCTCGCCGGGCAGGCGCGGGCCTTCATCTCCCAGTTGTACCGCCAGCGCCAGCGTGGCGGCACGGGCGGGCAATTTGATGATTCCCAGCTCGCGTACTTCGATCAGTCCAGCGATGGTGGGGGGCGCGCTGGCAGCCAGCTTGGAGGCTTTCACCGTCAGCACGACGCGGTCATCCGCCACCAGCGTCGCGCCGTCATGGATCAACCGCAGCGCCAGATCGGATTTTCCTGCGCCGCTGCCGCCCAGCAGCAACACGCCCTTTGCGCCCAGCGAGACGCAGGTGCCGTGAACCAGAACATGCTTGCTCATATGCGTGACACCGGAAGATCCACGATCAGTTTCGCTCCGCCTTCGGATTTGTTCTCGGCCCAGATGCGGCCGCCGGCGCTGCCGGTGATCTGGCGCGCGATGGAAAGGCCCAGGCCCGAATTCTTGCCGAAATTCTCGCCCGGCCGCTCGGTATAGAAGCGTTCGAAGATGGAATCCAGATTGTCAGGCGGAATGCCCGGGCCCTGGTCTTCCACCGTCACGCGCGCCGCCTGTTCGTGTTGCGTGGCGGTGATGGTGACGCTGCCGCCCTGCGGGCTGAAGGAAATGGCGTTGTCGATCAGGTTGCGAAAGACCTGGCCCAGCCGCTCGTCGCGGCCGCGCACGATGGTTTCGGGCGGAAATTCGTCCTTCAGCAAGAAGCGGACGCCGCGCGGATTCTCCGTCATCTGATAGATACCCAGCATGGTGGCCAGCAGGCGCGACAAATCCACCGGCTCAGGCGCTTCGCGCGCCAGTTCGGCGTCCAGGCGCGAGGCGTCGGAGATGTCGGTGATCAGCCGGTCGATGCGCTTGATGTCGCCGCGCGCGATCCGCATCAGGCGGACGTGGCTTTCCGGATCGGTGGTGCGCTCCATCATTTCCAGCGCGCTGCCCAGCGAGGTGAGGGGGTTCTTCAGTTCGTGCGCTACATCAGCGGCGAAACTTTCGATGGCGTCGATGCGATCATAGAGCCCCGCCGTCATCGATTTCAGGCTGTTGGCCAGGTCGCCGATTTCGTCGGTGCGTTCGGGAAAGATGGGAAGCTCACCGCGCCCGCCATGGCCCAGCCGCACGCGGTCCGCCGCCGCCGCTAGCTTGCGCACCGGCTCTCCGATGGTGCCCGCCAGATATAGCGACGACATCACCATCACCATCACGGCCAACAGGCCGACCTGTATCAGCGTGGCGCGTTCCTCGCGCACAATCTCGTCAATGTCGCCGCTTTCGGTGGAAACCAGCAGCACGCCATAGATGGTGCGGAACGGCTTCTGCTGCAGCGGGATCGCCACCGACAGGACGAGCCGGTTCTGCTCGTCCACCCGCTCGGCAGTTCCCATCTCGCCCTTCAGGGCTGTCTCGACCTCGGCATAGATGCGGCCATTGCGGCCGCCTTCATAATAGCGCGGCGGGCCGTTGAAGGGGCGCACGCCCATAACGCCGTCATAGACGCGTTGCAGCCAGGCCTGCGCCTTGCTCATCGTGTCCAGCGGCGGCAACTCCTCGCGCTGCACTAGATTGCGGGCAAGGAACTGGCGTGAATCCGCCGCCAGCAGACCGTCGGGTTGATAGACGCGGGCGCGCAGGCGTGTCGGCGCGACCAGCGGCGGTAGCAACTGCTCCACCTGCTGCGGGCGGACGCGGCGGGTTTGCGGATCGGTGGCATAGTTGGCCAGCGTGTCGGCCACCACGGCGGCCTGTTCCTGAATGCCGGTGAGGCGTTCTTCCACCAGGCCGCGGCCGCTCGTCTCCACAAGCACCACGCCACCGGCCAGCACCACCAGGGCGATGGCGTTGAAGCCAATGATGCGCCAGGTCAGCGCGGAGAAGCGCGGAAAAATCGGGGGCTACTCCTTGTAGCGATAGCCCACGCCGTAGAGCGTCTCGATGGCGTCGAAATCGTCGGCCACCACCTTGAACTTCTTGCGCAGGCGCTTGATGTGGCTGTCGATGGTGCGGTCATCGACATACACCTGGTCGTCATAGGCCACGTCCATCAGGCTGTCGCGGCTCTTCACGAAGCCGGGCCGCTGCGCCAAGGCCTGCAGGATCAGGAATTCGGTGACGGTGAGGCGCACCGGCTTTCCGTCCCAGGTGCATTCATGCCGCTGCGGATCGAGCGCCAGATTGCCGCGCACCAGCGACTCTATCTTGGGCTCAAGGCTGCCCGGCGCGGGCTTGCCTTCGGCGCGGCGCAGCACGGCGCGCACGCGCTCCAGCAGCAGTCGCTGTGAAAAGGGCTTGCGGATGTAATCGTCGGCGCCCGCATTCAGGCCCATCAGCTCGTCGATCTCCTCGTCCTTCGAGGTGAGGAAGATGACCGGCAGGCTTTCATTGGCCTGGCGCAGGCGGCGCAGCAGCTCCAGCCCGTCCAAGCGTGGCATCTTGATGTCGAGAATGGCGAGATCGGGCGCCTGCGCCGTCAGCGCGGTCAGCGCCGCGGCCGGATCGGTGAAGCTGCGGATCTGGTAGCCTTCTTGCTCCAGCAGCATGGAAACAGAAGCCAGGATGTTTTTATCATCGTCGACCAGCGCAATGTTAGCCATGAGACCTGTCGGTTTGCGGACTGAAGCTAGTATAAGCCACTGACAGGCAAAGCAAAGCACCCATGACCCGCTTCCGCGACACCGTGCCGGACTATCAACAGCATCGGCTGGACTATCCTCCGCGCCTGATCGCGCGGCTGGTGGCGCTGGCGGGATTACAGCCGGGCGATCCGGTGCTCGATCTCGGCTGTGGCCCCGGCCATCTGGCGATTCCCCTGGCCCGGATGGGCATGGCGGTGACGGCCATGGACCCCGAACCGGAAATGCTGGCGGCGGCGCAAGCGGCGGCGTCGGGCGGCCTGCCGATCCGGTTCGAATTGCGTGGATCGGGTGACCTGAGCGAATCGGACGGACCATTCCGCCTGGTCACCATCGGGCGCGCCTTTCACTGGATGGACCGCGCCGCCACCCTGGCCATGCTCGACCGCATCGTGACGCCGGATGGCGGCGTGGCGCTGCTGCACGACGCTCATCCGCCGGTGCCGGAGAATGGCTGGTACAAGCTCTTAAACAAGGTGCGTGAGAAGCACAGCCGCGTTCAGTTCGCGCATGTAAAGGACAGGGATGTGGGCGGCCATCGCCGTTATGAGCCCTATCTCTCCGCCTCGGCCTTCACCAAGTTGGACGGCCTTTCCGTCACCGTGCGGCACCCCATCACCATCGACAGCATACTGGGCCGGGCCTTTTCCACCTCGGTCTGTTCCCGGCCATCGCTGGGCGAGGGCGCCGCCGCCTTCGAGGCCGAATTGCGGGCCGCCTTGCGCGAAATCGCGCCGGATGGGACCTTCACCGAAATCGCCGAACTGGTGGCGCTGCTGGCGCGGCGCGCAGACTAGAACGAAATAGAAAACGGGGAAGTTTCATGGAACAGGGACTTGCGGGCACGGCAGGCAGCGGCGCCCTGTTCGGCCTTATACTGGTGCTCTACATCTATCTCGCACCCGCCATGATCGCGTTCGTCCGCGCCCATGAGCGCTTCTGGATCATCCTGGCGCTGAACCTGGTCCTGGCGCCGGTACAGAGCATTCTCTTCCAGTCCTTCATGACGATCTCGCCTGAGGGCATAACGTCGAACGAAGCGACGCGCATCGGTCTTCTGGTGCTGCTCGGTCCCGGCTGGGTGGCACTGATGGCCTGGGCGGCGCTGGCCAAGGTGGCTGCACCCATCGCGCGTTTGCAGACATGGCGCGAAACCAAGATTTTCGATTTCGTAGCCACGTTGCCGCTGATCGCCTGGTTCGTGCAAAGCACCATGCTGATCCGTCCGCGCCTGGCTGAAACCGGCAACATGATTCTGGCGGGCGAGGCTGACCTCATCTCCACACTGCTGTTCTTTTCGCTGCTGTTCTCGGCGCTGTTCTGCCTGTTGTCGGTCTATCTGCTGGTGATCCGCGACAAGCCGGTTCTACGCACCCAAGGGCTGCTGCCGCGCGTCGCCGCCATCACCGGCACCTTCCTGGGCGTGGGCATGCTGCGCCTGCCGGTCGCCGACCTGAACCTGCCGGTGCAGGCGCTGGCCTTCCTGCTCACCGCATTGGGCAGCGCCGCTTCGGCGGCGGTGCTGTGGCGGCTGGGAAAATCTTTCTCGATCATGCCGGAAGCGCGCACGCTGGTGACGGAAGGGCCGTACAATTACATCCGCCACCCGCTCTATGCGGCGGAGATCATCACGGTGTTCGGCATGATCATGCAATATCAGCAGCCCTGGTCGCTGGTGATGGGTGGTGGCGTCATCGCTTTCCAGGTGATCCGCAGTCTCTATGAGGAGCGGGTGCTGGTGCGGGCCTTTCCGGAATATGAAGCGTACCGCGCCCGCACCAAGCGTTTTATTCCGGGGATAATCTGATAGGTCGGCGATGCCGCATTTCATCCTCACCACGGGCAGCGTCACGCTCTTCGGCTTCATCCTGGCGTTCTATGTCTATTTCGCGCCCGCTATCCTGGCGCTGATGCGAGCGCACCGGCGCTTCTGGGTCATCGCGGGCCTGAACCTTTTCGCGGGACCGCTGCAGATCGCGCTGTGCGAATATTTCGGCTTCTTCCTGCGGCCGGCCATGAGCACCACCGAATTCACCAGCCTGACTTTGTTGATGCTGCTGGGGCCCGGCTGGCTGCTGCTGATTGCATGGGCGCTTGCGGACAAAGGCGCGCTTGATGCCCGGCTGCTGGCATGGCGGCAGACCAAGACCTATGACATGGCGGCGGCGCTGCCGCTGATCGCCTGGTTTCTCGACAGCGCCACCACGATACAGCCGACGCTTATGTTCCTGGGGCGGCTGATCGCGGCTGGCCAGGGCAGCCTGCTTATGCATCTGCAATTTGCATCGCTGCTGCTGTCTGCTCTGTTGTGCCTCTTCTTTGTCTGGCTGCCTCTGACCCGCGATGTGCCCCTGCTGCGGATGCAGGGCCTGCTGCCCCGAATCACCTCGCTGGGCGGTACTTTCCTCGCCGCCGGGATGCCGCGCCTGACGATGCCGGAGATGACGCTGTGGCAGCAGGGCGCGGTCTATGTCCTGATCGGCGCGGGCGCGCTGGCCGCCATGGCGGCACTAGGCTGGCTGGGCAAGGCGTTCGCCATCATGCCGGAAGCACGCAACCTGGTGACGACAGGGCCCTACGCCCATGTCCGCCATCCGCTCTATGCGGCGCAGATCGTCATCGTTCTGGGGCTGATCCTGCAATACCAGCAGCCCTGGTCGCTGCTGCTGGGTGGCGCCGTGATCGCCTTTCAGGTGATCCGCAGCCTGTATGAGGAGCGCGTGCTGACGCAGGCCTTTCCAGAGTACGACGCCTATCGCGCCCGCACCAAAAGATTCATCCCCGGCGTCATCTGATTTGATGGGCGTGATCTGAAGAAAAAGGCGCCACCCGTCAGGCAGCGCCTTTTCAAATTCGCATCGTGGTGGTCTAGACGAACTCGACCTTCAGGATTTCATAAGACCGCGCGCCGCCCGGCGCGGCGACTTCGACTGTGTCGCCCTTGCTCTTGCCGATCAGGGCGCGGGCAATCGGAGAAGACAGCGAAATCCGCCCCTTCTTGGCGTCGGATTCCACATCGCCAACGATCTGGTATTTGCGTTTCTCGTTGGTGTCTTCATCAACCAGTGTGACGGTGGCGCCGAACTTGATGCTGCTGCCCGACAGCTTGGAGATGTCGATGACTTCGGCGCGGCCGATCTGGTCTTCCAGTTCCATGACGCGGCCTTCGATGAAGCTCTGCTTCTCTTTGGCGGCGTGATACTCGGCATTTTCCGACAGGTCGCCATGGGCGCGCGCTTCCGCGATCGCCGCGATAATCGCGTGGCGATCCACATTCTTGAGCTGGTTCAACTCTTCTTCGAGGCCCTTGAAGCCCGAAGCGGTCATCGGAATCTTTTCCATTGCTCAGTCCCATCGGCAAAAAAGCGTTCCCTCCGGCGGGACCGCCGGATGCGGGAAAGCTAATACATTGATAAATCTTGAATTTTTTGATTCTGGCGTGTCTGCTCTTTATGAAGAGTAAGACTGCAGGGGGGCGACTTCAAGGGAGCCGCCCTTGAGCGCCGCGATGGCCTGCACCGCCGCTTTCGCCCCCGCCATGGTGGTGTAGTAGGGAACCTTCATCGTCAGCGCCGCCCGGCGGATGGAAGAACTATCGGCCAGCGCCTGCGCGCCGTCGGTGGTGTTGAAGATCAGGTTGATCTCGCCATTCTTCATCGCATCGACCACATGCGGGCGGCCTTCGCGCACCTTGTTGATGATGGTGACGGGCAGATTCAATTCTTCCAGCACCCGCGCCGTGCCACGCGTGGCTACCAGCGTGAAGCCCAGGCTCAGCAATTCGCGCGCCGGAGCCTCGACCAGATCCTTGTCGCCATCCTTCACCGAGATGAACACCCTGCCCGCCGTCGGCAGCTTGGTGCCGGCGCCGATCTGGCTCTTGGCGAAGGCGCGGGCAAAACTGTTGTCCACGCCCATCACTTCGCCGGTGGAACGCATCTCCGGGCCCAGGATCGTATCGACGCCGGGGAAACGGGCGAAGGGCAGCACCGCTTCCTTGACGCAGATGTGCCCGTCTTCCGTCATGGAGTGATTGGGCTTCTTCAGATTCATCGACTTCAGGGTTTCGCCCGCCATCACTCGGCTGGCGATGGCCGCGACCGGCAGGCCCACCGCCTTGGCGACGAAGGGCACGGTGCGGCTGGCGCGCGGATTCACTTCCAGCACGTAAATCTCGTCGCCCTGGATGGCGTATTGCACATTCATCAGACCCTGCACCTTCAGGGCGCGGGCCATGGCGACGGTCTGGCGCTCGATCTCGGCGATGATGCCGGGCTTGAGCGAATAGGGCGGCAGCGAACAGGCGCTGTCGCCGGAATGCACGCCCGCTTCCTCGATATGCTCCATGATGCCGGCGATGAAGATCTCGCCATCGCAATCGCAGATCGCATCCACATCGACTTCGGTGGCGCGATTGAGGAATCCGTCGATCAGCACCGGATTGTCGCCCGAGATGCGGAAGAGCTCGCCGGATTCAACCTGCTCGCGGGTTTCCTTTTCGCTCGACACAACCACCATGCCGCGCCCGCCCAGCACATAGGAGGGGCGCAGGATCACGGGATAGCCGATGGTGTTGGCGGCGGCGATGGTTTCTGCAGCCGTCATTGCCGTGGCGTTGTGCGGCTGCTTCAGGCCCAGTTCATTGAGTAACGTCTGGAAACGCTTGCGGTCTTCGGCTAAATCGATGGCGTCGGCGGATGTGCCCAGTATCGGCACGCCCGCATCACGCAGCGTATTGGCCAGCTTCAACGGCGTCTGGCCGCCGAACTGCACGATGACACCGGCAAGGGTGCCCTTGCTCTGTTCCTTGTCGACGATTTCGAGAACGTCTTCCGACGTCAACGGCTCGAAATAGAGCCGGTCGGAAGTGTCGTAATCGGTCGAGACGGTTTCTGGATTACAGTTGACCATGATGGTCTCATACCCCGCCGCCGACAGCGAATAGGCGGCATGGCAGCAGCAATAGTCGAACTCGATGCCCTGGCCGATGCGGTTGGGACCGCCGCCCAGGATGATGATCTTCTTGCGATCGGTGGGATCGGCTTCGCAGACCGGCGCGGCACCGATCTCGTAGCTGGAATACATATAGGGCGTCAGCGCCTTGAACTCGGCGGCGCAGGTGTCGATGCGCTTGTAAACCGGGCGCACATTCAGCGCCTGGCGCGCACTGCGCACCTCCGCTTCTTTCTGGCCCGACAGCTTCGCCAGTCGCGCGTCGCCGAAGCCCATGCTTTTGAGAGTGCGAAAGCCCTTGGCGCCCTTCGGCAGGCCTTGGGTGCGCACCTTGGCTTCCATCGCCAGGATGCCTTCGATCTCGCCCAGGAACCAGGGATCGTAACCCGTGATGCGCTGGATCTCGTCCACGGGAAAACCGTGGCGCATCGCTTGTGCCGCGACGCGCAGCCGGTCGGGCGTGGCGCGGGCCAGTTCGGCGCAAATGGCGGCATGGTCTTCCGATAGCGCGATCTCATCCAGACCGGTCAGGCCGGTTTCCAGCGAGCGCAGCGCCTTTTGCAGGCTTTCCTGGAAGGTGCGGCCAATGGCCATGGCTTCGCCCACCGATTTCATGGCCGTGGTCAGCAGCGGCTCGGCCCCGGGGAATTTCTCGAAAGCGAAACGCGGGATTTTCGTCACGACATAGTCGATGGTCGGCTCGAACGAGGCGGGCGTCACCTTGGTGATGTCGTTCTGCAATTCGTCCAGCGTGTAGCCGATGGCCAGCTTGGCGGCGATCTTGGCGATGGGGAAGCCGGTGGCCTTCGACGCCAGCGCCGAAGAACGCGATACGCGCGGGTTCATTTCGATCACCAACATGCGCCCGTCCTTCGGGTTCACGGCGAACTGCACGTTGGAACCGCCGGTCTCGACCCCGATCTCGCGCAGCACGGCGATACTCGCCGAACGCATGCGCTGATATTCCTTGTCGGTCAGGGTCAGGGCAGGGGCGATTGTGATGCTGTCGCCGGTATGCACGCCCATGGCGTCGATATTTTCGATGGAGCAGATGATAATGGCGTTGTCTGCCTTGTCGCGCACCACCTCCATCTCGAATTCCTTCCAGCCCAGCACCGATTCCTCAATCAGCACTTCGTTGGTCGGACTGGCTTCCATGCCGTTTTCGACGATGGCGAAGAATTCCTCGCGATTATAGGCGATGCCGCCGCCGTTGCCGCCCATGGTGAAGCTGGGCCGGATGACGGTGGGCAGGCCGACTTCATCGAGAACTGCCAGCGCCTTGGAGAGCGTATCCGGCGCCAGCTCGGTAACGGGGCTGTTGTTGCCGTCATAGAGCAGATTGCCCTGGCTATCCTTCTTGTGACGCAGCGAGCCCTTCAGGGTGATGCCCTTTGGGGTCTCCAGGCCGATAGCCGCCATCGCTTGCTTGAAGCGCTCGCGATCCTCCGCCTTGTCGATGGCGTCGGCGGTGGCGCCGATCAGTTCAACATTGTGGCGTTCCAGCGCGCCGATCTTGCGTAGGGACAGCGCGGTGTTGAGCGCGGTCTGACCGCCCATGGTGGGCAGCAGGGCGAAGACCATGCCGGGCGGCACGTTGGGGCGCTCGCGGGCGATAATCTTCTCGACGAATTCCGGCGTGATCGGCTCGATATAGGTCGCGTCCGCCATGTCGGGATCGGTCATGATCGTGGCGGGGTTCGAATTCACCAGCACGATGCGATAGCCTTCCTCGCGCAGCGCCTTGCAGGCTTGGGCGCCGGAATAATCGAACTCGGAGGCCTGGCCGATGACGATAGGACCGGCGCCGATGATCAGAACCGTGTGAATGTCAGTACGTTTCGGCATCTTCACTCGCGCATGGTCGCCCAGCGCGGATGAGGCGCTGCGGGCAGGTCAATCTGTAGGTTAAGGGGACCGTCTAGAGGGTCGGGCGGGGGTGCGCAACCCCGAAAAGCGCGGGGTGGTCAGGACCGCCAGCGCAGCACCTTTTCCTGCACAGAATTGACGAATTCCGTGCCGTTTTCGACCGATTCGGCCCAAGCTTTCTTGACCCGGTGGTACCAGATGGCGGGCTGGTCGGCGTCCTGGATCAGCATCAAATTGGGGTCGAACTTCAGCCCCTCCTTCTGCAATTCCACGATCTTGCGGTCGTCGCCGATGAAGGTCGGGCCCAAGAGCTGGAAGAACGGCTTGATGAAGAACAGCCAGCCAGGCCAGTAGAACATCTGGATGGTGTCGGTGGTCTGCGCATCGCGCGGGGTGCAGACCGTCAGCCCCACCACCTTGAAGGGCTGCCCGAACAGGGTGCCTTCGATGATCTCGAAGCGCGTCGATGGCAGTTCGAAGGTGATCTCGGTGCTGACTTCGCCCAGCAGGGAATAGGCGGGTTTGACCGGCTTGTGCGGGGCCATGGTGAAACCGCGCGGCAGCGGCACATACCGCTTTTCCTTTACCTTGGGCCTTGTCTTCCACCACCAGTGATCGTGCACGAAGGCGGCGTGACAGGGGTCCATCAGCCCGATCACGGCATGATCGATGTTGCAGGCAAAGGTCTGGGTCTCGGTCCAACGAATCTTCGCATCCGACAGCAGCACCTTGGGCGGCTCGCCTTTCGGCGCTGCGCCCGGCTTGGCGGCCATGTAAATCCAGATCAGTCCATCCTGCTCGATCAGGGGATAGGACCGCACTTTGATCTTCGCGGGATCGAGGTCCTGGCCTTCGACGAGTGAGGGGATGGCGCTGCAGACGCCGTTCTTGCGGAAGCGCCAGCCGTGATAGGGGCACTCGACGCTGTCATCCGCCTTGATCTTCCCCGCCGACAACGGCACGCCGCGATGGGGGCAGATGTCACGCAGGGCGAACATCTCGCCGCTGCGGCCCCGGCCTATCACGACGGGTTCGCCCAGCAACATCACCCGGCGCATCACGCCGGGGCGGAACGGGGCGGCCAGCGCCGCCATGTACCAAAGGTCGCGCACGAACATCGCGCTTTCGGGGCTGCTTGCCTTATGGTCCAGGGTTCCGGCTTCGCTCATGCGAAATTACCTAGAGGAAGTCCGGGTCAAAAGTAAGAGAAGTCCGCAAGTTGGGGTGTTCACTTGTCCGCTGAAGAGGTTAACCTAAGCCCATGATCGATCTTAAAATCCTTCACCGTGCCGCCCTGATCGGAATCGGCTTCGAACTGGCCCTGGTGGTGGGCGGCACCGTCTGGCCCGCCTCGCGCCCTGGCCTGCTCTTTGCCTGCATGCTTACTGCGGCGGTGGCCGGTATGATCTATGGCCGCGACCTGGCGCGGGGCTTCGGCTCCGGCATGCTAGGCGGCACGTTGGTGGGGGCGGCCTGCGGCGTGGTAGCGGTGACGCTGGGGCATTTTCTCAGCCTCAGCCCCGAAACCTACATTCCCTATGGCGTGCTGGTGCTCATGCTCACCGGCGCGGTGGGCGGCTTCTTCGGCGAGCTGGATGCGCGGCTGCGCGCCTACATCGTGCGCAAGCTGACGCCCGATAGCGGCAATTCCGGTTCCTAGTGGGGAAGATGACGGTTGGCAGCTGCGCCCGGAAATTAGCTAGGGGGCTTGTTATTCCGTTCACGCCAACCAACCGACCAACACAATCTCGGCCTTGAAAACGGCACCCGCATGTTTCAATCGTGACCTTTTATAGGCACCACACATAAAAGCGAGTTCATGACATGGGCCGTATGGTCGTTCCCACTCCGCAAGTCGTTGAATATCTGGCCCGAATCGGCGGCCGCGAAGTTCCCGTGCAAACCCGCCTGCGGCAGGATACGGAAAAGCGCGCCGACGGCCATATGCAGGTGACGACGGAGCAGGCGGCGACGCTGCAATTGCTGGTCAAGCTGACGGGTGCGATTCGCTGTATCGAGATCGGCACCTTCACCGGCTATTCCGCGCTGGCCGTGGCGCTGGTGTTGCCTGCGGGCGGCCAGGTGGTGGCGCTGGATGTGTCGAAGGAATTCACCGACATCGCCAGGCCGTTCTGGAAAGAGGCGGGCGTGGACGACAAGATCGATCTGCGCCTTGGCCCGGCGTCGCATGCGCTGGACGACATGATCACGGCGCGCGAGGGGCCCTTCGACTTCGCCTTCATCGACGCCGACAAGCCCGGCTATGACGCCTATTACGAGCGCGTGCTGAAGCTGGTGCGTCCGGGGGCTCTCATCGTGCTGGACAACATGCTGCTTTCCGGCAAGGTCGCGGACCCCAAGGACATGGACGTTTCGGCGGGGGCGCTGCGGGCGCTCAACGACAAGATCTTCGCGGATGATAGGGTCGAGATGGCCTTGACGACCATTGGCGACGGGATGACGCTCTGCATCAAGAAATAGCGAGGAGGTTAGTCATGCGCTTTAAGGCGAAGCTGGGGAAGCTGGCGAAGGCCGCTCAAAAGCCTAAGTGAACTGGCGGCGGGGGTTCTTCCGCGCATAGGTCGTGATTACCGCGCTATGGGTAGCTGGGGTCACTTACGTTAGCATTAGCTATTTGCGCTCACCTGCATATTTAACTGACTATGAGGTAACTAGTCGGGCGGGGTGGCGTATCGCATTAAAGCTCCATACGCCACCTCAGAGGACCAGACACTGGCTTTTGCAAAGGAGCTGGATCTAAGCGTGGTAACGAGTGCCGCGCTGACAAACCGCCATCTTGGTGCGAAGACACGATCTTGGCGGACATGCCAATCCCGACCGAATCCTTTGAGTTTGGCGACATGATAATAACCGCTGCCAGCTTGCCACTTTCCCTGCTGGCCTTCGGACTTGCTTTCATCTGGGTCGTCGGTGGCTTCCGGGTGCCCCGCCAATAGTGCGGGGCTAGTCAAAGTTAATAACGTCAATGCAAAAGGCCCGGTGTTTCCACCGGGCCTTTTCCGTTTTAACTCTGCTGCCGTTAGCGGCGGTCGCCCATGAAGCGCAGCAGGAAGAGGAAGATGTTCAGGAAGTCCATATAGAGCGACAGCGCGCCCATGATGGCCGCCTTGCCCGCCAGCGACGCGTCGTGGCCGATGGCGAGATAGGTCTGCTTGATCTTCTGCGTGTCCCAGGCGGTAAGGCCGGTGAAGATCAGCACGCCCAGGACGCTGACGACGAAGGTCACCATCGCCGACTGGAAGAACATGTTCGCCAGCGAAGCGATCAGGATGCCGATCAGGCCCATGAACAGGAAGTTGCCCATGCCCGTCAGGTCGCGCTTGGTGGTGTAGCCATAGAGCGACATCGTGCCGAAGGTGGCGGCGGTGACGAAGAAGGTCAGCGCGATGCTGCTGCCGGTGTAGAGCAGGAACAGCGAGGCGAGCGACGCACCGACCAGGGCGGCATAGCCCCAGAAGGTGAGCTGGGCGGTGCCCTGGCTCATGCTGTTGATGCGGAACGAGAGGAAGAACACCAGCGCCAGCGGCGCGAGCATCACGACCCAGCCCAGGATGGTGGGGGCAAGCTGGCCCTGCGCGTTGACCGCGTAGATGGCGTTGAGCAGCACGGGCGTGTTAGCGACGGCGTAAGCCGTGACGCCGGTGAGCCCCAGCGCGCCCGCCATGAGATTGTAGACGCGCAGCATGTGGGCGCGCAGACCGGCGTCATAGCCAGCTGTCGCCGTGATGGTGCCGCGAGCGATCCGGTTGTCGTAGTCGGCCATGGTTTTGGTACTCCCTTTGACCCGTATTATATCGGGGTAATTTGTGGCGGTATCAAGACCCGCAAAAGTCTTTTTTCGTCAAGGGTTAAGCGTTCCGAAGCACCCCGGTGGGCCGGGCTCCCAGCGCCGCCAGCGCCCCGAACAGCCCGAACATGAGAACCGCCACCGCGCCGCCGCCTACGGTTGCAGCCGCCGCGACGCCGTCAAAGGCAAAGCCGATATCCAGGATGAAGGCGCAGATCGCCCAGGCGCCTGCCGTGCCCGCCGCCAGCGCCATCACGCCCGTAACCACGCCGAGCAAGGCGAATTCGATGGCATGGACGGCCGCGATCCGGGCCCGGGTCGCGCCCAGCACCTTCAGGATGGTGGCGTCATAGACACGGCTGCGGGTGCCCGCCGTGATCGCGCCCGCCAGCACCAGCAGGCCCGCCAGGATGGTGAGTAGGCTGGCGGCGCTGATGCCTTCGGAGATCTGGCCGATAAAGACTTCCAGTTGGGCTATGGAATCGCGCACCCGGACGGTGGAGACGGATGGGAACTTGTCGGTGATCGCCCGGTACATGGCGTTCTCCTGGCCGGGATCGACCCGCACCGTGGCGAGGAAGGCGTGCGGAGCCTTGTCGATCACGCCGGGCGACAGGATCAGCACGAAATTCTGCCGCCCATTCTGGAAGTTCACCTTGCGCAGATTGTGGATGGTGCCTTCGATCTCGCGGCCTAGCACGTTCAGCACCATTTTGTTGCCGATATCGAGTTCGGCGCCTATGGCGATGGATTCATCCAGCGAAATGAGGGTGGGGCCGGAATAATCTTTGGGCCACCATTGGCCCTTGGTGACTTCGTTGCCCGGCGGTGGCTTGCTCGCATAGGTGATGCCGCGGTCGCCATTCAGGGCCCAGCGGGCGCTGTCGGCGACGCGGGCGCGCCCGGCGGAAACCCCGCCCAGGCCGACGATCCGTCCACGGATCATCGGGGTGCGCAGGTATTCCCTGTTGCTGGAGAAGGAATGAACGACCTTGTCGAACTCTTCGCCTTCCGACTTTTGGATATCTACGAAATAGAAGCTGGGGGCGCGGCCGGGCAATTCGCTCTTGATCGTGGCTTCCACCGCCGAACCCAGCAGCGTCACGGTGGCCAGCAGCGTCAACCCCAGGCCCAGCGCGGTGATGCTGCCGCCGGTGGCCGCGCCGGGGCGCACCAGATTGGCCAGCGCCAGTCGCAGCATGGCCGAACGCGGGCGTGGGATCGCGGTCAGTCCGCGCATCAGACCCCAGGCCGCCAGGCGCAGGGCCAGGATGATGGCGATGCCGCCGCCCAGGAACTGGGCCGCGAAGACCGGGCGCGGCGCGGTGATCAGCGCCAGCGCGACAATGGCGGCGACGGCGCCGCCCGATAGCAGCCAGTCGCGGCGCCGGGATTTCCTGGCGTCGGCGTCTTCTTCGCCGCCTTTGGATGGGGCGACCATGTCGCGCAACAGACTGGCGGGGCGGATGCCACGCGAACGGCCCAAGGGCGGAATGGCGAAGGCCAGCGCCGTCAGCAGCCCGAACGCCAGCGCCAGGAAGAGGGCGGAGGGATACACCCCAAACTCCGGCGGCACCGGCAGGCTGTCGCCATAGCGCCAGACCACCAGAAACGGCACCGACGTGCCGATGGCCGCGCCGAGCAGGGTGGCGGCGGCGGCCACGCCCATCACTTGCAACACGAAGATGCGGAAGACGAACTCGCCCGTGCCGCCCAGGCTTTTCAGGATGGCGATGTCGAAACGCTTGCGGTCGAGGAAGGCGAGAATGGCCTGGCCCGCGCCCGCGCCGCCCACGGCCAGCGCGGTGAGGCCAATCAGCGTCAGGAACATCGCCACCTGTTCGACGAAGCGGCGAATGCCCGGCGCGGCGTCGCTGGAATCGCGGATGCGCCAGCCCGGATCGGGCGACGCCGTATCGGCGGCGTCGCGGAAGCCCTGAATGGTCTGGTCCGGATTCAGTTTCACGCGATAGGTGAAGTTCACCAGGCTTTCCGGCGTCACCAGCTCGGTGCGGAGTAGGGAGGCGGTATGCACCAGCAGGCGCGGCCCCAGCGAGAAGCCGGTGGAAATGCGATCCGGCTCGGTCACCAGCACGCCCATTAGGCGAAAGGTGGCGTTGCCCACGCGGAAAAGATCGCCGCGCTGGATGCGTAGGCGGTCAACAAAGGCCTGCTCGGCCACCGCGCCGCAGACCTGGTCTTCTTCGCAGGCGAGCGCGTCTGAAATCGTCTGATCGGGGGTCAGCTTGGGCGCGCCGAACAGTGGCCAGCGGCCATCGACAGCCTTCAGTTCGACAAGCTGGCGTTCGCCGATCTCGCCTTCGCGCAACGCGTAAGCCATGGCGCGCATGGTAGCGGATTCCGAGACCAGCCCGCGCGCGTCGAGGAATTTGCGTTCGCTGGCGCTGATGGGCTTGTGTACCACGCTGGCCGAAACGTCGCCGCCCAGGATGGTCTGGCCCTGGTCGCGCAAGCTGCCGAGAAACGCCGAGCTCAGCGTCTCCACGCCCGAGATCGCGGCTGCGCCCAGCAGCAGGCACAGGAAGAAGACACGAAATCCCTTCAGCCCGCCGCGCAGTTCGCGGCGCGCGAACTTCAGGATCAGACGGAAATCGTTCACGCGATCACCCGTTCCGGCACGGTGTCGGAAATGATCCTGCCGTCGGCCATGCGGGCGATGCGGTCGCAGCGCTGCGCCAGCCGCTCCTCATGGGTGACTAGGAACAGCGTGCTGCCGCGCTCCTGGTTCAGGCCGAAGATCAGGTCGGCGATGGCCTGGCCGTTGGCGCCGTCGAGATTGCCGGTCGGCTCGTCGGCAAATAGAATCTTGGGCCGGGGCGCCAGGGCACGGGCCAGCGCCACGCGCTGCTGCTCGCCGCCCGACAACTGGCCTGGATAATGCTCGATGCGCTTGATCAGGCCGACATTGCGCAATTCGGCTTCGGCGCGGTCGAAGGCGTCGGCGACGCCCGCCAGCTCCAGCGGCACGGCGACATTTTCCAGCGCCGTCATGGTGGGGATGAGGTGGAAGGACTGAAAGACGATGCCCACCGCCCCACGGCGGAAGCGGGCTGCCGCATCCTCGCCCATGCGGGTGATGTCGGTGCCCGCCACGATGACCTGGCCGCCCGTGGGCCGCTCCAGCCCTGCCGCCACCATCAGCAACGAGGACTTGCCAGAGCCGGACGGGCCGACCAGGGCGATGCTGGTGCCGGAGGCCACTGACAGCGACACCCCCAGCAGGATATCGACCGGCCCGGCGGCGCTGTTGAGCGTCAGCGAGACCTTGTTGAGCTGGATGGCGGGCAAATCAGTGGACGTTTGGCTGGGCATTTGCGACTCTGAGCCGGACATTCGGGCGATCTTATGATGACGTGGCGTTTCCGCAGCTTACTTACCATGCTGGTTGTCGCTTTTGTGTCGCAGGCGGCAGCGCAGACCGTAAAACCTACGGCCAAACCCGCTGCGCCAAAGGCCAATCAACTGAAAATCCTCGCCTTTGGCACCAGCCTGACCCAGGGCTATGGCCTGCCGCCGGGCACCGAATTCCCCGTCCAGCTCCAGGCGGCGCTGAAAGGCGCGGGAATCAACGCCGTGGTCACCAATGCCGGCGTCTCAGGTGATACCTCTGCCGATGGCCTGTCGCGGTTGGACTGGGCCCTTGCCGACAAGCCCGACGTCATCATCATAGAGCATGGCTCCAACGACATGCTGCGCGGCCTGCCGCCGGAAATGACCGAGAAGAATCTGCGCGGCATGCTGACCCGGCTGAAGGCGGCAAAGGTGCCGGTGCTGCTGACCGGCATGGGTGCACAGCGCAATCTGGGGCCCGAATACGTCAAGCGTTTCGACGGCATCTATCCCCGGTTGGCCAAGGAGTATGGTGTGCTTTTCTATCCCTT
>CANFDA010000028.1 GCA_947445215.1 Alphaproteobacteria bacterium | reverse complement strand
GAAGGCGGCACATAAGAAAAGGGCCCCGGCGAATGTCGGAGCCCTTTCCATTTCCGTCAGATATTAGCGCATGTGCTTCAGGCTGATCTGCCCGATGCCCGCCGCCACGTTCAGCCCGGTCGAGCCCTGAACGGAGAGCGGCTGCAGGGCGATGGACTTGTCCAGACCGCCGGTCAGCGCGTTGGCGCCGAGGCCCACGCCGACAGTGGCCTGCGCGGTGGCGCCGGCATATTCGCCTTCAAGCGCGCCGGGGCGCACTTCAGAGGTTGGCGCCAAGACCGCCCAGACCAGCTTACCCTTGCCGGTATAGCCAACGTCCACGCCCCACTTGGAGATGGAGCCGGAATAGCGCTCGGTGCGCGCCGGGGTAGGCTGATAGCTGCAATTCAGGTCCTTGGTCGAACCGAAGATGAAACCGGCGCCGGCGGCGACGTCACAGGTCAGGGTGCCGACCTTCACGCCGGCGGGCTGGGCCTGGGCGGCGCCAAGGGTTAGGGCGACGGCGGCAACACCGATCATCATCTTAAAGTGGGTCTTCACATCGAAACTCCTCATCAGAAACACCGAACCGGTGACTGCAAAACAATCGGGCCGGCGCAATTATCGGTCCTTTCGACGGAGAGAACGCCATCTGCCGGGACCGCTTGCTCCGCGGAGTAAGGTTTATTTCCGGAACCTATCCGGCATCTGGGCTTTGCGAGCGACCCCCTGCGTGGGGCGGCGGTGCCAAAAATCCCAAGTAGAATAAGGGCTTTATACCGCCTTCCAGGCCGCCCTTGCGGAAACGGAACCTCGCTGGTAAAGCCTCGGCGCTCCATAGGAGCCAGCCGCATGACGACCAGCACCATCCGCGAAGCCCTGACCTTCGACGATGTCCTGCTTGTGCCCGGCGCCTCCGAAATTCTCCCTGCCCAGGTCGATACCCGCACCCGACTCACCAAGACGGTGGAGTTGGGCATTCCGCTGGTCTCCGCCGCCATGGACACCGTCACCGAAGCGCCGCTGGCCATCGCCATGGCGCAGGCGGGCGGCATGGGCGTCATTCACAAGAACCTGGGCATCGATGAGCAGGCCGAGCAGGTCCGCCGGGTGAAGCGCTTCGAAAGCGGCATGGTGGTCAATCCGGTCACCATTCAGCCCGACGCGACGCTGGCCGATGCGCTGGCGCTGATGGAGCGGCATCGTATCTCCGGCGTGCCGGTGGTGGAGAACCCCGACGCCAAGGGTGCGGGCAAGCTGGTGGGCATCCTCACCAACCGCGATGTCCGTTTCGCCGAAGACAAGCGCCAGCCGGTTTACGAGCTGATGACGCGCGACAAGCTGATCACCGTGCGCGAAGGCGTGAAGCCGGACGAGGCCAAGCGCCTGCTTCACCAGCACCGCATCGAGAAGATCATCGTCGTGGACGAGGCCTATCGCTGCGTCGGCCTGATCACGGTCAAGGACATCGAGAAGGCGCAGAAATATCCCAACTCGTGCAAGGACGGCATGGGCCGTCTGCGCGTCGCGGCCGCCACCGGCGTGGGCGAAGACGGCTACGCCCGCGCCATGGCACTGATCGAGGCCGAATGCGACGTCATCGTGGTCGATACCGCGCACGGCCACAGCAAGGGCGTGATTGAAGCCATCCGCCGCATCAAGCGCCATTCCAATCTGGTGCAGGTCGCGGGCGGCAACATCGCCACCGCCGACGCAGCCCGGGCGCTGATTGATGCGGGTGCCGATGCGGTGAAGGTGGGCATTGGCCCCGGCTCGATCTGCACCACCCGTATTGTCGCTGGCGTGGGAGTCCCGCAATTGACCGCGATCATGGACGCAGTGTCGGTGGCGCGTGACGCCGATGTGCCGGTGATCGGGGATGGCGGCATCAAATATTCCGGCGATCTAGCCAAGGCGCTGGCGGCGGGCGCGAGCGTCGCCATGGTGGGCTCGCTGCTGGCGGGCACCGAAGAAAGCCCCGGCGAAGTGTTCTTGTATCAGGGCCGCTCCTACAAGGGTTATCGCGGCATGGGCAGCATCGGCGCCATGGCGCGCGGCAGCGCCGATCGTTATTTCCAGGCCGAAGTGCGCGATGCGCTGAAGCTAGTGCCGGAAGGCGTCGAAGGCCAGGTCGCCTACAAGGGCCCGGTGGGCAGCGTGGTGCACCAGATCATCGGCGGCCTGCGCGCCGCCATGGGCTATACCGGCTGCGCAACCATCGCCGACTTCCACAGGAAGGCGCAGTTCGTGCGCATCACCGGCGCGGGCCTGCGCGAGTCCCACGTGCACGATGTCGTCGTCACCCGCGAAGCGCCGAACTATCACAATTCCGGCCAGTAGCTCTAGGCGGCCAGGTGGTGGCGCGTGAAGTGACGCGCACGGTGGTCAACAGTGGGGCGCAGATCGCCGCCAATCTTGGCAAGTTATTGGGCGGGCGCCCCGCGGCAGCATTGGCCGCGCCATCGTGCGCGGCACACTGGGCGTCATCCTAAGCCGCTAGCTTCGCCGCTTGCAGCAGGATGATGGTATTGGCGTCGGCGATCTCGCCGCTGGCGATCTTGGTATAGGCGTCGTCCCGCGACAGCTCTAGCACCTCGATGTCCTCGGCTTCCGCATCGATGCCGCCGCCTTTCGCTCGCGGCGCGGTGGAATCGTAATCCGCGAGATAGACCGTCATGCGTTCCTTCACCGCGCTGGGGCTGGGAAAGCAATGGCTGACCACATTCAGCGCGCCTAGTGTGACACCGGCTTCCTCCATTGCTTCCCGACGGGCACAGACCTCTGGTGTGTCGCCGTCCAGCTTGCCTGCCAGGGCTTTGATCAGAAGCTCATGCACGCCCGACTCGAACACCGGCCAGCGAACTGGCGGATCAGCAGCACCTTGCCGCGCGGCCTGTCCCAGGGCAGCACGGCGATGGCGTCGCCCAGGTCATAGCTTTCGCGCGACATCGACTGCCATTGTCCGTCGCGGCGCTGATAGTCGAACGCCACCCGGCGCAGGACATAATGATTGTCCGACAGGGTCTTCAGTTCGCGGAGCTTGACGCGGCCGCTGATGTCTTTATCGCTCATGTCCATGAATCCTGCTGCCCGCGTACAGGCCGCCATCGACATACTCGCCGCGCTGGACGGTACGCAACAGCCGGTGGACCGGTATCTCAAGGATTTCTTCAAGGCCCGCCGCTATGCCGGGTCGAAGGACCGCCGCGCTATCGCCGAACTTGTGTTCGACGGGATGCGCCATCGCGCCAGCTTCGCGCACCGCATGGGCGGCGATAGCGCCCGCCAGCGGGTGATCGCGGCGCTGCTGGCGGCGGACAGCGATCCGGCCACTTTGTTCACCGGCGGCTACGGCCCCGAACCCCTGAGCGACACCGAACGCGCCGCCATCGCCGCCACGCCGCCGCTCGCGCCGCCGCATGTCGCGGGCGAATACCCGCAATGGCTGGAGGCCAGCCTTGCGCGCGCCTTCGACAAAGATCTCGCTGGCGAGATGTCCGCCCTGCAGAGCCGCGCCCCGGTCGATCTGCGCGTCAACACGCTGAAAGCCACGCGCCCCGAGGTGCTGGCGGCGCTACAGGCGGAAGGCTTCGCCGCCGCGCCCATGCCGCATTCGCCCATCGGCATCCGCATTCCGCCGGGCGAGGGCAACGCGACCCTGACCAAATCGCCGCAGTTTCTCTCCGGCGCCTTCGAATTCCAGGACGAGGCGGCGCAGCTCGCATCGCTGCTGGCCGATGCCAGGCCCGGCATGCGGGTGCTTGACCTGGCTGCGGGTGCGGGCGGCAAGGCGCTGGCGCTGGCGGCTGCCATGAACAATGACGGCCACATCCTGGCCTTTGACGATGTCGCCAAGCGACTTGCCCCATTAAAGGAGCGGGCGGCACGGGCGGGCGCGACCTGCATCACTCTGGCCGACACGCGCGGCGGCCCGCTATGGGGCAATGGCAAGTTCGACATCGTCTTCCTCGATGCGCCCTGCAGCGGCACCGGCACCTGGCGGCGTCAGCCCGAGCTGCGCTGGCGGCTGACCCCGGAACGGCTGGCGGAACTGATGGGCTTACAGGACTGGCTGCTGGACGATGCCGCGCGGCATGTTGTGGAAGGAAGTGGGGCGGCGTCCGGCGGGCGGCTGCTCTATGCCACCTGTTCCCTGCTGCCGGAGGAGAATGAGGACCGGGTGGATGCCTTCCTGGACCGCAACCGTGACTTTTCCCGGGACGAGGCTGGGGATTTCCGCGCCAGCCCGGCCAAAACCGGCACGGACGGCTTCTTTGCGGCCGTACTAAAGCGCACCTGACGCATAGCCCAGGGCGCCAAAACCGGGTTAAGGTACAGCCATGAAATGGCTCTCGATTCCGCTTTTCCTGGGACTTTCCCTGGTCTCCGCCCACGCCGCGCCCGATCCGGCGGTGACGGCGCTGCTGACCCAGGCGCAGGACGCCCAGATTCGCGGCGAGGGCGAAAAGGCGCTGCGCATGGCCCAGGCCGCCATCGTTGCCGATCCCGCGCACACCGGCTCCTATGTCGCGCTGGGCGACATTTACGCCCGGCAGGGCCATAGCGAGTATGCCCGCTCCTATTACGACCTCGCGCTGTCTATCGACCCGCAGGATGCGGCGGCGCTGAAGGCGATCGCTGTGCTGGGCACGCCCGCACAGGCAGCTTCCAACGCCCCATGAGTGTTCTTGTTATTGATTTCGGCAGCCAGGTCACACAGCTGATCGCCCGGCGCGTTCGCGAAGCGGGCGTCTATTGCGAGATCGTGCCCTTTCAAAAGGCCGAAGCCGCCCTATTTAAGAAACCGCAGGCGATCATCCTGTCGGGTGGCCCGGCGTCCGCCTATGAGGCCGGGTCCCCCCGGGCCCCCCAGGCGGTGTTCGAGATGGGCGTGCCTGTGCTGGGCATCTGCTATGGCGAGATGACCATGTGCGCCCAGTTGGGCGGCAAGATCGAAGGCGGGCATAACCGCGAATTCGGCCGTGCCGACATTCAGGTGAAGACCCGTTCGCCGCTGCTTGAAGGCCTGGCCGAAAGCGGCAGTGAGCCGGTATGGATGAGCCATGGCGACAAGATCACCGCCATTCCCGATGGATTTGCCGTCATCGCTACCAGCGAGTCTTCGCCCAATGCGATAATCGCCGACGAGAAGCGCCGCTTCTATGGCGTCCAGTTCCACCCCGAAGTGGTGCACACGCCGCGTGGCGCAACGCTGCTGTCGAACTTCGTGCGCAACATCGCTGGCATCCAGCCCGAATGGAACATGAATGCCTTCCACGCCGCGATGGTCGAGAAGATTCGCGCCCAGGTCGGCAATGGCCGCGTCATCTGCGGCTTGTCGGGCGGGGTGGATTCGTCGGTCGCCGCCGTGCTGATCCATGAAGCCATCGGCGACCAGCTCACCTGCATCTTCGTCGATACCGGCATGATGCGCAGCGGCGAGAGCGAGGAAGTCGTCTCGCTCTTCCGCGGCCATTACAATATTCCCCTGATTCATGCCGATGCGCGCGAGATGTTCTTAGGGAGACTGGCGGGCGTCAGCGATCCGGAACAGAAGCGCAAGATCATCGGCGCGGCCTTCATCGATGTCTTTGACAAGGAAAGCCGGAAGGTTGGCGGCGCCGAGTTCCTGGCGCAGGGCACGCTCTATCCCGACGTGATCGAGAGCATCTCGGCCACTGGCGGGCCTTCCGTCACTATCAAGAGCCATCACAATGTCGGCGGCCTGCCGGATTACATGAAGCTCAAGCTGGTCGAACCCTTGCGCGAACTCTTCAAGGATGAAGTCCGCGCCCTGGGCCGCGAACTGGGCCTGCCGCCTGCGTTCGTTGGCCGCCATCCTTTTCCCGGGCCAGGCCTGGCGATCCGCCTGCCGGGCGAGATCACGGAAGAGAAGCTGGAAATCCTGCGCAAGGCCGACGTCATCTATCTCGACGAAATCCGCAAGGCGGGCCTCTACGACAAGATCTGGCAGGCCTTCGCCGTGCTGCTGCCGGTCAAGACGGTGGGTGTGATGGGCGATGGCCGCACCTATGATCATGTCTGCGCGCTTCGGGCTGTCACCAGCACCGACGGCATGACGGCGGATTATTACCCGTTCGAGCACAGCTTCCTGGCGCGCACGGCCACCCGCATCGTCAACGAGGTGCGCGGCATCAACCGCGTGGTTTACGACATCACCTCCAAGCCGCCTGGAACCATCGAGTGGGAATGACGGGCTGCTTTTCTTCGGTTTCGGTCTGATGTTCGGCAATCTAAACGCCATCGCCATGGAGCCGATGGGCGCAGTCGTGGGCATGGCCTCAGCGATAATCGGCGCAACATCGTCGATCATCTCGCTGGTGCTGGGCAAGCTGATCGGCCAGATGTATGACGGCACGGTGCGGCCCATCGCACTGGGCTTTTTGCTGTTGGG
Source organism: Alphaproteobacteria bacterium (assembly GCA_947445215.1). Classification (GTDB taxonomy): domain Bacteria; phylum Pseudomonadota; class Alphaproteobacteria; order Micropepsales; family Micropepsaceae; genus Rhizomicrobium. The sequence goes on along the minus strand of CANFDA010000028.1, from coordinate 11,062 downwards.
GCTGGCGTCCTGGTTGCTGATGCAGGGCGAGCAGCGCTGGCACAAGCGACAACTGCCTGAATGATCCCCTGGGTCCATCTCCATACCGCAAAGGTGCCGGGCGGCGGCAAGGATGAATTGCGGCTGATGCAGCGCGGCGTCGAGTTCGCCATCTTCGCCGGCCCGACGCCGCTGATGAACAGCCGCATGAGCAGTTCTGAAATCGTTCTGGCCGAGATCGCCTGCGAGCGCCTCTCGGGCCGCCGCAACGTCCATATGCTGATCGGCGGCTATGGCATGGGCTTCACGCTGCGTGCTGCGCTGGCGGGGTTGGCTGCGGATGCGCGCATCACGGTGGCCGAACTTGTGCCCGCCGTGCTTGCCTGGGCGCGCGGACCGATGGCGGAACTGACGGCGGGATGCCTCGACGATCCGCGCGTCGGCGTCCGCACTGATGATGTCGGCGCGGCCATCGACTCGGCGCATGCGGCCTATGACGCCATCCTGCTCGACGTCGATAACGGCCCCGACGGCCTCAGCCGCGCCGCCAACGACAGGCTCTACGACCTGCGCGGGCTGGAAGCGGCACGCAAGGGGCTGCGGCCCGGCGGCCTGCTGGCGGTCTGGTCTGCCGCGCCCAACAAGGATTTCGTCTATCGCCTGGGCCGCGCCGGTTTCGCGGTGGAAGAGGTCAAGGCGCGCGCCAACAAGGGCAAGGGCGTGCGCCATATCATCTGGGTGGCGACCAACCCGGCCCGCAGCCGATAAATTCGCAGTTCCCTGTCGGCATCCCATCGCTACGTTCGTCGTTACGATGTCATGCCCCATCGGGCCGCTCAGACAGGGAGGCAGGCCATGCGCGTACTGGTGCTGGTCAAGGCGACCGAGGAAAGCTAAAAGGGCTTTGTCCTCAAAGACGAAAACAAAAAGTCGATGGAGGCGATGGGCCGCTTCAACTAGGAACTGGTCAAGGCCGGCATTCTGAGCGAGGACGCCTGCGATGGCTTGAAGCCGTCCTCGGCAGGCAAGCGGGTCGCATTCGACGGGACGGGCCGCACAGTGATCGATGGCCCCTTCGCCAATCCGTGCGAGCTGGACGCGAGCTACTGGATTTGGACCTTGAAGGACATGGACGAGGCGATTGTATGGGTGAAGCGCATGCCCAATCCAATGTCGGTCCCCAGCGAAGTCGAAATCCGCCCGATGTACGAGGAAGCCGACTGGGCAGTGACGCCTCAGGCCAGCGCCGTCACCGGGCCTTCGAGCAAGTCCATCAGATCGCCGAAATGACCTTCCGAGCGTGCAGGTTGTGCCGGGTCTGACGTCATCACCGCGGCCAGCCGCCGTGCGGGATGCGCCGCGATGATCTGGCCGCCATAACCGCGCGCCACGACCCAGCCGCTGTCGTTGAGGAACCAGCCATAGCCATAGGCCAGGCCGGAGAAGGGCGAACGGGTGCGCGGCGTGATCGAAGCGGTAACCCAGCTATCCGGGATCACCTGCGCTTCGCCATAGCGCCCCCGGTCGCGCATCAGGCACGCGATCTTCAGCATGGCGCGCGGCGTCAGCGCCATCTCGTTGCCGCCGAAATAAAAGCCCTGAGGATCGCGTGTCCATCCCGGCACGTCGATCTTGAGCGTCGCGCCCAGCCGTTCGCGCGCCAGTTGCAGCAGCGTCTTATTGGTGGCGGTGGCGAGCGCCGCGCCCAAAAGATGCGTGCTGCCGGTGGAATAGATCATCCGCCCGCCCGGCGTATCAAGCATCGGACGGCGCAGCGCATAGGCCACCCAGTTTTCCGAATTCACCCAGCTGCCATAGTTGCGGCCTGAGGTGCTCTCCAGCCCGGCGCGCAACGTCACCAGGTCTTCCAGCGTGATCGCGGCGGCGCCCGGCGTGGCGTTGGCGGGGATCAGGCGCGGCGCGACCTCGCGCAGGCTGGCGTTCAGCCGCACTTCGCCGCGCGCCACCGCCGTGCCCAGCAACAACGCGACGATGCTTTTGGAGCAGGATTTCAGATTGGCGGCGCGGTCCAGGCCGGGGCCGCGCACCGCATCGGCCAGCACCAGCTCGTCTCCGCGCTGGACGATGATGGCGTGCAATTGCTTCAGGCCGCGCGCGGCGCGGCGGGCATTGTCCGCCGCCTGGCCGTAAGCCGGTCCGGTCAGCGGCAAGGCGAGAAGCGCGGTGGAAAAGGCGCGGCGGGACAGCATGCGCCGAAGCATGGCGGGGAAATCCGGCGAATCCTAGATGGGATGTTAGACTGTGGGCGATTCCCGGGTTTTGCGCATGTGCGGTAAAGTCAGAGCCAAGAAGACCTAGCAGGCATCGGTCAGTCCCGATGCGGCTGCGGATGACGGCGACAGTGTCACCTATCGGGTGATGAACGACCTGCCGATCATCGTCTGCGACGGTGGCCAGCGTTACGTCATGCCGATGCGCTGGGGCTTTCCCGATCCCGCGGATTGGCGGCGGCCGCGTCCTATCAATGCCCGGGCGGAGACCATCGATACCACGCCCGCCTTCGCCCGCGCCTTCCGCGATGGGCAGCGCGGCATCCTGCTGGTGGAGAGTTTCAACGAAGCCCCGAAGAGCGGGGCGCAGCAAATCTTTACGCTCCCAAAGCCTGCCGGTATCGCCATGCTGTGGCGGCGCTTTGCGATCGCCGACGCTTCGCCGTTTGCCGCCGTGATGGTAACCGTGCCAGCCAATGCGCTGGTAGGTGACCTGCCCGCCGACCGCATGCCCGCGTTGCTGGCGCAAGCGGACTGGGCGGCATGGCTGGGCGATAACGGCGCCACGCCTGCCGATGCCAAGGCCTGCTTGAAAACAGTGGAAGGTGTGCGCTGGACGATGGCGGCCGAGCAGCGGACGGCGGCAAAACGGGCCAAGCCCACCGTCGCGGACCCACTGGGCCTTTTCCAATTCTAGCGGGTCTAATTCTGATGCGCCGGGCGCTGTTGGGACAGCATGGCGGCCAGCTTCGCCATCGATCCCCAATAGGCTACCATCGACCAATCGCCGCGCGAGCGGGCTTCTTCGACCTGTGCGTGGCAATAGCCCACCGTGTCGCCGCCATGCGCCTCGAGAAGTACAAAACCCTGGTCAGCCATCAAATCCTCCTGCGAACGGGCCAAATCTTTATGGAACAAATAAAGAACATAAAGCTGAGCGGGTGTCGAGTCCGGATTTGGTAATATCCCGCGCCGTTTGGAGAATCGCCCATGAAGACCCGCGCCGCTGTCGCCTTCGAAGCCAAGAAGCCGTTGGAGATAGTCGAAGTCGATCTGGAGGGGCCGAAGGCCGGCGAAGTGCTGGTCGAGATCAAGGCCACCGGCATCTGTCACACCGACGCCTATACGCTTGATGGATTGGACAGCGAGGGCCTGTTCCCGTCCATCCTGGGCCATGAAGGTGCGGGCATCGTGCGCGAAGTTGGTGCGGGCGTCACCAGCCTGAGGCAGGGCGACCATGTCATTCCGCTCTACACTCCGGAATGCCGCCAGTGCAAAAGCTGCCTGTCGGGGAAGACCAATCTCTGCACCGCCATCCGCGCCACGCAAGGAAAAGGCGTGATGCCGGACGGCACCTCGCGCTTCTCCTATCTTGGCAAGCCGATCTTCCATTATATGGGCTGCTCGACCTTCTCGAACTTCACCGTGCTGCCGGAAATCGCGCTGGCGAAAATCCGCGATGACGCGCCGTTCCAGACCAGTTGCTATATCGGCTGCGGCGTCACCACCGGCGTCGGCGCCGTCACCAAGACCGCGAAAGTGGAAGCCGGCAGCAATGCCATCGTCTTTGGCCTTGGTGGCATCGGCCTCAACGTCATCCAGGGTCTGAAGCTGGTGGGCGCCGATAAAATAGTCGGCGTTGACCTCAATGAAGCCAAGGAAGAATGGGGCCGCAAATTTGGCATGACGCATTTCATCAATCCGTCCAAGGTCAGCGGCGATCTAGTGGCGCATTTGGTGGCGCTGACCGATGGCGGCGCCGACTACACCTTCGACTGCACCGGCAACACGCAGGTGATGCGCATGGCGCTGGAAGCCTGCCATCGCGGCTGGGGCACCAGCATCGTCATCGGCGTGGCCGAGGCGGGCAAGGAAATCTCCACCCGCCCGTTCCAGCTGGTGACAGGGCGCGTCTGGAAGGGCTCGGCCTTTGGCGGCGCCAAGGGCCGCACCGATGTGCCGAAGATCGTGGACTGGTACATGGACGGCAAGATCGCCATCGACCCTATGATCACCCATGTTCTGTCGCTGGAAGACATCAACAAGGGTTTCGACCTGATGCACGCAGGCGAGAGCATTCGCTCCGTCGTGGTCTTTTGATGGAACAGGTCTCCGCCAGCCGCAGCCATGGCGGCGTGCAGCGCGTCTATCGCCATGCCTCGTCGGCCACCGGTACGCCCATGACGTTTTCCGTCTTCGTGCCGGATCACGTGCCGGGTGCGATGCTGCCGGTGGTGTGGTATCTGTCGGGCCTGACATGCACCCACGCTAATGTCACCGACAAGGGCGATTATCGCGCCGCCTGCGCGCGGCATGGCTTTATATTCGTCGCGCCCGATACCTCACCACGCGGCGAGGGCGTGCCCGGCGATCCGGCGGGCGCCACCGATTTCGGGTTGGGCGCGGGCTTCTATGTCGATGCGACGCAGGCGCCGTTCGACCGCAACTATCGCATGTGGTCCTATGTCACCGACGAACTTCCTGCGCTGGTGGCGGCGAACTTCCCCGCCGACATGGTCCGCCAGTCGATCATCGGCCATTCGATGGGTGGCCATGGTGCACTGACGGTGGGCTTGCGCCATCCCGAACGCTTCCGCGCCGTCTCGGCTTTCGCGCCCATTGTGGCGCCATCGCAGGTGCCGTGGGGCCGGAAGGCGCTGGGTGGCTATCTCGGTGCCGACAAGGCGACATGGCGGGCGCATGATGCCGTGGCGTTGATCGAGGACGGGGCGCGTCTGCCCGAACTGCTGATCGACCAGGGTGAAGCCGATCCATTCCTTGAAAACCAGTTGAAGCCGGATTTGTTGGAAGCTGCCTGCGCCAATGCAGGCATTGCCCTGACGCTGCGCCGCCATGCCGGCTATGATCACGGCTATTATTTCGTTTCCAGTTTCATGGCCGATCAACTGGACTGGCACGCAAGCCGGCTGCATTGATCAGAACGTCTGTGGCATCGCCGGGAAAGTGATCTTCACCGACGGTGTGCTGCGCTCGTGTTCGCCATGGAACACAGCCTCGACATTGTTGCCGTCGGGGTCGAGAAGAAAGCCTGCATAACAGCCGGGATGATACTTGGTGCGTTTGCCATGGCCTGCCCCCACTAAGTGGTACAACCTGAAGTATGGTTTTGACCACGGAGGAGAAGAGGAATGGCTAGGAAACAGCATAGTGCTGATGGTGCCGGATGTGGATGCCGCCGTGCAGCGAGCGGTCGAAGCTGGCGTCACGGTGCAGAAGCCGCCTACCGACATGTTCTGGGGCGACCGTTATGCCTTAGCCGGGGACCCGTTCAACGTGCTCTGGGCCTTCAACGGAGCGCAGAAGAAGTAATTATTTGGCGCGGCGGAACGGGGGGGTATTGGCTTCCACCTTTCCGTCGCCGTCGAGATAGCCGTGCTTCTTCAGGTTCGGCATGCAGAGACTGGCAATGAAAGCCATGGCGCTTATGCCCGCTACATAGAAGAAGAACATTTCGTCCATATTCGCCTGCTTGAACGCCAGCGCCACATACTCCGCCGTGCCGCCGAACAGAGCATTGCCAACCGCGTAAGGCAGACCCACGCCCAGCGCCCGCACCTCGATGGGGAACATGTCGGCTTTCACCAACCCGGCGATGGCGGTGTAGAAGGCGTTGATGGTCATACCCAGCATAACCAGCAGAAAGGCTGACAAGGGCGTGCTGGCTGCTTCCAGCGCAAAGAGCAGCGGCACCGAAACGGTGGCGGCCAGGCCGGTGAAGATCAGCATGTGCGTTTTGGTTCCCAGCCGGTCGCAGAGCAGGCCCATCAGCGGCTGCATCAGCACGAAGCAGAGCAGGCACGTCGTCATGATCAGGCTCACTGTCGGCACGCTCATGCCGCCGGATAGCGCCAGCAATTTCTGCATGTAGGTGGTGAAGGTGTAGAAATAAAGCGAGCCACCGCAGGTGAAGAGAGTGATGACGATCACCGCGCGCTTGTGGCCGCGCCACAGCGCCGCTACTGAGCCTGCCTCCTTGCGTTCCATGCTGGCCCGCGTGGCGGTCTCCTGCATGGTCCGGCGCAGTACGAACACCACCAGCCCACCGACGGCCCCCAGCGCAAAGGGGATGCGCCAGCCCCAGGCGCGCATTTCGTCCGGGCTCAGGAATTGCTGCAATATGGTGATGACCAGGATTGCCAGCAACTGGCCGCCGATCAGGGTGACATACTGGAACGAGCCCAGAAAGCCGCGCCGCCCCTTGTTGCCGACCTCGCTGAGATAGGTGGCGCCTGTGCCATACTCGGCTCCCACCGACAGGCCCTGCAGCATCCGTATCAGCACCAGCAGGATTGGCGCGGCGATGCCGATGGTGGCGTAAGTGGGCAGCAGCGACAGTATAAGCGAGCCGCCGCACATCAGAGATACCGACAGCATCATGGCGTGGCGGCGGCCCTTGCGGTCGGCGATGCGGCCGAAGATCCAGCCGCCCAGCGGCCGCATGAAGAAGCCCACGGCGAAGACGGCCGCGGTCGAGAGCAGTTGCGAGATCTGGTCGCCGCTGGGGAAGAAGGCGGCGGCGAAATAGATCGCGGTGAAGGAATAGACGTAGAAATCAAACCATTCGACCAGGTTGCCGGCGCAGGCGCCGACCACGCCGCGCACGCGCTGCGCCCAGGTCCAGTGGCTGCTGTCGGCCGCGCTTTCGATCTTGTGAGCCCCCGTCATGGCGTCAAGCTATCTCAAAGACAGGCAGGCGCAAACTGTGGCAGGCTTGTCCCATGTTGACGATGTATGGAATTCCTAACTGCGACAAGGTGAAGAAGGCGCGAGCCTGGCTCGATGGCCATGGGCTCGCTTATGCCTTCCATGATTACAAAAAGACGGCCGTTGACAAAAAAGCTGGAAGGCTGGGTACAACAAGTGGATTAGAAAACGCTGCTCAATCGCGCTGGCACCACTTTCAAGAATCTGCCTGACCACGACAGGGAAAATCTGATGGAGAAGAAAGCCATCGCCCTGATGCTGGCGCATCACTCCATGATCAAGCGGCCGGTCGTGGAGAAGAAGGGCAAGATTGTCGTGGGCTTCAAGCCCGAACTCTACGACAAGGCTTTCTCCTAGAGCTTCATCGGTAAGCTGCGGGACGAACTGCTCAACGGCGAGATCTTCTACACACTCAAGGAGGCGAAGACCGTTATCGAAGCCTGGCGGAGGTACTACAACACCGCCCGCCCGCACTCATCGCTGGGATACCGACCACCGGCACCGCAGGCCACAGTCTGGCCGCCAGATCAGCCGGCTAGCAACGGGGGGGTGCGAATGATGCCCTTAAACTAATATATCAAATAGACCACTCAGTGGGGGCCGGTCAGTGCGGCACGAAAGTTTTGCTTGCGCGGCATTCGTGGCGCTCCGTCGCAAGTACAAGGTGGCCATCATCGCGGGCTGCGACAGCGAGTTTCCCTGCATTGCCGACGTCAGCGCCGATTTCGTCTATGTCCGCGCCATGGGCACGGTGGAAAAGGAGAAGATGGTCTATTCCAAAGCCGCTATCGCCGCGTGGGCGGTGCGGGCTCAGGTCTGGGAGGCAGGCGTTGCGCCCATCGACCTGCCGCTGCTGGTGAAACCGGTGGCGAAGAAAAGGCGCGACGTTTTTCTTTTCGTGATTTCCGGCTTCAAGGCGCGCAATCCGGCAGCGGCGCAGGCGATCATCGCGGTGCTATGAGCGCCAGAAAAAATAAAACGCTGGTCAGGCAGAGGGTTGCCGCTTAAGTGATCACCACTGCCACGTATGGGATATCCACAGAATTGCCCACAGAGTTATACATATGTATGAGCAGCATCTTGGGTCATTTGCCTATGAATAACTCTTCACCGCCATTGACGACGAACCGTGGATAAAATTGTGGCATGTCTGTGATTCGGTGCGAACCACAGTAGGCTGACCCCTCTTCAAAAGAAGTTCTAAAAATGGATCAGGCGTTTTCGCATTCGCGCGAAGTTTTTAATGAAATTGAACTAGAGCAGTCGATCCTCGGCGGCATCTTGGTCGATAATCGTCGCCTTGAACCCATTGTACAGCTACTTAAACCCGAAGAATTCGCTGACCCGTTTCATCAGAGAATTTATGCGACCATGCTCCAACTGTTTGAGCAGGGTCGCATAATCACGGATCAGACGTTGACCGCGATTATGCGAAATGATCCGGGCCTTATCACGCTCGATATGGATTATTTTGGTGCGCTCAGGAAGTCGGCTCCTTCTGTTATAAGCCTCAAGGAGTTGGCACGTATTGTTCACGAAACTGCAGTTCGCCGTGAATTAATGCGAATTGGCGAAGACTTGGTAAATGCCGCTATCGAAAATGATATTGCACGGCCTCCAAGCGCACTGGTCGAAAACGCAGAGAAGGCTCTTTATAGCGTTGCTCAAAACGCTCGCTATGGTGATGGCGCTATCGATTTTCATCAAGCAATGCAGAAGTCTGTCGATCTGGCGACTAAGGCGCAGGCTCGGGGCGGGCGCATCTCCGGCGTTACCAGCGGGTTTATCGAGATCGACAATTTGCTTGGCGGCCTCCAGCCGTCGGACCTTCTGATCCTCGCTGGGCGCCCCGGCATGGGTAAGACGGCGCTGGGTACCAATATGGCTTTCCATGCGGCACAGCAATATATTCGGGATGTTGAAGCGGGCGCGGAATATCCCAGCGGTGCGCCCGTGCTGTTCTTCAGCCTCGAAATGGCGGCACAGCAATTGGCGGGTCGTGTTCTCTCCGAACAGTGCGAGATGGAAGTCTGGAAAATCCGCAACGGCAAAATGAGCGATACTGAATGGGAGAAGTTCGTCCTCACCATGCAGGATCTTTCCACCCTGCCGCTCTATATCGACGACACTGGCGGCATCTCCATCGCCCAGATCGCCGCCCGCGCCCGCCGCATGAAGCGCGAAAAGAATATCGGCCTGATCATTATCGACTATCTCCAGCTGGTGGCGCCGTCGCGCAACCATGAGAACCGGGTGCAGGAAATCACTGAAGTCACCAAGGGCCTGAAGAACCTGGCCAAGGAGCTGGATATCCCCGTCCTCGCCCTGTCTCAGCTGTCGCGCGGCGTGGATAGCCGCGACGACAAGCGCCCGGTTCTGTCCGACCTGCGCGAATCCGGCTCCATCGAGCAGGACGCCGACGTGGTGATGTTCGTATATCGTGAGGAATACTATCTGGCCTCGCGTGAACCGGAGGCTGGTAGCGAAGAACATATAAAATGGGCGGCAAAGTTAGAGAAGGCCACCAATCGCGCGGAGGTGATGGTGGAAAAGCATCGTCATGGTGCTACACGCTCCATCGATCTAACGTTTGAGGGCCGGTTCACTCGCTTCTCCAATCCGCCATTAGATGGCCAATCCCCGCCTTAGCCATCTGATAAAATCTCCATTTTCAGGCGAAAAATCAGCTTTTCCGTATCTTGCGTTACAGCGGCAAGCTTTTGTGGCACAACCGCCCCACGCTAGAATGGGCCGAAGCGCCGGGGGGACGATCCGGCCCGACAAAAAGCACGCCGGGAACCGTTTTGAGCATCGAGAATCTTTCCGACGTTCCTCTCTATGCCGCGCGGCCGTCGCGGCATGTGCCGCCCAAGCGCAAGGCGGCAAGCTGGATCGCCGTCGCCATTGTTCATCTCGTGATCGCAAATTTTCTGATCTTCTCCGAAGGCTGGAAGGTGATCGTCCGACGCGGCGCCAGCACCGAAGTGATGCTGAACCTGCGCGGCGCCACTGACAATTCGCCTATACCGGAGGTGCAGATGACCGTGCCGCAGGCGCCCACCGGCGTGCCGCCGGAAGTGGTGATCGATCCCGTCATCATTCCGCCCAAGGTGCAGCAGCAGCCTAACCCGCTCCGGCAACAGGGCGGCATCACCGATGGCGATCTGCTGGGCGCGCTGGGTCGCGATGTGGCGTGCAGCGCTGGTCACTATGAAAATCTCACCACGGCGGAACGCGGTCGCTGCGGCCGCATCCCGTGGCGTGGCACGCGCCTGCCGGACGGCGCCATCGTGCTGCGCCAGCCGGAGAACCGCAACCGCTTCGCCGAGCCGGAGCCGGAAATCCGCATCAGCGGCGCTGACGCGCAGCGCCGCCAGATGGAGACGGGCGTCAATCCTGGCAACTGCCCGCTGTTGCTCAACGTGCCCTGTTACACCGCCGTACCGCAGCAGCGTAATTGACGATGGGCGGGGGCGAAATCCGGGTGAATCGGGCCGCGCTGGCGACCAATCTGGCACTGATGCGCAAGCTGGCGCCGCAGGCGCAGGTCGCGGCGGTGGTAAAGGCCGACGCTTATGGCCTGGGCCTGGCCGGTGTGTTGCCGGCGCTTGATTGCAACAGCTTCTTCGTGGCGCGGCTGGAAGAGGGCGTCGCGCTGCGTGCGTTCAACGCCAAGGCGCGCATCTTCATTCTCGATGGCGCCGCCAGCGATACCGCAACGGCGCTGATTGACCACAATCTGATCCCGGTGCTGGGCAGCCTGGCGCAGATCGCGTCCTGGCAGGCGACGAAGGGCGGCGCGGCGGCGCTGCATGTCGATACTGGCATGAACCGGCTGGGCCTGCCTCGGCACGAATTGTCCATGCTGGCGGCAGAGAAGCATTTCGCGCCGGTGCTGGTGATGAGCCATCTGGCCTGCTCCGACGATGCCGACAGCGCCATGAACCGCACCCAGCTGTCGCGCTTCCGCGCCGCGCTGGCGATGCTGCCTCCCGCGCCCGCCAGCCTGGCTGCGTCCGGCGGTGTGCTGCTGGGGCGCGACTATCATTTTGACCTGGTGCGGCCGGGCATCGGGCTCTATGGCGGCAACCCGCACATGGGCGCGCCCAATCCGATGCAGACCGTGG
>CANFDA010000027.1 GCA_947445215.1 Alphaproteobacteria bacterium | reverse complement strand
TCAAACTGTCAGGTTAGCCAGGCGTCCGGTAGAATCGCCATGGCGCTCCATCTTGGCTTCCATGCGGTCCATCAACGACAGCCACAAGTTGGAGACCGGCGTGCCTTCCGGATAGGAAACGTAGCGGCCCGGATTGAGCGTGCCGCCGCCCTTGCCCGCCAGCACGGTCAGGCAGTTCTCGTGATCGTGACGGGCCGCGTCGCCATTGCCGTTGCCGAGCAGGATCATGGAATTGTCCAGCATCGACTTGCCGCCTTCCTGCACCGCTTTGATCTTGTCGAGGTAGTAGGCGAACTGCTCGGCCATGTAGGTGTCGATCTTAATCATCTTGGCGATCTTTTCGGGGTCGCCTGCGTGATGCGTCAGACCGTGATGCTCCTCGGGAATGCCGATCTCGTTGTAAGTGCGGCGGCTCTGCTCCACGCCCAGCATGAAGGTCGAGACCCGGGTCACGTCCATCTGGAAGGCCAGGATCTGCAGATCGGCCATCAGGCGGAAATGCTCCTTGAAGGTCTCCGGCACGCGGGTGGGACGCACCACGCCCTTGGGCATGTCGGCCAGGTTGGTCGGCGGCGCATCGAGGCGGTGCTCGATCTCGCGGATCGAGTTCAGATACTCGTCGACGCGATGGCGGTCATTCTGGCCCAACTGAGTGTTGATGCGGCTCAGGCCCTCGCGGGTATAGTCCAGGATCGAGCGATTATAGGTTTCCTGCTGGTCCTTCGATTCCTCGGCATGATCGGACGCCTGGGCGGCGCCGAACAGGCGGTCGAACAGCACGCGCGGATTGACCTCCTTGATCGCGGGAGTCTTGGCATCGCGCCAGGAGGCGTTGTTCGAATAGATGCAGGCATAGCCCGGATCGCAGCCGCCTTCCATGCGGCCATAATCCATACCGAGCTCAAGCGAAGGAAAGCGGGTGGCGGCGCCGATCTTGTTGGCGACGATCTGGTCCATCGAGATCGAGCACTGGATGTCGTCCGAGGCGGTCTTCTTGATGCGCACGCCGGTCAGGTAGCAGCCCAGCGCCTTGGCGTGGTCGCCCACGGAGTCATAGAGCGCCATAGGAACCGACAGGCCGCCGATGAAGAGGAAATCCTTCTTGTGGCGCTCCAGCGCCGCCGCCGAGGTGCCGGTCAGAGTATAGTTGGCGCTGTTGGCGCCGTCCTTGGGATACCAGGCCGGGACATGGATGCCGTTGGGATAATAAAGGATCGCCAGCCGGTTCGACGGCATCACCTTCTTGGCGCGGGCCTGGGCTTCCGCCGAGCCAATCAGGCTTTCGGGAATCATCGCATCCAGCAGCGGCAGGGCGATAGCGGCGCTACCGGCGCCCCGAATCAGGACGCGGCGGTTCATGGTCTGGATACGGCGGATCATCATCTGCTGTTTCCCTTTTCCTTTTTGGTTCGATCCCAAGACGGTATGGCGACTACTTCTGAAGGCTTACAGGCTGCAGGCGCGGCGCGGCTGCGGCAGACGGGGCGGCATTGGCGTTGGCGCTGCCCCGGGCATTCTGGAACGGGTAACTCTTGGCCACATTGAGCACGACACTGGAGAATTTGTCGCCATCCTTCTCGACGGCGGCCACGATCTGGTCCACCGCCGGGCGGTCCACGCCCTGGATACCCCGCCCCAGGGCATAGGACAGGACCTTGCGCACCACGGCGCGGCGGAAATCAGCCTTTCGCGTCTGCAGCACCTGGCGGAACTGGGCCGGGGTGGTGAATTTGCGGCCATTGATGTCGCCGGAGGCATCGACCGCGATCTTGTTGTCGGTCTCGCGCCATTCGCCGGTGCCGCCATAATTCTCCAGCGCAAAGCCATAGGGGTCCATACGCGCATGGCAGCCAGCGCAGGTCGGGTTGACGCGGTGCTGCTCGAAGATCTGGCGCACCGTGCCGGTGAGCTGCTTGTTGGTATCCAGCTCCAGCGACGGCACATTGGGCGGCGGCGGCGGGATGCGCTGGTTGAAGAGATTTTCTAGGATAAACTTGCCGCGCACCACCGGCGAAGTCCGCAGGCCATCGCCCAGCGGCTTTGAGGTCAGCGTCAGGAACGAAGCCTGGGTGATGATGCCGCCGCGCTGCTTCGGATCCAGCTGCACCTTGCGAAATTCATCGCCGACAATGCCTTCCATACCGTAGAGCTTGGCCAGGCGCGCATCGACGAAACTGTAATCGGCGTCGAGCAGGTCGGTGATGGGCCGATCATTCGCGACGATGTAGTTGAAGAAATGCTCGGTCTCCGTCCGCATCGAGGCTAGCAGCGCCTTGTCCACATTCGGGGTCGCGTCCAGGCCGCGAATCTCCAGCCACTGGCCCATGAAGTCGCGGGTCAGCGAGACGGCCTTGGGGTCCTGGAGCATGCGCGTCACTTCTGCATCCAGCGTCTGGCGCAGCGTGCCAGCCTTGGCCTTAGCCGCCAGGGCCTCATCCGGCATCGTGCTCCAGAGGAAGTACGACAGGCGGCTGGAGAGCTGGTGCTCGGTCAGGCCATAGACCTTGCCGGTGCCATCGGGATGGGGGTCCTGCTCCAGCCGGAACAGGAAATTGGGCGACATCAGCGCAGCGCGGATGGCGAGGGCGAGCGCTTTGGTCTTGGATTCGCCGTCATGGGCGAAGCCCATGGCGACGAACTTCATCATGCCGTCCACTTCCTCGCGCGTGACGGGGCGGCGCCAGGCGCGCGGCATGAAGGCTTCCAGATTGAGCCGCACATGCGCCTGGCTGTTGGCGAAGTCAGCCTTGAAGTCCTTGCCAGCATCCAGCAGCTGCGGCGAAGTGATGCCTGAGACAACGCCCTTGTTCTCGTCAAGCAGCTTGAAGGCGGCACTGGCCGCCCGCTCGTTGGCGTTCAGGTAGCGCTCGATCAGAGTAGGCGAGATCACCAGCGTGGAAGAATTGTTGTCAAAGCCGTCGCCACGTTCATCGGCGGGAAAATCTGCGGCGGCGTTGTAGCCGGCAGGCAAATACAGAAGTTCGCGGATGCTGTTGGCGTATTCGCGGTTGTTGAGGCGATGCACCACCGCCGGGCCCGGATCGGGCTTGCCGCCGATGGTCAGGACATCGTTGCGAATCCATGCGACCAGCAGCTTGCGTTCGCCATCGCTGGGCTTGTTCCTGGATGTGGCGGGCGGCATGCGGCCGCTTTCGACTTCGGCGGCGACCTTGTCCCAGAGCTCGTCATTGGTGACGGCGGCGCCCTTGGCTTCGGCCTCGTCCTTGAAGCGCAGGAAGATGTCTCCCTGCGGCTGCGCCCCGCCATGGCAGCCAATGCAATTTCTGGCGAAGATGGGCGCGATCTCGTTGCCGTAATGCGCCGTGGGTGCGGGGGCCTGCGCGGTGGCGCCGTCCGCCGACGCAGCCGCCATCAGGGCGATAAGCGCCCCGGCTTGCATCAGCGACAGTCCAAGCGCGATGGCGCCCGCTTTGATGTTCACGCGCCCTCCTGGGGCTTAAGGCCCTTAGTCCGGCCCTTATTGTCTGAATATTTACCGCGTCCCAGAACCGCGGGCAACATCTCCGGCCACCAGCTGCAAAAATTTTGATGACAGGGCTGTTATCTACGCCCCGATTAATAATGACTACAAACGCGGGCGCAATCCGTGCGGTGAAAACCACACAGATGGCGGAACTTGGGGTGGGATTGTCGGAGGAATACAGCCCCTTATCTACCGTTCATGGAAGCTAAGGGGCCTATCCTGTCAGGCGATCAGCTTGGCCTGGCGTGCGATACGGTCGGGGCGCGCCTTGGCGAAGCGCTCGATGCCCTTGAAGATCGCTTCCGGGTCCAGATGGGCCTCGGCGATGACGTCGTTTTCCAGGCCGCTGGTCAGCCACTGGTGATCCCAGTCGGAGGTCATGGAGTACTCGTCGGTCAGCGGGCCCAGGAACTTGTAGGGCCAGACGCGGCGGGTGCCGGTCGAGACCACCATGGCGTCGAACGGCGCATCCGGCGGCAGCACGCTGTTGCGATAGGCTTCTGGCTGGCGGTCGAACAACTCCTCGCTGATGCAAGAGATGATCTTCACGTTCAGCCCGGCTTCTTCGAAGCGCTTGAGGTTCTTGACCGTGTTCACCGTGGACGACGCGCCCTGGCAGAGAATATAGCCGCCCTTGGGCTTGGACGGATCGAAGTCGCGGATGACATAGAAGCCCTTGGCCGCGGCCTTGATGTCCTTGTCGGCGAAGGTGCTGCGGTCAGCCACGGCATTGTCGGGACGCGCCACCTCGATGGAGATGATGCCGACCTTGGGATCGCGGGCCGCAATTTCGGCGGCGGCGAAGTAGCCCGACGCGACGTCGTTATAATCCCAGAAGTTCAGATGGATGGTCTGGTTGCGCGGGAACAGCTTCCACACCTGGGTGGCGAAGATGCCAAAGTGGGTACGACCGTCCGCCGCCGTTTCCGGGCCGGAGTGACCGGCCAGGATGTGCAGCACGCCGACGCGGAACTTGCTGTCCTGGTTCTGCTGGCTCCAGACGCGGGCAGGCGTGTACATCAGCGGTGTGAAGGCGCCGTAAGTGCCCGACAGCGCCCAGACGCCGGAGAACTTCTCCGGATCGACGGAAGCCGACTGGCTGATCAGGCCGATGGCCGAGGCCACATTGCCCGCTTCCTGAATCGCCGCCTTGACGCGGGTGCCGCGGGGATTGTCTTCCGGGTCATAGTGACCCCAGAGCGCGCCATGCTCGACATTGATGGATTCCGAAAGGTCCGCCGCCAGCGTGACGAAGCGGTTGCCGGTGACGAAGTTCATCCACTTCACCACTTCGGAGATGGCGCGGCGCGCACCCCAGGCCTTGCCGGGCTGTTCGAACAGCGTGATCGACACCTCCTTGGTGGCGCCGGAGAGGTCGTTCTTCGCCGAGACCTTCTGCGTGTCCATCGGCAGGTTGGCGACGCGCAGGCGCTCGTCCTGGAAGGGATCGGCCTTGTTGTCGACGTTGAGCTTGTGGTCGTCCCTGACCAGGTCGCCAATGGCGACGAGACGATCGGCGACCCAGTCGCCCAGGCCCTTCTGGTCCAGCACCGACATGACAACGTCCATGTTGGTCTTGAACTGGATCAGGCGCGCCTTGGCGTCGGTGACGGCGCCATCGCGGATGCCTTCGAACTTGACGCCATAGCGCTTTTCAAAGGTCTCGCAGAGCGCGATGAAATATTCCGCGTTCATCTTCTGCGAATAGGGATGACTCTTGTAGCCGGTGATCTGCTTCACCGCGCCCAGGCCGCCATTCTCGGCGGCGGGCCAATAGCCCTTCACCGTCTTGGCGATGGTGATCATGGGGCGGCGGTCCTTGGCGTCCCACTCTTCCATTTCCTTCATCACCTGGACGATCTGTCCGTAATCGCCGCCATCGGCAATTTCGAACACGTTCCAGCCATAGGAGGTCCACTGATTCTTCAGGACATAGCCGGGGGTCTTGTTGGAGATGACGCCGCCGATCAGGGCGTCGTCGATGCCGGCATTGTTGTCCGACAGGATCATGCGCAGGCGCTTGCCGACCTGCATCGCCATCGCCTGGGTCTTCACTTCCTGGGCATGGCCTTCGGTCATGGCGAATTCGCCTTCGAAGCAGACGATCTTGGGGCCGCCATCCAGCGGCGAGCCGACCATGTCCCAGAACGCCGCCTTACCGGCCGCGGTGGCGACGCCGACTCCCGAGGGGCCGCCATTGGTGTCGTTGGTGACGTCGATGCTCTCGGCATGACCGGCCAGCGCCTTGATGCCGCGCGCCTTGGCCTGAGCGAAGAGCGGATTGTCGGCAAGGCCGAGATCCGAAAGCAGGTTCTTGAGGGCATCATGGCCACGGCGGAAGCCCAGCGCATCCACCGGCAGGATCGCGACGTCAGGATCGACGGCGTACTTCTTATCGCCTGTGTTCTTGGCGCGGCGTTCCATCGCCTGGTACAGCACCATCCACAGCGCGTAGCAGGTCGGCACGCTGTGACCAGCGGCCATCATGAACTTGTCGCCGAAGGGATGCTTCGGGCGGCGGATATCATAGCGCAGGCCGCCAAAGTCCGGGCCGGCCAGATGCATGGCGACGTTGAAGGGCGTGTAGGCCAGCGGGCCACCGAAATGGCCGGTCTGGGCATAATTGCCCAGCAGCGACAGCGTCATGCAGGTCATGAAACCCACATCTTCCAGCCGCTCACGATCTTCGGTGCTCAAACCCTTCGACGCCATTCTATGTCTCCCACTTCATATTTTTATCAGCACGGTTGTGACCGGCATGAATGCTTAGACCGAGGCCGTTCCGTTGCCCAGCTTGCTAGCTGTCGGCGATGCAAGATAAGGACTTTAGTCCTAAAATCTGCGTGCGTCCGGACCCGCCATGCGGCGGGCGAAAGCAACTAGCAGAAGTGCTGCCCGGCGAAAAGCGAGATCGTTTTCATAACCGCCGCTCACGCCCCGAAAGGCGACATACTTTGCGACCAAATCCGCAACTGGGCACGGCTTGCAACGGCACCTGTATGGCGTAGGCTTTCCCCGACAAATTTGCCGGGTCCGTCATGAAACGTAAGACCCTTTACAGCCGCGCCAAGCGCGCGCGCAGCACGGCGGACCGCCAGGACACGGCGTCCAGGCTCCATGACGATTGGTTCGAGGAAAAGCGAGGAATCGGCCAGTTCGCGATCCTCTGGGCCCGCTTCAGCGGCTGGCTGGACCGCAAGAATCTTCGCACTGCAGCATTTTCTGCCGCCATGGTACTGCTGGCCGTGGTGCTGACCCTGGTGCTGCTGGGCGGCTGGCGGCATTTCAATCCGGGACCGGCCGAATACACCCAGTGGGACGTCGATAATGCGGTGAAGCACACGCTGGAAAATACTCCGCCCGGCCCTGACCAGACCACCATGGCGGCCGCGATCATCGCGCCGTCGCTGGTGCGGGTGGAAGGCTTCCTGTCGGCAGACCGCAAGGCCGAGATGGAGAAGAAGGCCGAAGAAGAAGCCCGCGCCGAGGCCCGCAAGACTGGCCGCCGCTTCGTCGCGCCCAAGCCGGAAGCCGAGAAAGGGCCGGAAAAGACCGCTGACGGCAAACCCGCGCCCGACGCCACTGGCTCCGGCGTAGTGATCAGCGAGCGCGGCGACATCCTCACCAACCTGCACGTCATCCGCACTACCGACCGCTGGGAGATCACCTTCTGGGATGGCAGCAAGTCCGACGCCATCCTGGTGTCGATGCAGCCGGAGAATGATCTGGCGGTGATCCGCCCGCGCCGGCAGCCCGACGATCTCAAGCCCGCCACCATGGCCTCGACCCGCGATCTCAACCCAGGCGACACGGTGGTGGCGAGCGGCTTTCCCTTCGGCATCGGCCCTTCGGTTTCGTCCGGCGTCGTCTCCGGCCTGAAGCGCGAATTCGCCGATCCCGACAACAAGGAAAAGCCGAAGATGACCAACCTCATCCAGTTCGATGCGGCGGTGAATCCGGGCAATAGCGGCGGGCCGCTGGTCAATCGCGATGGCGAAGTCGTGGGCATCGTCACCGCCATCTACAATCCGTCGGGCGCGCGCGTCTTTGCCGGCATGGCCTTTGCCGTGCCGATCGAGAATGCGGCCCGCGCGGTGGGAGACAATCCTCTGTAAGGCCGATCACGGCCGTTTCAGCAAAACCGACAACAAGATCTAACCAAGGGTGATTGGCATGTCCGATCGGGCGAATACGGGTCTGGAGCATCTTCTCTATGAAGTGAAGAAGATCGTGGTCGGCCAGGATTACTTCCTGGAACGCGTGCTGATCGCACTGCTGGCTGGTGGTCATCTGCTGGTCGAAGGCGTGCCGGGCCTGGCCAAGACGCTCACCGTCGCCACCCTGTCCAAGGCCATGTCGGGCAGCTTCAAGCGCATCCAGTTCACGCCCGATCTGGTGCCGTCCGACCTCACCGGCACGCGCATCTACAACCAGAAGAGCGGCGACTTCACCACCATGCTGGGCCCGGTCTTCGCCAATCTGGTGCTGGCCGACGAAATCAACCGCGCGCCCGCCAAGGTGCAGAGCGCCCTTTTGGAAGTGATGCAGGAACGCCAGGTCACCATCGCGGGCGAGAGCTTTCCGGTGCCCAAGCCCTTCGTGGTGATGGCGACCCAGAACCCGATCGAGACCGAAGGCACCTATGCCCTGCCCGAAGCGCAGGTCGACCGCTTCATGATGAAGGTGCTGGTCTCCTATCCCACCGAGGACGAGGAGTTCGTCATCGTCCAGCGCGTCACCGGCGTCGCCGCCATGATTGGCGCCGTCACCTCGACCGATGCCCTGCTGGAAATGCAGGCCCGCGCCCGCAAGCTCTATGTCGATCCTTCGCTGATCACCTATGCGGTGCGACTGGTGGCGGCGACGCGCGAGCCGCACAAGGTCGGCCTGCACGACCATAAGCGCTTCATCCTGTACGGCGCGTCGCCCCGCGCCACCATTGGCATGATCGAGGCGGGCCGGGCGCTCGCCTTCCTGCGCGGCCGCGAATACGTCCTGCCGGAAGATGTGGTGGACGTCGCCCCCGACGTGCTGCGCCACCGCGTGATCCCGTCCTATGAGGCGCTGGCCGAAGGCGTCACCGCCGACAGCCTGGTGCGCGACATCATGCGCGCCGTCACCCCACCGGAAAGGGTTCTGGAGAGCCATGTCCGCGCTGCCACTGGCCTCTGAGGCCCTTCTCTCACGGCTCGATCTCACGATCGCGCGGCGGCTGGAAGGCCTGCTGCAGGGCGACCACAAATCGCCTTTCCGTGGGCAGGGTCTCGATCTGGCCGACCTGCGCGAATACCAGTTCCATGATGATGTGCGCCGCATCGACTGGAACGTGACGGCGCGCACGCAAATCCCGCATGTGCGCGAATATATCGAGGACCGCGAAGTAACCTGCTGGTTCGTGCTCGATATGAGCCCGTCCATAGATTTCGAATCCGTCAGTGTCTCCAAGCGCGCCGTGCTGACCGAGTTCACCGCCTTGATGTGCCGCTTCCTGGCGCGGCGCGGCAATCGCGCTGGCGCCCTGCTCTTTTCCGGCGGCGTCGACCGGGTGATTCCGGCCCGCGGTGGCCGTCATCAACTGCATGCCATCCTGGAAGCACTCAGCCGTCACCGGCCCAAGCGGCCCACGCCCACCGATCTTTCCCATGCCCTGCACGACGCCGCGCGCATGATCCGCAAGCGCGCACTGGTCTTCATCGTCTCCGATTTCATCAGCCCCGATGGCTGGCAGAAGCCGCTGGGGCAGCTCGCCTCGCGCCATGATGTGGTGGCGGTTCGCCTCTCCGACCCGCTGGAACTCAAACTGCCCAATCTGGGCCTGCTCACCTTCCAGGATTCCGAGACCGGCGAGCAGGTCTTTGTCGACACCCATGACCCGGGCTTCCGCCGCCGCTTCGCCGACATCGCCGCCGCGCGCGAAGAGAGCCTGCGCGATGCGTTTGGCAGTGCCGGGGTCGATGCGCTGGAAATCTCCACCGAAGACGACGTCGCCGACGCGGTTCTGCGTTTCGCCGACATGCGCAAGCATCGCGCCAAACTGACTCAAGGGGCCGCGTCATGAGTGACCTGTTCACCCGCATCAGGGATTACGGCGCCAACGCCTGGAATTTCGTGCCGGGGGTTGATTTCCTCTGGCCGTCCTTCCTCTGGCTGCTGCTACTCGTGCCACTTCTGGCGGGCGTCTATGTCTGGCTGCTGAAGCAGCGCAAGCAGGGCGCGCTGCGCTATGGCAATATGGGCTTGCTGAATCAGGCCATCGGGCCGGCCAACTGGCGCCGCCACCTGCCGCCTGCCCTGATGCTGGCGGCGCTGACGCTGCTGCTGCTGGCGGTGGCGCGGCCCAGCGCCCTGGTCAGCATCCCCTCGCACCGCGCCACGGTGATGATGGCGATGGACGTGTCGGGTTCAATGCGGGCGCAGGACATCAAGCCCAGTCGCATCGAAGCAGCTCAGAAGGCCGCCAAGGACTATATCCTGGAACAGCCCAAGGATGTGGTGATCGGCATGGTCGCCTTCGCGGGCGCCGCCTTCGTGGTGCAGAACCCCACCACCGACCGCGCCGCCCTGAACGCGGCGATCGACAATTTCGAACTCCAACGCGGTACAGCGGTGGGCAACGGCATCCTGGTGTCGCTGCAGACCCTGTTCCCGCAGGAGAATTTCCCCATCAGCAGCTTCAACAATGGCGGCGGCTTTGGCGGCAGCGGCGGCTTCGGCTTCAACCGACGCAACGGCGGCAATTGCGGTCGGGTCGAGGAAGCAGGCGGCAATGACGGACGCCGCCTGGGCGAAGCCGGGGGCGCGGCGCCCAAGAAGCATGTCCCGGTAGAGCCCGGCACCTACAAGAACGGCGTCATCATCGTCATGACCGACGGCCAGACCACCACGGGCTGCGATCCGGTCGAGGCGGCCCGGCTGGCTTCGGAATATGGCGTGCGCATCTTCACCATCGGCTTCGGCACATCGCGCGGCAACAATGTCAGCTTTGGCGGCTTCTCGATGCGCACCCAGCTGGACGAGGTATCGCTGAAGAAGGTCGCCGACATGACCAAGGGAAAATACTACAAGGCTTCCAGCTCGGAAGACCTCAAGGCGGTGTACGACCTGCTGACCAAGCAGCTGGTGATGGAAGTGAAGGAGATGGAAGTCTCGAGCTTCTTCGCCGCCGGTGCGGCGCTGCTGATGATGCTGGCCGCGGGTCTCTCGGTGGCGTGGTTCGGCAGAATTCTCTGATCGCAAAATAAAGGCCCCCTCCCCTTCGCGCGCAATGCGCGCAAGAGAGGAAGTGGCCGTAGCTGACAGCGCGCCCGAATCTTCTCAGGGCGCGCGTCGTCAGTAAAGGCCGGAGGGGTGGAAAACTACCTTGCCGTCCAGCCGCCGTCGATCAGGTAATCCGTGCCGGTGATGAAGCCCGACGCTTCCGAGCAGAGGAAGCAGGCGATGGCGCCGACCTCTTCCACCTTGCCCCAGCGGCCCACCGGAATGGATTCCAGGAACTGAGGGTTCTTGACTGGGTCGTTCATCAGGACCGCGTTCATCGGCGTCGCGAAGGGGCCAGGCGACAGGCCGTTGACGGTGATACCTTCGCCCGCCAGCTCCAGCGCCAAGGCACGGGTGAAACCCAGCAGCGCTGTCTTGGCCGAGGAATAGGCGGTCCGGCCTGGCAGGGAGATGTGCGCCATGATCGAGGTCAGGTTGATGATGCGGCCATAGCCGGTGCCCTTCATGCCCGGCACGAAGGCGCGGCAGCCCAAAAAGGTGCTGATGATGCTGGAATCCAGAACGCTGCGGAATTCGTCTAGCGTGAAGTCTACCAGATCCTTGCGGATGTTGGTGCCGGCGCTGTTGATCAGGATCTGCGCCTTCGGCTTCCACGCTTCGACCGCCTTTTGCAGCTTGGCGACGTCATCCTCATTCGTCATCTCGGCGGTGAAGGTGGCCACGGTGCCGCCCTTGACGGTCAGCGTCTGGGCGACCGCGTCCAGCTTGGCCTTGTTGCGGCCCACCAGCGCGATGGCCGCGCCCGCGCCCGACAGCGTGTCGGCCACGGCCTCGCCCAAGCCGCCGCTGCCGCCGATAATAACCGCGGTACGGCCGGAAAGATCGATCTTCATGCTGGTCCCCGCAAATTTTGCCGGACCATAAGCGGGCTACCCCAAAAGCAAAAGGGCCGGCGTCGCCGCCGGCCCTTATGTGTGCGTAACCCTTTAGCCTCAGACGCCGCCATGGACGAACACCACCAGCCGCGCGGGCAGACCGCGCTGGGCGGGCAGATAGAGATCCAGCGTCAGCGGGCGATAGCCAAGCAGATTGGCGTAGATGATGTCGAAGGTGGCGTTGACGCCATTGGCGTAGCGGATGCGTTGGGGTCCGAAGGACAAAGGCTGCGCGGCGGGGGCCGATGCGGGCAAAGGCGCGGGCAACGGCGCGGGCGCGGTGGAGGCGGCGCGTAGCGGCACCTCTTGGGTCTGCGGCACCGGGTCCAGGGACGGCGTCAGGCGCAACGCCGCCTCGGGCGCGCGCGCGACTGGAACGCCTTGGCCCAAAGCCGCCGCCGCCAGCAGCAGCGGCAGGCCGATAGCCGGAATTCCCCAGCCCAGAGATCGCATGAACCCACCCTTGGGCGCGCGGGCCAACCCCGTGCGAATCAGAAAAGAATTCTATGTTTTTCTTGGCCTTGCTAATGGGACCGAAGCCGCGCGCTTGCCGCCTGCCGCCGGACGGCGCATAAATCAGACTCTCGAAAACAGCGGCGCTGCGCTCGCCGGACAATGGCGGGACTCAAGGCCGTGAGCACTTCCAATTCCAGCCCCGCCGACCGCCTGCGCCAGGGCCATGCGCTGCAACAGCAGGGCAAGGTGACAGAAGCCGGGGCGATCTACAGCGAAGTGCTGGAGCAGGACCCGCGCAATGCGCCCGCCCTGCACCTGATGGGAGTACTGGCGATACAAACCGGCCAGCTTCAGCCGGGCGTCGACCTGATCCGCCAGTCGCTGGCGATCCTGCCGGGCTTCGCGCCCGCGCATGACAATCTGGGCAAGGGGTTGGAGCGGCTAGGCCGCAAGGACGAAGCGCTGGCCAGTTTCGGCCGCGTCATCGCGCTAGCCCCCGGCCATGCCGAGGGCTACGCCAATCGCGGCCGCGTGCTGGAAGGTCTGGGCCGCTTCGAAGAGGCGCTGCGCGATTTCGACAAGGCGCTGTCGCTGAAGGGCGAGCCCGAGCTGTCGCTCAATCGCGGCACGGTGCTGCTGCAGCTGGGCCGCTTCGAGGAGGCGCTTACCGCCTTCGATAAGGCCATCGCCATGGGCCTCACCCATCCCATCGGCCGGTTCAATCGCGGCGTGGTGCTGACGGCGCTGGGCCGTATCGAAGACGCGCTGGTGGCCTATGACGACGCCATCGCGCACCATCCCGACCATCCAGATGCCTATGTCAATCGCGGCCTGCTGCTGGAAGGCCTGAACCATCCGGAAGACGCGCTGGCCAGTTTTGATCAGGCCATCGCCATCAATCCCGATCAGGTCGAGGCCTATCTCAATCGCGGCATGACGCTTGCGGCGTTGGGCCGCAACAGCGAAGCGTGCGCCGCCTATGACGCGCTGTTGGTGCGCTGGCCCGAGCATGCCGAAGCCTACAACAATCGCGGCGCGGTGCAGAAATCGCTGGGCGCGCCGGAGAAGGCGCTGGCGGATTTCCAGCGCGCCATCGCGCTGAAGGCAGGCGATCCCAATCTGCGCGAAAATCGCGGCGGCACCCTACAGGGACTGGGCCGTTTCGACGCCGCGCTGGAGGATTACGATGCGGCGCTGGCGCTCGATCCTCAATCCGAACGCGCCGCCTTTAGCAAAGCGACCTTGCTGCTGCTGCAGGGCCGCCTGGCCGAAGGCTGGCCGCTTTACGAAAAACGTCCACGCCGCTTCGCGGTGCCGGCGCTGGAGGCGGGCAAGGCGTGGCGCGAGCCACAAACCGATCTCACCGGCAAGACGGTTCTGGCCTATGACGAACAGGGCCTGGGCGACGCCATCCAGTTCGTGCGTTTTGCGGCGCAGATCGAAAAACGCGGCGGCAAAGCCATCGTGATGGTGCGCCCGCTGCTGGTGGCGCTGCTGGAAAACCTCAAGCCGGATGTCGAGATCGTGCCGTACAGCGACGAGCCGCCGGCGCATGATCTGCACGCAGCGCTGAACAGCCTGCCCTATCTGCTCAATGTGGGCGACGCTGTGGGCGCGGCGTCGCCTTATCTGTCCGCCGATCCGGCGCGCATCGCCAAGTGGAAGACCGTGATCGGCGACAAGAGCACGCGCATCGGCGTGGTCTGGCAGGGCAAGACCGGCGGTTATAATGACGACGAACGCTCATTCCCGCTGGCGGCGCTGGCACCGCTTGCCGCTGTGCCGGGCGTGCGGTTGATATCGTTGCAAAAGGGCGAAGGCGAGGAACAGCTTGCCGAACTGCCCAAGACCATGACGGTGGAAACGCTGGGCGCGGACTTCGATACCGGCGCCGATGCTTTCCTCGACACCGCAGCAGCGATGGAGCCGCTCGATCTGATCGTGACCTGCGACACGGCCATCGCGCATCTGGCCGGCGCGCTGGGCAAGCCCTGCTGGGTCGCCCTGAAGCAGGCGCCCGAATGGCGCTGGCAGCTGGGACGCGATGACAGCCCCTGGTACGCGCAGATGAAACTGTTCCGTCAGACCGCACGCGGCGACTGGGACAGCGTCTTTACCGCCATGGCGCAAGCGCTGGCGCAGCGGACATCCTGATCCTTTCGGAGCCGCAAAAGCGCTCCATTCTTGGGCGCCCCTGGCCGATATGCTAACGCTTGCTCTGGCAAGCCAGCACAGATCGGCCTTCGGGAGACGCAGGCCATGTCTTTCTTTCGCAATGCCATGACGGCGCTGGTGCTGCTGTGCGGCGCGTTGGTGCCCGCGCGCGCGGAAAGTGGGTATGACCTCTGGCTGTGTTACCGGCCACTCCACCGCCATCGACGCGCTGGCGGCGGGGCTGCCGCTGGTGGCGATGGCCAGCCACGGATGCGCCGTCCGCGTTTCGGCCAGCGTGCTGGCGGCAGCGGGTGTGCCAGAATTTGCGGTGGCGACGATGGCCGAGTATCACGCACTAGCGCTGATGCTGGCGACCGATGCAGGGGCCCGTGCGCACTATCGCAGCCGTCTTGCCGGGGTGCAGGACACGAAGCTGTTCGACGCCACCGGGCTGTGCCGCGCGCTGGAATCTGCCTATGCGCGGATGGCGCAGATCGCGCGCAGCGGTGGCGCGCCAGAAGCCTTTACGGTGACAGGCTAGCGTCGAGACGGGCGGCTACTTCGCCGCGTCCACTTCACTCTGTACGAGCAACCGCAGCGGCTCGGGCGCGAAGACGGTCAGCGGCTTGCCGTTGACGAAGAAGCTGGGCGTGCCGGTGATGCCAACGGTCTTCACATCGGCCATATCAGCCGCCAGCAAGGTGGCGACCTCCGGCGCGGCGGCGTCCTGGCGCGCGCGCGTCAGGTCCAGCCCGATTTCGCCCGCAATGGCCCATGCGCGATCCAGATTGGGCCCATCATGCGACGCCCATTCGGCCTGCTTTTCCAGCAGCGCTTCCAGCACCGGCTGGAACTTGTCCTGCTTGCGCGCCGCCTCCAGGATTCCCACCGCCTGGTCCGAACCCCGATGGAACGCCGCATAGCGCAGCATCAGACGGACATCGTTGGGATGGATCGCCATGATCTGCTTCACATAGGGATAGAAGCCGCGGCACGCCTCGCAGGCGGGATCGAAGAATTCGACGATGGTCACCTTGGCGTTCTGCGGCCCCATGATCGGCGCATGCGCCCGCACCAGACCTTCCGGCATCGCCGCCATCTCGGTCGTCGCGGGCGGCGGCGCGGCGTGTTGCGAATAAAAATAGGCGCCACCGGCAAACAAGACCGCCGCGCCAAACCCTGTCAGTAGAACGATATTGCGCCTGTTCATGCGTTATCCCGCCTGGAAAGAAACAGAAGACCCGTAATGGTCATAAAGGCCGAAAGCGAAAGATAGGGCAGCGGCAGGCCCATCACGGTCATCGCCGCATCGGTGCAGGATGGGCCGGCCTGGGTGCAGGGCCGCATCGCTTCGGAAAGAATATCCGCATAGAGGAGCGAATGGTAGGCAGCCACGCCCGCGCCAAGCAGGCTGAGTGGCGCGCCATAGCGGAACGCCCCGTCATCAGGCTTGAGCACGCCCACGCCCAGCACAATCGCCAGCGGGAACATGAAGACACGCTGCCACCAGCAGAGCAGGCACGGCGTCTGACCCATCACCTCGCCGATGAAGATCGCGCCCAGCGTGGCGGCCAGCGCGATCAGCCAGGCCAGGAACAGCATAGTCCAGGCGCGTGCGGCGCTCTCATGTCTTTCCATTCGATCCCCCATCCGAACGAGCCTCATGCTGCCAGCACCGCACGGCGCCGACAAATTACAGTAAGGGGCAAGTTCGGTGGAAAAATGGTGGGCGGCACAGGGATCGAACCTGTGACCCCTTCCATGTCAAGGGCCGCCAACGCATTCACAGCTAATCATGCTTCAGAAGACGAACCGAACTGCGCAGAAATAAATTGTTACAAACCAACGCCATAGGAGTTAGCAAGCTAGGGCCGGTCTGCTGACGAAGCAATGGGTTTCAGAGCCGAAACGATGTTGGCTGCCCCACAATTGTCCCCGATTTGGCTAAATGAATTTGTGCCCCTCACCCCCATCGCCCTTCGACGGGGTGGGTGCCTCATAGCTATGACATGCCCGTACAGATGGGCTGGGCATTTTGAGTTGTTGCGGGAAGGGCAAGTCAGGACGCGTGGGGCCGACCCAGCTTGGCGATATCAGCCGAAGGCGAGGCAGAGCCGGTTGAGCTTGTCGTGCGATGGGCGGGGCAGTGATGGGCGGTATAAATACGACACAATCAGCTTAGGGGGGTGACCTGGGAGAGCAGGGTCACCGGCCACTGACCACACAGATCCAGGGCTAGATTTATCAAATTTATTATTTGCCAGGCCAGAATAGTTGCTCGCCCTGCTGCTGGGGGGTATGGAAGGCGATATGAACACCCCCGATCAGTTAAACGCCATTCCCACCAAGCTCAAGCCGCTTCCGCTGCTGATCTTTAGCTCACGTTGGCTGCAGTTGCCGCTCTATGTCGGCCTGATCGTTGCGCAATGTGTATACGTATTCCTGTTTCTCAAGGAACTTTTGCACTTAGTTATGCATGCCTGGGAGTTTTCCGAGCAGCAGATCATGCTGGTGGTGCTTGGCCTGATCGATGTGGTGATGATCTCAAACCTGCTCGTGATGGTCATTGTCGGCGGATATGAAACCTTTGTCTCGCGCTTGGGGTTAAAAGGTCATCCGGACCAGCCGGAATGGCTGAGTCACGTCAACGCGGGTGTGCTCAAGGTGAAGCTGGCGATGGCCATCATCGGTATATCCTCGATCCATCTCCTGCGCACCTTCATCGAAGCGGGCGCTCTGGGGCAGCCCAACGCACGCGTCACCGAGGCCGCGATCATGTGGCAAACGGGTATTCATATGTCCTTCATTCTGTCGGCGATCGGCATTGCGTGGGTCGACAGGATGACGCAGGCAAAGCAATAAATTCCCAGGCGATAGTGTGTAAGCGCGTGAGCAGTCGATGCTTCGGTATTTTCTGTCAAAATAGCTTATCAGGAAGATACCGCCGACGCCGCGGCTCTAGCGCAGGACTTCTGCTTCGGTCTTGCGGCCATCGACATAGACGGTGACCCGCTCTCGTAACGGCGGCGCCGCCAGCGCTCATACCTGGTCCAGATTTGGGGAAGCTGGGCTAAGTGCCTGTGGTGCAGGCCAAATTGCTGGGATACCGATCGCCAGCGCCGCAGGCTTTTATGCCCGTGCCACTTCATCAGGATGGAACGCCAGCTATTCAGTAATCTCACTCACACTGGTACAAAATATCAGGCTGGCCACGGCCGCCGAGCACTGAGGAGTTTCTAGTGAACGTGCCCCTAAGACCTAACGACTTCGCTGCCTATCCGGATGCGGGGGGCCGCTTCGGCGATTTCGGCGGCCGCTACGTGCCCGAGACCCTGATGCCGCTGGTCCTCGAATTGGACGCCGCCTACTGCGCAGCCAAGGCCGACCCGGCCTTCAAGGCCG
>CANFDA010000026.1 GCA_947445215.1 Alphaproteobacteria bacterium | reverse complement strand
TCATAGAGGTCTTCCAGCCCGGCATATTGCGGGGTGAAGCCGCAGGCGCTGGCGGTGTTGACGATCAGCAGCACGCGCCCGCGCCAGTGCGACAGCGGCGTTTCCTCACCGTTCAACAGGTGGGCAGAAAAGGCATAGACATTTTTCATAGCGCACTATAATTCCCGCGACAGCGGGAATACAGATTTTTTGAACGAAGACCTGGATGCCTGCTGGTGCGGGCATGACAGAGAAGGACTGGCGTCAGCCAATCATTCTGCCATTGCCCTTGTCGCGGCGGGCCTGCTGCGGCTGATAGGCCTTGCGGGCATGGGCCTCGCAATAGGGCGTACCGGCCTGGGGGCCGCGGCCGCAGAAATGGAACTCGGTGGCGGCGGGATCGCCGATCGGCCAGCGGCACATGCGGTCACTGATGGTCAGCACGGTGGCGAAATTGCCGTCATCCAGCTGCAGCGGATCTTCCTCGACCACCGGAGCGGCGACCGCGACGTTGCGCAGGGTCGATGCCTTAGGGGCCGATGGCAGGCGCGGGCGGTCAGCGCGGGCCGGGCTGGCACGGCCGGCCAGGCCCAGGCGATGAACCTTGCCGATCACGGCGTTGCGGGTGACGCCTCCCAGAGCGCGGGCGATCTGGCTGGCCGAAAGGCCCTCGGTCCAGAGGTTCTTCAGCTGCTCAACCCGGTCATCGGACCAGCCTGCTGCCTGTGTCATTTGCGAAAGCTCCATAAGCCAGCCCCTCTTTCGGTGGCTCCCGATCAGCGACTCGCCCCGGACCTCCAGCCACAAGATATCGTACCGCCCTTGCCGCGCCGCACAAGCTTTGCGAGGCTACCCCAACCCCTTGTCCACAAGAGTCCGCCTCTAACCGCATGGGCGCTGTCATCGCCGCGCAACTTGTCTCGGCCAAGGCAAAGGCCGATAACTCCCCGCTTTCCGGGGGGTATTCCCCCCTACCCGAGGAGGCCGCTTTGTTTCCCGCCGTTCTTCCCACCTATAACCGGGCGGATGTCGCATTCGTGCGTGGCGAAGGCTCGTACCTTTTCGCCGAGGATGGGACGCGATATCTCGACTTCGGGTCGGGCGTGGCGGTGAACGCTTTCGGGCATGCCAATCCCCGCCTGATCAAGGCGCTGACCGAACAAGCGGCCAAGGTCTGGCACACCTCCAATCTCTATCGCGTGCCCGGTCAGGAAACGCTGGCAGGCAAGCTGGTCGCCAACTCGTTTGCCGACACGGTGTTCTTCACCAATTCGGGCACCGAAGCGATCGAGCTGTCGATCAAGATGGCGCGCCGCTTCCATTTCGTGAACGGCAAACCGGAGCGCTTCCACATCCTCACCTTTGAGGGCGCCTTCCATGGCCGCACGATGGCGGCCATCGCGGCGGGCGGCAATCCGAAATACCTGGAAGGCTTCGGCCCCAAGCTGGAAGGCTTCCACCAGGTGGCGCTGAACGACCTGAAGGCAACGAAAGCCGCGATCACGGACCAGACCGCCGCGCTGCTAATCGAACCGATCCAGGGCGAAGGCGGCATGCGAACCGCCGATCCGGAATTCCTGCGCGCCTTGCGCCAGCTGGCCGACGATCATGGCATCGTGCTGATCTTCGACGAGATCCAGTGCGGCGCGGGCCGTACCGGCAAATTCTTCGCCCATGAATGGGCGGGCGTGACGCCCGACATCATGGCCGCAGCCAAGGGCATCGGCGGTGGCTTTCCCATCGGCGCGGTACTGGCCACCGCCGATGCCGCCAAGGGCATGACCGCCGGCACGCATGGCAGCACCTATGGCGGCAATCCGCTGGGCATGGCCGTCGGCGTCGAGGCGGTGAGCATGATGCTGGAGCCAGGCTTCCTCGATCAGGTGAACGGCAGCGCCAATTACCTGCGCCAGCAATTGGCGGGGCTGGTGTCGGCGCACCCCGATGTGTTCGAGGAACTGCGCGGTTTCGGCCTGCTTCTGGGGCTCAAGCTCAAGCCACCGGTGGGCGATTTCGTCAACGCCGCGCGGGCGGAAAGTCTGCTCACGGTTGGGGCAGGCGAGAATGTGGTGCGCATACTGCCGCCGCTGAATGTCAGCGAGGCGGAAATGCGCGAAGCCGTGGCGATGCTGGAGAAGGCCGCCATGGCGATGGAAAAGCAGAAGGAAGCCGCGCAATGAATGCGCTCCTGAAGAATAGCGTGAAGCATTTCCTGGATATCTCGGACCATGATGCCGCCACGCTGCGCGCCATCATCGAGGATGCCAAGGCCCGCAAGGCCGGCCGCAAGGGACGCCCCAAGGGCATGGCGGATGACGACAAGCCGCTGCTGGGCCGCACCCTGGCGATGATTTTCGACAAGCAATCCACCCGCACACGCATTTCCTTCGACATGGCGGCGCGGCAGCTGGGCGGCTCCACCCTGATGCTGACCGGCAGCGACATGCAGCTGGCACGCGAGGAAACCATCGCCGACACGGCTCGGGTTATCTCGCGCTATGTCGATGCGGTGATGATCCGCCTGCTGGACCATGAGATGGTCGAGGAACTGGCGCACAACGCCACCATTCCGGTCATCAACGGCCTCACCAAATGGTCCCATCCCTGCCAGATCATGGCGGATGTGCAGACCTTCGAAGAGCATCGCGGCTCCATCAAGGGCGCCAAGGTGGCCTGGACCGGCGACGGCAACAATGTTCTGACCTCGCTGATCCATGCGGCGTTGAAGTTCGGCTTCAAGCTGGATGTTGCAAGCCCGCGCGAATTTCCCATCGATCCGGAAGTGCTGGACTGGGCGCGGGGCAGCGACCTGGTGACTTTCGGCACCGATCCGGAAAAAGCCACGAAGGATGCCGATTGCGTCGTCACAGATACCTGGGTGTCGATGGGCGATGACAACGCCACCAAGCGCCGCGCCCTGCTCAAGCCGTATCAGGTCAACAGGCAGTTGATGGGCCTTGCCGCCAAGGATGCGCTGTTCATGCACTGCCTGCCGGCGCATCGCGGCGACGAAGTCACCGACGAAGTGATCGACGGGCCGCAGAGCGTGGTCTGGGACGAGGCAGAAAATCGCCTGCATGCCCAGAAGGCCATTCTTGCTTGGGCTCTATCGTAGAGACGCTTTCTTGAAACTGGCGCGATAAGCGCCATATTGGCCTGATGTCCCAGGTTCCAGAACACGGCGATTTCATCCTGCCCTTCGACCTTCCCAAGGCGGGCGTGCGCGGCCGCCTGGTGCGGCTTGGTGCCAGTTCCACGCGGGCGCTGTCGGCCCATGCCTTGCCGGAAGACGCGGCGCGGGTGGTGGGCGAAGGTCTGGCGCTGTCGGCGATCCTGGGTTCTGCCCTGAAACTCGATGGCCGCCTGACGCTGCAGACCAAGGGCGACGGCCCTCTCGATCTGGTGACGGTGGATTACTATGGCGTTGACGGCGAAAAGCCGCGCGGCGTGCGTGCCTTTGGCCGCCTGGACGCGGAGCGTTTCGCCGCCCGCACCGAAAAGAATTTCGCCGCGCTGGCGGGTCAGGGCGTGATGGCCATCACCATCGAGCCACGCGTCGGCGGCCAGACCTATCAGGGCATCACGGCGCTATCCGCCGATGGCATCGCGCCATCGGCCGAGGAATATTTCCTGCAATCCGAGCAGCTTCCCACCGCGATCAAGCTGTCTGCCGCAC
This sequence comes from Alphaproteobacteria bacterium, assembly GCA_947445215.1. Lineage (GTDB taxonomy): Bacteria > Pseudomonadota > Alphaproteobacteria > Micropepsales > Micropepsaceae > Rhizomicrobium. The sequence continues at coordinate 14,045 of CANFDA010000026.1, read as the reverse complement.
CCTTGTTCGTGGCGGGCGACAAGGCCCCGCAGTGGCGAAGCGGCGGCATCATGCTCCAGGTGACGCCGGATTCGGCCGTGGAAACCGCGCCAGAAACCGCCAAGACCAGCGACGATTGGGAGCGGCTGTCGCTGATCCTGCGCACCGTCGAGGATATCGAACTAGTCGATACCGCGCTGGCGCCGGAAACCTTGCTGTGGCGCCTGTTCCACGAGGACGAGGTGCGGGTGCACCTGCCCGAGCCTGTTACCTTCCGCTGCGAGTGCGACGGCGAGCGTATCGCTCGCATCCTGAAAGGCTATTCGGTGCAGGAGCGCGCCGGGCTGGCGGATCCCGATGGCATCATCCGGGCGTCGTGCGAATTTTGCGGCACCGTGCACCAGATCGCGCCAGAAGTGTTGGCTTAATCTTGTCATTCCCGCGTAAGCGGGAATCCAGTTTTTTTCGGCTTGAGATCCCGTGTCTGCGGCGCAACGCTGCGCGCTGCACCGCGCACGGGATGATTGCGAAGACTCAGGTTTGTGCCTTCGCAATCACTTTCCGCAGGAATGCCGCGCAAGCGTCCAGCTCGGTGAGGGCCACGAACTCGTCGGGCCGGTGCGCCTGTTCGATCGAGCCGGGGCCGCAGATCACTGCCGGAATGCCGTAACTCTGGAAATGCCCGGCCTCGGTGCCGTAGCTGACGGCTTCCACCTGGTTGACGCCGGTGATCTCGCGCGCCAGCCGCACAGCGGGCGAATCCTCGTCCATCCGCAGGCCGGGATAGACCGCATGGATAAGGGTCTGGAAGGCGGCTTCGGCGGCGCGGGCGCGATATTTCGGCAGGATGTCCTGCACCGCGCGCTGTTCGACACGATCCAGTATCGCCTGCGGATCGCGGTCGGGCAGGCAGCGATATTCCCAGGTGACGTCGGCTTCTTTCGCCAGGATGTTCACCGCCGTGCCGCCGCTCACCACCGTCGCCTGCACGGTGGAATGCGGCGGGTCGAAACGCGGATCGGGATCGGCGCGCAATTCATCCCATACACTTTCCAGCATGGCGACGAACGCGCCCGCCATCATCACGGCGTTTGCGCCTTTCTCGGGCGCGCTGGAATGGCCTTCACGGCCGCAACAATGCGTCACCAGCTTGGCGCCGCCCTTGTGCGCGCCCACGATCTTCATCAGTGTTGGTTCGCCGATGATCGCCAGCGCGGGTTTGATGCCTTCGCGCTTCAGATCGTCCAGCAGGCCGGTGACGCCGACACAGCCCACTTCCTCGTCGTAAGACAGCGCCAGATGCAGTGGGCGGGTCAGCTTGGCCTTGGCGATGACCGGCAGCAGCGACAGCGCCACCCCCAGAAAGCCTTTCATGTCGCAGGCGCCGCGCCCGAACAGCTTGCCATCGCGTGTCACAGCATCGAACGGATCGGACGACCAGTTCTGCCCGTCCACCGGGACGACATCGGTATGGCCCGACAGCACAATGCCGCCATCGCCATCGGGGCCGAACGTCGCAAACAAATTCGCTTTCGCGCCGCTGGCGTCATGGGTGCGGCGGCAGCGCCCGCCCGCCTGTTCGATCAGGCCCTGCGCGAAATCGATCAGCGCCAGGTTGGAACCGCGGCTGGTGGTGTCGAAAGTGATCAGGGCCTTCGTCATCTCGGCCGCAGATACGTTCATCGGTCGGCGCTGGAAACGGGATTGCCGATCACGGCCAGGAATTCGCGTCGCGTGTCGGAATTCTCGCGGAAGGCGCCGATCATGCTCGACGTCACCATTGTGACGCCGGTCTTGTGCACGCCGCGCGTCGTCATGCACTGGTGCGCCGCCTCGATCACCACCGCCACGCCCTTGGGCTCCAGCACCTTCTGTATGCAGTTGGCAATCTGGGAGTTCATCTTTTCCTGCACCTGCAGGCGGCGGGAAAAGGCTTCCACCACTCGTGCCAGCTTGGAGATGCCCACCACGCGGCTCGTCGGCATATAGCCGACATGGGCCCGCCCGATGATGGGGGCCAGGTGATGCTCGCAATGGCTTTCGAAGCGGATATCCTTGAGGATCACCATATCGTCATAGCCTTCGATCTCCTCGAAGGTGCGCGCCAGATATGCTTCCGGGTCCTGGTCGTAACCGCTGAACCAGTCCTCGAACGCCGTCGCCACGCGCTTGGGCGTGTCTACCAGGCCTTCGCGCGTGGGGTCGTCGCCCGCCCAGCGCAACAGCGTATGGACGGCCTTTTCGGCGTCTTCGCGGGTCGGTTTGTTCATAGCCGCAGTGTCGCCCGACGGGGACGGGGTTTCAACCACGAAACCGGAAGGGGCTTAGTGGATCTGGCGGCGCTCGTAGGGGCTTTCCAGCAGGAAGGCCGGGATTTCGGCTTCGAAGCTTTCGCCGGATTCGACGCTCATCATCTGGTAGCGGCCCACCATGTGGCCGGACGAGGTCTCCAGCGGGCAGCCGCTGGTGTACTGGAAGCTCTCGCCCGGCGCGATCACCGGCTGGGCCCCGACCACGCCTGGGCCGCGCACCTGCTGGGTGCGCCCGGCGGCGTCGGTGATGTTCCACAGCCGCGACATTAGCTGCACCGGCTCCGGGCCCTTGTTCTCGATGGTGACGGTGTAGGACCAGACATAGCGATCGTCTTCGGGGTCCGACTGGTCGTCGAGATAGGCAGGCTTCACCGCCACCTTGATGGAGCGAGTCTCGCTCTCATAGCGGAAGTCCTTGCCCTTGCGGCGGTCTTCGCGGCGGCGTTCGTTCTGGTCGTACATGGGGCCAGTATTGGGCCCGCCCGTGCGCCGCGCAAGCGACGTAACGGCGCAGTTTGGAATATCCCTAATACGACTTTTTCAACCCCTCCGCCTTTCGCTGCCTGTCGAAAGTGCGCGATTTTCGGGTACTTTCTCGGTCAGCTACAGGCACCCCCCTTCCTGCGCGCTTCGCGCGCGAAGGGGGGTGGAACCTGACGGGACGGCAGCGCGTGAAATTTATCGCGGTTCAACCGTGACTTGTGTCTTCACCGAGCTGGCGATGAAGCAGGCGTCATGCGCCAGATGGTGAATTTCCAGCAAGGTGGCGGTGTCCGAATCGGCCCGCACCTTGGGCCGTAGCGTCACCCGGGTCAGCCACAGCCTGCCGCCGTCCTTCTCCAAGATGCCGGTGGCGTCGTCATCATAGGCTTCGATGGTGATGCGTTTCTTGGCGCAGATCGCCAGAAAACTGAGCATGTGACAGGAGGACAGCGCCGCCACCAGCAGGTCTTCCGGATCGGCCTTGGACGGATCGCCCAGATAGGTGGGCGAGGCGGAGAAGATCTGCGGCGCGCCATCCTTGAAAGTTACGGTGTGGTTGCGCGGATAGGTGTCGTAGGTGAAGGGCACATCGCCCTTGAACCATTTGAGCGCGATCTTGTGTTCGCTCATCAGGCGACCTTGAGAGCTTGCTCAAGGTCTTCGCAAAGATCTCCTACGTCTTCCAGCCCGACCGACAGGCGCAGCAGCTCGCTGGTAACACCTTGTTCGGCGCGCATCTCCGGCGTCAGCTTCTGGTGCGTCGTGGTCTCGGGATGGGTGATAAGGCTCTTGGCGTCGCCGAAATTGTTGGAAACATCGATCAACCCCAGCGCATTGGCCAGCTTGAACGCGGCATTCTTGCCGCCTTCCACTTCAAAGGTGACGATGCCGCCCCCGCCCGACATCTGGGCGCGGGCCAGATTGTGCTGCGGATGGTCGGGGCGGAAGGGATAAAGCACCTTCTTCACCTTCTTCTGCGTGGCGAGGAAGTCGGCCACCTTGGCCGCATTCTCGCAATGCTGCTTCATGCGCAGGTCCAGCGTCTCCAGGCTCTTAAGATGTAGCCAGGCATTGAACGGGCTGATGATCGGGCCGGTGTTGCGCAGGAAGAGGTTCAGATTCTCGTCCAGGAAATCCTGGCGGCACAGGATCATGCCGCCCAGGGCGCGGCCCTGGCCGTCGGTCCATTTGGTGGTGGAATGCACCACGATATGCGCGCCGAAATCCATCGGCCGCTGGATGGCGGGACTGGCCATGGCGCTGTCCACCACCAGCCGCGCGCCCGCCTTGTCGGCGATGGCGGAAATGGCCTTGAGGTCGAACACCGTCAGGGTCGGGTTGGAGGGGCTCTCCAGGAACAGCATGCGCGTGTTGGGGCGCATCGCCGCCTGCCAGTTCTCGATGGCGCTGCCATCGATGAAGGTGGTCTCGACGCCGAAGCGCGACATCACATTTTCCAGCACATAGCGGCAGGAGCCGAACAGCGCGTTGGCCGCAACGACATGATCGCCGTTTTTTAGTCCTGCCATGAAGACGGCGCTGACCGCTGCCATGCCGGTGGTGGTGGCGCGGGCGACGGGGGCACCTTCCAGCGCCGCCATGCGCTGTTCGAACATGGTCACGGTGGGGTTGGAAATGCGGCTATACTGGTAGCCGGGCCTCTCGCCCTTGAAGCGGGCTTCGCCTTCCTCGGCATTCTCATAGGCATAGCCCGCGGTGAAGAAGAGCGGCTCGCAGGTTTCCTGAAAGGGCGAGCGCAGCTGGCCGGCGCGCACCGCCAGGGTGCGCTTTTGCCAGTTACCTTGTTTCTTATTGGTGGCCATGGGCTTGCTCGAAAAGTGGCGTGTTTTGTCGCTCTTGCCGGGGGGCGGGTCAAGCGCCTAGCCTTGATGGAGGATATGCGAGAATCGCGGACGTGCGCCGTTTGCTGCTTTTAAGACACGCCAAGGCCGAGCCCGCTGGACCCGAGCAGGACGACCATGACCGGGCGCTGGTCGAGCGGGGGCTGGCGGATGCCGACGCCATGGCGCGCTACCTCAAGCGGCAGGGCTATGACGCGGCCCGCATCCTCGCCTCCACCAGCACCCGCACGCGCCAGACGGCGGCGGCGGTTCTGCGCGATACGCCGTCGCCGGTGGAATGGCTGGAGGCGCTTTATCTCGCGCCGCCGGGCAAGATCGTGGCCTTGATCCAGGACTCCGATGATGCCGAGTATGTGCTGATGGTGGTGGGGCACAATCCGGGGCTGGAGCAATGCGCCACATTGCTGGCGCGCGATCCGGTGCGGCCCCGAGAGCAGCATCGCCACGATGTGATGGAAGAAAAATTCCCCACCGCCGCGCTAGCGGTGTTGGATTTCGACATTTCGAGCTGGAAGCTGGTGGCGCCGTGTTCCGCCAAGCTGGTGGATTTCGTTCGGCCCAGAGGTCTCTAGGACCGCAGAACCTTGTCGCCCACCAGAAGCCGCTTCCAGCCAAAGGCCACTTCGGGCGTGTCTTCGCCGACCAGCCGGGTGAGGCGGGTGCCGACGCGCTTGCCGCCCATCGCTTCGTAGAAATAGCAGGCATTGTTGCGGGCGTGCGACCAGATCACGCAGGAGCGGTACTTCTTGTTCATCAGGGTCGAAAAAGACGCCTGCAGCAGCGCGCGGCCCGCACCCATCCCTAGATAGGCCGGATCGACATAGAGCGTGTAGATTTCGCCATCCAGGCCAAGGCCCTTGTCGCGCGCCGGTCCCAGGCTGGCCAGCCCGATGGGCCCAACGCTGGCGTCTTCGGCGATCAATACGGCGCCGGGGCCACGCATGGTCTGTTGCCAGCGCGCGGCCTGGCCCTTGTGCGACATGGCGTAGAGAAGCGAATTGGAAAGGACGCCGGCATAGGTGTCCTGCCAGGATTCGATGTAGATGCGCGCGAGGTCTGCGGCATCTACAGGCCGCGCTTGCCTGACGCTCAGCGCGAGTTCGTCCATGAGCAAAGCATTATCCAAGCGGATGGACCGCGCAAGCGTCAAATTGGATCAAAAAATTATTTCTTCAGATTGCAGTTCAGGCTGCGTTCATTTGATGAGGTTGGCGAAAGCCGCAGGGGTTATTGAACAATTGGCTTGTCCTGCAATTTTGCCAGAAATTTCGCGTTCTGCTCGCCGCCCTGGCCATAGGCCTTGGCGGTGGACCAGTCGGCAATCGCGTCCCACTGCGCGGCGATGTCTTCGGCGCTCGCCTGGTGACCGAGATTGACGCCATCCGTCTCTTCCAGCCGCGCCGTGGCGAAGACGCCCGCCGCCGCCGTGAGAATCACGCCGGTGGGCGCGTCCTCGCTCGCCAGATACGCCACGGCGGGCGAGATATATTCCGGCTTGAGCATTTCCTGGATCGCGGGCGGCAGCAGATTCTCGGTCATGCGGGTGGCGGCGACCGGGCAGATGGCGTTGACGCGGATATTGTCCTTGGCGCCTTCTAGTTTCAGCGAATGCATGAAGCCGACCAGCGATGCCTTGGCGGCCCCGTAATTGGTCTGGCCGAAATTGCCGTACAGGCCGGTGGAGGAGGTGGTGACGACGATGCGGCCATAACCCTGATCTTTCATGATCTGCCATACCGCCTTGGCGGGCTTGACCGTGCCCATCAGATGCACCGCCATCACGGCTTCGAAATCCTTCAACTCCATCTTGCCGAAGCTCTTGTCACGCAAGATGCCGGCATTGGCGATCAGGATGTCGATACGGCCCCATGTGTCCATGGTCTGCTTAACCAGATGCGCCACGCCCGCATCGTCGCTGACCGATGCGCCATTGGCGATGGCTTCGCCGCCTGCCGCCTTGATCTCGGTCACGACCTTTTCCGCCGCCGCGGAATTGCCGCCGCTGCCGTACAAGGCTCCGCCCAGATCGTTGATCACGACCTTCGCGCCGCGCCGCGCAAGTTCGAGCGCATGGCAGCGGCCCAGCCCACCGCCGGCTCCGGTCACGATGGCGACCTTGCCAACGAAGGAAATGGTCATGGCGCTGTCCCTGTGCTTTTTGCTTATGTGATGCCCGATGGTGGCGCTTGCGGGCGCGGCCGGTCAAGCTGCGCCCGCACCCATTTCGCCACCGGCACTTCGATCTTTTCGGCCAGCAGCGCCCCCCAGGCGGTGCAGACTGCCAGCAGGGCCAGCGGCTCCAGCCAGAAGATCAGGCTGGAGAAGGGGGCGCCGAACACCAGCGTGTCGGGCGCGGGATAGAAGCGGAACTCGATCACCCGCATATATTGCAGCCAGAAGGTCTGGCCCAGATAGATGCCATAGGACCATTCGCCCATATGCTGCGGCAGCCGCAGCTTCAGCAGGTCGGCCACGATGCCCTTGTCGAATGCCAAGGCCGGGATCAGCGCCTGCATCGCCAGGGCGGTGTAGATGTCGCGCCCAGTGTGCGACCAGCCGGTGTTGGTGAAGATGAACAGCATGAAGGCGACGAGAACGAGCTGGATAACGCTATGGACCCAGACTGGGATGCGATCCTTCTGCACGGCATGGAACAGCCGCGCCATGCCGACGCCGATGGCGAAGTTGGCCATGCCGCGGAAGATGCCATTGCGAAACGTCAGGTCGAGACCGTGGCGCGAGAAGGCCAGCAACAGCAGCAGCCCCGCAATGCCCGCCGCCACCAGCGCGAACCCACGCCAGGCGCGGCCATCCTGCAACCATATGAACAGGGGGAACATGAGGCAGAGCGCGAACTCGACACTGACGAACCAGGAGGCGCCGTTCCAGGTCAGCGAGGCCAGCGTGTTCCAGCCATTGACCAGCAACAGGCTGGCGACGAAGCCTTCCGGCGTCATGTTGGGATGATAGCTGGGCCGGTCATAGATCGAGACATAGCCACCATAATCGGCGGCGGCCCGCACGCTCACCATCAAAACCAGCAGGGCCAGCAGCATGAAGAGGTGCAGGGGATAGAGCCGGATCAGCCGCGACTTGAGGAAGCGAAAATAGCCGCCGCGCGTCCACAGATCCCGAACGCGGCTGGCATAGACATGGGTGAGAATGAAGCCGGAGAGGGCGAAGAAGAATTCGACCCAGAGATAGCCGCGGGAGGCGACCAGATCTAGCAGTCGCACGCCGAAATAATGATGCCCCTCGCAATAGTGATAGAGCACGATCAGCAGGGGCGGGATCGCGCGCGCGCCCGCCAGCGCCGCGATGGTCGAAGGTTTCCTTATTCCGGATTGTGTCCCCATGCGCCTGAAAATGTAGCGGGTTGTCCAAGCTAAGTCATGGCGGCAAGGGCGGAAAGCTGCAATGCTCAGACCCGCCTCCCCATCGGCGCGAAGCGCTGCGAGGGGGAGGTGGGCGTAGCACGCAGGCCGCTTGCGGCCGTGGCGTGCGAAGGCCGGAGGGGGCACTTTCATATGGATACTGCATTGCTGCATGCCCAATCGGCGCTGGGCATCGTCATCATCATCGCCCTGGCCTGGGCGGTGTCGGAGAATCGCCGCGCGTTCGACTGGCGCATCGTGGCGGGCGGCTTGGGCATGCAATTGGTGCTGGCGCTGATCTTGCTGGAGATACCGTTGGCGCGCAGTGCGCTCTTCGCACTCAACGGCGCCGTCGAGGCTCTGAACAATGCGACGCGCGCCGGCTCGGGTTTCGTTTTCGGCTATATCGGCGGCGCGCCCGAACCGTTCGACGTTACCAAGCCCACCAATATCACTAGCCTGGCCTTCAGCGTGCTGCCGCTGGTGATGGTGATCTCCGCCCTGTCAGCCATCCTGTGGCACTGGGGCATCCTGGGCCGCATCGTCAACGGCATCGCCTTCGTGCTGAAGCGGGTGATGGGCATTGGCGGCGCCGTCGGCCTGGGTGCGGCGGCGACGGTCTTTCTGGGCAATATCGAAGGCCAGCTGGTGATCCGGCCCTATCTGGCGCGCATGACCCGCACCGAGCTGTTTATTCTGATGACCACTGGCCTGGCGGTGATCGCGGGCACGGTGTTCGTGCTTTATGCTACCATCCTGACGCCGGTGATGCCCGATGCGCTTGGGCACCTGCTGGTCTGCTCGATGATGTCGCTGCCCGCCGCGATCATGATTTCCCGTATCATGGTGCCGGGCTCCGCTGACACCGACCACAACGGCAAGACCGGGCATGAATACCGCTCCACCATGGACGCGATGGCAGATGGCACGGTGAATGGCGCGAAGATTTATGCCCAGATCATCGCCATGCTGCTGGTGACGGTGGCGCTGGTGGCGCTGGTCAACATGATGCTGGGTGTTCTGCCACATGTTGCGGGGGCGCCGCTGACGATGGAGCGTGTGCTGGGCTGGGTCTTCGCCCCCGTGGTCTGGCTCTATGGCGTACCGGCCGCTGATGCGGTGACCGCGGGTGGGCTGATGGGCACCAAGATCGTGCTCAACGAACTGATTTCCTATCTCAACATGGCGAACCTGCCGTCGGGCACGCTGACACCGCGCACCGTCATGATCATGGTTTACGCCATGTGCGGCTTCGCCAACCTTGCTTCGGTGGGCATCCTGATCGCGGGCATGAGCGCATTGTTGCCCGACCGGCGGGACGAAATCGTGCCTTTGGCCCTGAAGGCGCTGTTGTCTGGCGCCATGGCCACGGGACTTTCCGCCTGCTGGATAGGCCTGCTGCCGCTTTAGCCGGACTAATCTCATCGGTTACCGTGACGGCGGCACTGGGCTGGGCCACGCACGGGCAATGTCATTCTCCGCCGTTGCCACCGACCCCCGCCTGCCCGAGCAATCCCACGGCGACATCCTTCTGATCGAGCGGCTGGATGCCGAGCTGGTCCGCACCGGCATTTCCTATTGTCGTTCGCTGAAGCGGGACGCGCCTTTCCCCAGCCGCGCGTCGCTGATGTCCTGCCTGTCGCCGCGCATGCGGCCGGGCATCCTGCTGGTGGAACCGCTGGAAGGCGGCGCCGATTATGAATTCCGCGAAGTGGGCGCAGACCTAACCCGCGCCTTTGACGAGGATTTCACCGGCAGGCGCCTGTCGGACATCATCCACACCGCGCCCAAGTTCGGCCTGGGCCTCCGGATGCTGTACGAAATGGTGCGCGCCAGCGGCGACCCGCTGGGCTATCGTGGCTGGATCGGCCGCGACTTGCCGGGTGCGGGTTTCGTCTATCACGATAATGCCGTGCTGCCCCTGGGCGAGGGCGATACTGTGGATCACATCCTGATGGTGACGGCACTGGTCATGAAGGGTAAGGAGTGGTCAGCCGTAGGTTGACGAAATGATCCAGTGGATCATTTCGAACGACGAACGCCCGAGCGCAAGCGAGGGCTAGTCCGATAAACTGTGATAGCTTGCCCGCATGAACCGTCTCGTGTTGCTTTTGACGCTGGCGCTCTTTGCCTGTGCACCCATTACCGCTCCGCCCGGCCTCACGCCTTCCATGCCCATACTGCGCGGCGAGACCCTGCTGCTGCGCGACGGGCTGCAAGTGCTGGTGCGGCGCTGGACGCCAGTCACTACAGAAAACAATGGTGACCCCAAGACCATCATCATCGCCCTGCACGGCATGGGCGATTACGCCAACGCCTTCTCCATGCCGGGGGCAGAATGGGCAAAGCGCGGCATCCTCACCATCGCCTATGACCAGCGCGGCTTTGGCCGTGCGCCCCATCCCGGCCTGTGGGCGGGGGCGGAGACGATGCGCAACGACCTGCGCGACGCGGTGGCGGCGGTGAAGAACGCCTATCCCGATGCGCCGGTCTTTGTGCTGGGCGAAAGCATGGGCGGAGCGGTGACGCTGACGGCGCTGGAGCAGCCGCTCGATGTGAAAGGCGTGATCTTGTTGGCCCCCGCCGTGTGGAGCCGTGGCGACATGCCGTTTCACTATCGCGTGGCGCTGTTCCTGGCGGCGCGGCTGATGCCCGGGCTGATGCTGAGCAACGGCGCAGCCTCGCGCATCGTCACCATCGTCCCGTCCGACAATATCGAAATGCTGCAGGCGCTGGGGCGCGATCCGCTGGTGCAGCGGCGCACCCGCTCCGATGTGCTGTTCGGGCTTACCAACCTGATGGACGAGGCCCGCACCACACCGGCCCGTCTCCCCGCCGCCCCGCCGCTGCTCGTTGTCTATGGCGCCAGGGACCAGATCATTCCCGCGCGGCCCACCGAAGCGGTGATCGCCGCGCTGGGCGGGCGCGCCACGGTGAAGAAATATGATACCGGCTATCACATGCTGTTGCGCGATCTGAGCCGTGCCGCACCGACCTATGATATCGCCGAGTGGGTGCTGGGAACCGCAACGAAAGCCGCCCCCTGACGGCAAGACCGGGGCTTTGCATATGCGAAACGCTTGGCGGCAACGGTTCCATCGGGCATAAGCCAGCTATGTCCACGCCCAAAGCCCTGCATGGCCCCCATATCGTCAACATCGCGGATTTGCGCGCCCTGGCGCGCCGCCGCCTGCCCAACGCCGCCTTCGACTATCTCGATGGCGCGGCCGATGACGAGATCACGGCCAAGGACAATATCGCCGCCTTCTCCGAAGTGATCTTCAAGCCGCGCCAGGCGGTGATGACCAATCCTGATCTTTCCACCACCGTGCTGGGCGTGGATCTTTCCATCCCCGCGATCCTGTCGCCTATCGGCTACAGCCGCATGCTGCATCCGCGCGGCGAACTGGCAGGCGCGGGCGGGGCGGCGCGCGCGGGCACCGGCTATATCCTCTCCACCATCTCGGGCCATCCGCTGGAGAAGGTGCGCGAGCAAAACGACAAGGTCTTCTTCCAGGTTTATCTGATGGGCGGGCGCGAGGCGACCAAGCGCGCTTTCACCCGCGCAAAGGCGCTGGGGTACAAAGGGCTGTTCGTCACCATCGACACGGCGGTGGCGGGCAATCGCGAACGCGATCCGCGCAACGGCATGCGGCCCTTGATGGGCAAGGCGCTGCTGCCCAAGCTGCGCTATGCGCCCGAGATCATGATGCATCCGCGCTGGCTGTTCCGTTTCCTGATGGATGGCGGCATGCCCGGCCTGCCAAATGTCGTCACCGAGACCGGCCCGCTGGTCGCCACCGATGTCGCCCGCGCTTTGGAAAACGCCCATGTCTGCTGGGACGATCTGAGCTGGATTCGCGAATCTTGGGATGGCCCCATCGTCATCAAGGGTGTGATGACCGCCGATGACGCGCAGTGCGCGGTGGAAGCGGGGGCTGATGGCATCGTGGTTTCTAACCATGCCGGACGCCAGCTCGACAGCGTGGCGGGTTCGCTGCGCGTGCTGCCGGGCATCGTCGAGCGCGTGAAGGGCAAGACCACCATCATCTTCGACGGCGGTATCCGCCGTGGTGGCGACATCGCCAAGGCGCTGTGCCTGGGTGCGGATGCGGTGCTGGTAGGCCGCGCCTATGCTTACGGCATGGCGGCGGCGGGCGATGCGGGCGTGGACCGGGCGCTGGAAATCCTCAAGGCCGACCTGGTGCGCACGATGAAGTTGCTGGGCGCGAATTCGGTGAAGGAACTGAATGCCGATCTGGTGGCGCTGAAGTCCGACTTCCGCGTCGATTAACTACCAACCCATGTCGCCAAAGTACGCCGAATAGAGTGGCCCCGCTTCGACGCGGATCTCGCCGCCCAGCTTGGCGCCCAGCGCGATGCCGTCTTCCAGCGTTGCCGCGCAATCGCTTTGCCGCCGCCAGCGATGCTTGCCGTCGGGCGTCAGCACTTCGCCGATAAAGCGGAGTTTGCCGCCCTCGATCCGTGCCAGCGCGGCGATAGGCGTGCGGCAGGAACCGTCCAGCGCCGCCAGGAAGGAACGCTCGGTGGCGGTGGCGATGTTGAACTCCGCGATGTTCAACGGTGTCAGCAGCGCCAGCGTCTTCATGTCATTGGCCCGCGCCGTGATCGCCAGCGCGCCCTGCGCCGGAGCGGGCGGCATCGCTTCCACATCGACGATGCTGGCGATGTGCTGTTCCAGCTTCAGCCGCTTCAGCCCGGCCAGCGCCAGATAGGTGGCGTCGAACGCGCCGGCCTCGATCTTGGCCAGCCTTGTTTCGACGCGGCCGCGCAGCAATTCCACTTTCAGGTCGGGGCGTAGGTTCAGCGTCTGCGCCTGCCGCCGCAGGCTTGCCGTGCCCACGGTGGCGCCTTCCGGCAGCGCCACCAGCGTCTTGGCCCGCGTGGCGATGAAGCCATCGCGGGGGTCTTCGCGCGCCGGCACCGCCGCCAGCACGATGCCTTCGGGGAGGCGCGTCGGCAGATCCTTCATCGAATGAACGGCGCAGTCGATGCGCCCATCCAGCAGAGCTTCGTCCAGCTCCTTGGTAAACAACCCTTTGCCTCCTTGCTCCTGCAGGCTGCCCTGCAGCCGATCGCCGCTGGTCATGAAGGCTTCGATGGGGAAGGTGCTGGCATCGGCGGCGCCATCGCGCTGCGCCAGCATCCCTGCCACCTGACGCGCCTGCGCCAGCGCCAGCGGTGAGCCGCGTGAGCCAATAATCATGCCCACTCCGCAATCGGCGGCATCGACGAGAGGATGCTCTCGACATTGCCGCCGGTCTTCAGGCCGAAGGTGGTGCCCCGGTCATAGAGCAGGTTGAACTCGACATAGCGGCCGCGCCACTTGGCCTGTTCGTGGCGCTCGGCATCGGTCCAGGGCTCGCCCATGCGCGCGCGCACGATCCGGGGATAGACGCCGCGAAAGGCTTTGCCGACGCCCTGGGTGAACGCGAAATCGCGATCCCAGTCGCCGGTGTTGTGGTGATCGTAGAAGATGCCGCCGACGCCGCGCGGTTCGCCGCGATGGGGCAGCCAAAAATATTCGTCGGCCCATTTCTTGTACTTGGGATGGAAACCCGCATCGAACGCGTCGCAGGCATCCTTCATCGCGGCATGAAACGTCACCGCATCTGGGTGGGCCTCGGTACGGGACGCATCCAGTGTCGGGTTCAAGTCCGCGCCGCCGCCGAACCAGTTTTCGCTGGTGACGATCAGGCGCGTGTTCATGTGCACGGCGGGAATGCGCGGATTGCGCATATGGGCGATCAGGCTGATGCCGCTGGCCCAGAACATGCGCTGCTCGACCGCGCCCTTCACCTGCTTGGCGAATTCCGGCGAGAGCAGGCCATGCACGGTGGAGGTGTGCACGCCCACTTTCTCGAACAGGCGGCCGCGCATCATGCCCATGGTGCCGCCGCCCTGGTCTTCGCCATGCTCGCCCAGCGCGCGCTTCCACGGCGTCTTGGCGAAATGGCCCGCCGCGCCGGGATACAGCGATGCGGGCGCTTCGTCTTCCAGCGCCTCGAAATCCG
>CANFDA010000025.1 GCA_947445215.1 Alphaproteobacteria bacterium | reverse complement strand
CGGAGGATTGCAGGCGGCAGCCATAACGCTTGTTGAGTTCGACAAAGTCATAGGCCTGCATGATGGAATAGTTGAATTCCAGGAAGGACAGCGGCTGGTCACGGTCCAGCCGCAGTCTGACGCTGTCCATGGTCAGCATGCGGTTGACCGAGAAATGCCGTCCCACCTCGCGCAGGAAGGGGATGTAGTTGAGCTTGTCCAGCCACTCGGCATTGTCAACTATGATCGCATCGGAAGCGCCGTCGCCGAATTTCAGCAGGTGCCACACGCCGCTCAGGATGCTCTGCTTGTTCGCCTCGATCTGTTCGGGCGACAGGATCAACCTGGTTTCATCCTTGCCGGACGGGTCGCCCGCCTTGGTGGTGCCGCCGCCCATCAGGAGAATGGGGCGATGGCCGGCCTGCTGCAGCCGCCGCAGGGTCATCATCTGCACCAGATTGCCGATATGCATCGACTTGGCGGTGCAATCGAAACCGATATAGGCGGTGACGCATTCCTTGGCGAACATCGCGTCGAGTTCTTCCCGCGGGTCCGAGCAGGCATAAAAGGCCCCGCGCGCCAAGAAAGTGCGGAGGAATTCGGACTGGAATTGCGGCGCGGCGGCCATGCTATAAACCTGCTTCGGTGAGGCAGGCGGCATAGCACAAATGGCGGAAATCAAGAAAGTCATCGGCCTGATGAGCGGCACCTCGCTGGACGGGGTGGACGCGGCCATGATCGAGACCGATGGCGAGGCCGTGGCTCGGCCCGGACCCGGCCTGACCATCGCGTATGATACGAAAACGCGCGCCCTGCTGCGGGCGGCGCTGGAGACGGCACGCAAAATGGAGTGGCCTGGGCCCCCGCCTGCGTCCATCATCGACGCCGAGCGGCGCCTGACAGAAATTCATGCGCAAGCCGTGGCGGCGCTGATGGCGAAGACCGGGCCGGTGGACCTGATCGGCTTCCACGGCCAGACCATCCTGCATCGGCCCGAACGGCGCTGGACCTGGCAGATCGGCGATGGCGCGCTGCTGGCGAAACTTACGGGCACCGATGTGGTGAATGATTTGCGCAGCGCCGATCTCGCGGCAGGCGGGCAGGGCGCTCCCCTGATGCCGCTCTATCATGCGGCGCTGGCGGCCGGCTCGGCCCTGCCGGGGCCGCTGGTGGTGGTCAATATCGGCGGCGTCGGCAACGTCACTTATATGGACGGCGTGTCGGTGCTGGCGTTCGACACCGGGCCTGGCAATGCGCCGATCGACGACTGGATGCAGCGCCATACCGGCAGGGCTGTCGATGAAGACGGGGCATTGGCGCGCACGGGCCGCATCGATGCGAAAGCGTTGGCGCAGATGCTGGCCCATCCCTATTTCGACAAGACGCCGCCCAAATCGCTGGACCGGATGGATTTCGGCATGGACGCGGTGGAGAAGTTATTGCCCGCCGATGGCGCCGCCACGCTCACCGCCTTTACCGCCGCTTCGATTGATCGCGCTGCGGAGCATTTTCCGAAGCGCCCGATGAGCTGGATCATCTGCGGCGGCGGGCGGCACAATGAGTTCCTGATGGAGCAGTTGCGGCTGCGCCTGTCAGGCAATGTGCTGAAGGCGGAAGGGGCGCGCTGGGATGGCGATGCGCTGGAGGCCGAAGGCTTCGCCTATCTGGCGATGCGGTCCTTGCGCGGTCTGCCGCTGTCGCTGCCGACCACGACCGGCGTACCGCAACCGCTGACCGGCGGCATCCTGCACAAGGCCTAGCGGCATTTTTTGAACTGGGTCACCCGATCAAGTCGGGTGACTGCGAGAGGGCCTAACGGCCCTCCCTTGGCTTGCTCATCAGTTCCGAGACATACCCGTTCACCGCTTCCACGACATCGGCTTCGCGCTTGTCGAAGAAATGGTTGGCGCCATCGATCTTGTTGTAGGTGATCTTGATCCCTTTCTGGGCCGTCAGCCGGTCCACTAGCTTCTGCACATCGGGTTCCGGCACCACATTGTCCTTGGTGCCGTGCACGATCAGGCCCGAGGTCGGGCAGGGCGCCAGGAAGGCGAAGTCGTACATGCTGGCGGTCGGCGCGATGGATACGAAGCCGGTGATCTCCGGGCGGCGCATCAGAAGCTGCATGCCTATCCAGGCGCCGAAGCTGATGCCGCAAACCCAGACATGGCTGGGATTGGGATATAGCGTGTTCATCCAGTCCAGCACGGCGGCGGCGTCCGACAGCTCGCCCGAGCCATTGTCGAAACTGCCCTGGCTGCGGCCGACGCCGCGGAAGTTGAAGCGCACCGTGGTGCAGCCCAGGCCGTGGAACATGTGGAAGAGGTCATAGACCAGCGGGTTGTTCATGGTGCCGCCGAACTGGGGGTGCGGGTGCAGCACCAGGGCCATGGGCGCACCGGCGTTTTTCTGGCGCTGGTAGCGCGCTTCGATGCGGCCGGCGGAACCCGGAAGAATGATGTCAGGCATCCGTTAAAATCCCCTACTGGACCGCTAGGCCCGCTCCACATGAATTGATCGGATTTTTGTAGGCTTTCAGCCTCTTTAAAATCATTTATCTTCAGTTACTTAACAGGTAAAATCAGCCATGCAGCCAAATACTTGACTATTCTACTCAGGAAATCTATAGCCAGTCCGCTTGGCTGGGGCCGTCCTTCTACACAAGGCCGCGCCTGCCAGCCAAGGAAAAACTCCTTCCGACGGAGCCATTTATGCGGTTGAGCACCAAGGGACGTTATGCCGTGATGGCGATGGCCGATCTGGCCGGCAACGCCGGCGAGGGAAAGCCTGTGGCTTTGGCCGACATCGCCCAGCGCCAGGACATCTCGCTCTCCTATCTGGAGCAGCTTTTCGCCAAGCTGCGGCGCGGCGGACTGGTCAGCAGCGTGCGCGGCCCCGGCGGCGGTTATCGCCTCTCGCGCCCGTCCACGGAACTGCGCATCGCCGACATCATCGTGGCGGTGGACGAACCCATCGCCGCCATCCGCTGCAAGCCCGGCTCGTCGAAGGGCTGCACCAAGACGGGCGGCCGCTGCGTTACCCATGATCTGTGGGAAGAGCTGGGGCAGCAGATTCACGTTTTCCTTTCGTCCGTGTCGCTGGCCGATGTGGTCGAGCGCCGGGTCCTGGGCCGCGCCCAGCCCTGTAATGACGCCGTGACCGAAATCGCCGCCGAGAAGATTTGTCATGCATTATCTTGATCACAACGCCACCTCTCCCCTGCGGCCCGAAAGCCTGGCTTCGCTCAGCCATACGCTGTCGCTGGGCGGCAACGCGTCCTCCATCCATGCGCGTGGCCGCGCCGCCCGCGCCGTGATCGAAGACGCCAAGGAAAAAGTTGCGCTGCTGGCAGGCGCCGCCGCGTACGATGTCATCTTCACCAGCGGCGCTACTGAAGCCGCCAACCTGGCGCTGGCGGGCGCCGTGGAAGGCGCGCTGGATCAGCATGGCGCCGACAGCAAGGTTGCTCGCATCACCCGCATGTTCGTCTCAAGCATCGAGCACAGCGCCGTTCTGGCCCCCGCCCGCCGCCTGGCCGAGCGCGTGCCCGGCGTGCGGCTTGAAACGTTGCCGGTGACGGTGGACGGCGTGCTCGATACCGAAGCGCTGCGCGTGGCCCTGCGCGAAGGCAAGGGCCGCGCCCTGGTGGCGGTGATGGCTGCCAACAACGAGACTGGCGTGATCCAGCCGGTGGAAGAGATTTCCCGCCTGTGCCGCGAAGCGGGCGCGCTGTTGCTGGTGGATGCGGTGGCGGCGGCGGGCAAAATCCCGCTTGATGCTTCGCTGTGCGATTACATGCTGCTGTCGGCGCACAAGATCGGCGGCCCGCAGGGCGTCGGCGCCTTGTTCGTGGCAAAAGGCGCCCCCTTGGCGGCGCAACTGGTCGGTGGCGGCCAGCAAGGCGGCCTGCGCGCGGGCACCGAAAATCTATCCGGTATCGCCGGATTTGCGGCGGCGGCGCATGCCGCGCGCGACGGCGCGGGCGAGCGCGATCGTATCGCGCATCTGCGCGACCGTTTCGAAACGCAATTGTTGCAGGCGATCCCGGAGGCCGTGATCTTCGGCGCCGATGCGCCGCGCCTGATCGGCACCAGCAATTTCGCCCTGCCGGGCACCGCATCGGCCATCGCATTGATCGCGCTCGATCTCGATGGCGTCTGGGTCAACGCGGGCGCGAGTTGTTCATCGGGCAAGGTCGCAGCTTCGCATGTGCTGGCGGCGATGGGTGTGGAACTGGCGCTGGCGTCCTGCGCCCTGCGCGCCAGCTTCGGCTGGAACTCGGAAATGGCAGATGTCGAAGCCGCCATCACCGCGCTGACCAAGTTGAGGCAGCGCAAGACCACGCTGGAGGCCGCATGAGTAGTCCTGCGCAATTGGAAACCAAGGCCCAGGTCGCCGAGATCGGCGACAAGTACAAATACGGCTTCGTCACCGATATCGAGATGGACATGGCGCCCAAGGGCCTGTCCGAGGAGACGGTGCGCTTCATCTCGGCCAAGAAGAACGAGCCGGAATGGATGCTGGAATGGCGACTGGCCGCTTTCCGCCGCTGGCTGTCGATGAAGGAGCCGAAGTGGGCGCGGGTGCATTACCCGCAGATCGACTTCCAAGACGCCTATTATTATGCGGCGCCCAAGAACAACCCGCTGAAGCAGTCGCTGAATGAAGTCGATCCCAAGCTGCTGGAGACCTACAACAAGCTGGGCATCCCGCTGAACGAGCAGATGGCGCTGGCCGGCGTGGCGGTGGACGCTGTGTTCGACAGCGTTTCTGTCGCCACTACCTTCAAGGAAAAGCTCAACGAGGCGGGCGTGATCTTCTGCCCTTTCTCGGAAGCCATCCGCGATCATCCCGATCTGGTGAAGAAGTATCTGGGCACCGTCGTGCCGGTGACCGACAATTATTACGCCACGCTGAATTCGGCTGTCTTCTCCGACGGCACCTTCGTCTTTGTACCCAAGGGCGTGCGCTGCCCGATGGAGCTGAGCACCTATTTCCGCATCAACGCGTCGGAGACGGGCCAGTTTGAACGCACGCTCATCATTGCCGATGCGGACAGTTTCGTGAGCTATCTAGAAGGCTGCACTGCGCCCAAGCGCGATGAGAACCAGTTGCACGCCGCCGTGGTGGAGCTGGTAGCGCTGGATCATGCCGAGATCAAATATTCCACCGTCCAGAACTGGTATCCGGGCGATGAGAACGGCAAGGGTGGCATCTACAATTTCGTCACCAAGCGAGGTGATTGCCGTGGCGATCATTCCAAGATCAGCTGGACCCAGGTCGAAACCGGCTCGGCCATCACCTGGAAATATCCCAGCTGCATCCTGCGCGGCGACCATTCGGTGGGTGAGTTCTATTCCATCGCCATCGCCAACAATTACCAGCAGGCCGATACCGGCACCAAGATGATCCATTTGGGCGCCAACACAAAGTCACGCATCATTTCCAAGGGCATCAGCGCGGGCAAGGCGCAGAACACCTATCGCGGCCTGGTTTCGATCTATGGCAAGGCAAAGAACGCCCGCAACTACACCCAGTGCGACTCGCTGCTGATCGGCGGCAATTGCGGCGCCCACACCGTTCCCTATATCGAAAGCCGCAATCCGACCGCGCGCATCGAACATGAGGCGACGACGTCGAAGATCGCGGAAGACCAACTCTTCTATTGCCTGCAGCGTGGCATCCCGCAGGACGAGGCGGTGTCGCTGATCGTCAATGGCTTCTGCAAGGAAGTGTTGCAACAATTGCCGATGGAATTCGCGGTCGAAGCGCAGAAGCTGGTCGGCATCAGTCTGGAAGGTTCAGTAGGTTAGTTATGCTCGACATCAAGAATCTGCACGTCACGGTGGGCGGCAAGGAAATCCTCAAGGGCTTGACGCTTTCAATTCAGCCTGGCCAGGTCCATGCCATCATGGGTCCCAACGGCTCGGGCAAGTCGACGCTCTCCTTTGTGCTGGCAGGCCGTTCCGGCTACGATGTCACCGAAGGCTCAATCATTTATAATGGCGAAGATCTGAAGGCGATGGCGACGGAAGACCGCGCCGCAAAGGGCGTCTTCCTGGCGATGCAGTATCCGGTGGAAATCCCCGGCGTCACCACCATGACCTTCCTCAAGACGGCGCTGAATTCCCAGCGCCGCAAGCGTGGCGAATCCGACCTCGACGCTATCGGCGTGCTGAAGCTGGTGCGCGCCAAGGCTAAGGAGCTTAACGTCAGCGAAGAGATGCTGAAGCGCGCCCTCAATGTCGGTTTCTCCGGCGGCGAGAAAAAGCGTCTGGAAATCCTCCAGATGTCGATCTTCGAGCCCAAGCTGGCCATTCTCGACGAGACCGACTCCGGACTTGACATCGACGCGCTGCGGCTGGTGGCAGAAGGTGTCAATGCGCTGCGTTCGCCGGAACGCGCTATGCTGGTGATCACGCATTACCAGCGCCTACTGGATTACATTGTGCCCGACCGCATCCATGTTCTCGCCAAGGGCCGGATCGTCGCCGAAGGCGGCAAGGAACTGGCGCTAGAGCTTGAAGCCAAGGGCTATGAGCATATCGTGGGCCAAGCAGCATGAGCGCCGCGCTGGCAAAACGCCGTGACGAAGCCCGCATGATCTTCGAAGGGCGCGGCATCCCCACGCGCCGGGCCGAAGAGTGGAAATATTCCGATCTGAAGTCGGCGTTGGGTGAAGCCGGGCTGGGCCAAGAGGCTGCCGCCACCCGCATCATGGGCCTGCCGCAGGGCCTGGAATTCGCCGATCTTGCCGATCCCAATGCACCGGCATGGGTCAGTCAGCATCTGGGCACGCTGGCGCGCAACGCCGTAAGCGAAGCGTCGCTGGCCTTCGCTGATGGCGGTCTCGCCTTGCGCGTGCCGGCAGGCCAGGCCATCGCTATACCACTGGCGCTGGAATTGTCAGGCGCGGGCCACCTGCGCTTGCTGCTGGTGCTGGAAGCCGGCGCGTCGCTATCGCTGTTTGAAACCGGCGACACCGCCGCGCCGCGCAATGCCGGAATCGAGATCGTACTGGGCGAAGGCGCTGCGCTGGATCATGTCCGCCTGACCCGCCCCGTGCCGGGCGTGCAGGTGGAAGAGATCGCGCTCAGTCTGGCCGCTAAGGCCCGCTACAGCGCGCACTTCGCCAGTTTCGGCGGCAAGCTGTCGCGCCTTGAGCTGACCATCGCGCTGGAAGGCGAAGGCGCGGAAGCACATCTTTCCGGCGTTTCGGTGCTTGGCGGCGAAGCCCATGCCGACATCACGACGCACATAATTCATCGCAAGGGCAACACCCACAGCACGCAGCTGTTCAAGAAGGTGGCTGGCGGCAAGGGCCGTGCCGTCTACCAGGGCCGTGTGACGGTGGCCAAGGGCGCCGACGGCGCCGACAGCCGCCAGACCGCCAAGGCGCTGCTACTGTCCGAAACGGCGGAAGCCGATCTCAAGCCCGAACTGGAAATCTTCGCCGACGATGTGAAGTGCGCCCATGGCGCCGCCATCGGCGATCTGGATGGGGATTCGCTGTTCTACCTGCGCGCCCGTGGTATCCCGGAAGCGGACGCCCGCGCGCTGCTGATCCATGCCTTTCTGGAAGACGCGCTGACCAACATCACCCGCGACGATGTGCGCGGCATGGTGCGTAATGCCGTCGGCCACGCCTTGGCGGCGCTGCTATGACCGCCGCGCCGAAAATCACATCCGCTTTCGACGCCGAAGCCGCCCGCCGCGACTTCGCCATCCTGGCCAAACCGGTTTATGGTAAGCCGCTCGCCTATCTTGACAGCGGCGCGTCGGCGCAGAAGCCCGCCATAGTGCTGGAGACGATGAAGGTCTTTGCCGAGACCGATTACGCCAATGTCCATCGCGGCGTGCATTATCTCTCCGGCGCGGCCACCGATCGCTATGAAGCGGCCCGCCGCACGGTGCAGAAATTCCTGGGTGCGGCTCGTGAGGATGAGATCATCTTCACCAAGGGTGCCACTGAAGCGATCAACTTGGTCGCCTATTCCTACCTGATGCCCGTTATCCAGCCGGGCGACGAAATCGTGCTGTCGGTGATGGAGCATCATTCCAACATCGTGCCGTGGCACTTCCTGCGCGAACGCCAGGGTGCGGTGTTGCGTTGGGTCGATGTGTGTGACGATGGCAGCCTGGATATCGAGGCGCTGGACGCCGCCATCACGGCAAGGACCAAGCTAGTCGCCATCACCCACATGTCGAACGTACTGGGCACGGTGACGCCGCTGGCCGAAATCGTGAAACGCGCCCACGCCAAGGGCGTGCCGGTGCTGGCCGATGGCGTGCAGGGCGCGGTGCACGAGATCGTCGATGTGCAGGCGCTGGACATCGATTTCTACACCATCACCGGCCACAAGCTGTATGGCCCCACCGGCATCGGCGCGCTCTATGCCAAGCGCAAGCACCTTAAGGCGATGCGGCCTTTCAATGGCGGCGGCGAGATGATCCGCGAAGTGGCGCGCGACCGCATCACCTATGCCGATCCGCCCGCCCGTTTCGAGGCCGGCACCCCGCCCATCATCGAAAGCGTCGGCCTGGCGGCCGCGCTGGACTACCTGTCCGGCTTCGATCGCGCCGCCGTGAAGGCGCATGAACATGACCTGTTGACCTATGCCCGCGAGGGCGTGCGGGAACTGAATTGGGTGCGGGTGATCGGTGATGCGCAAACCAAGGGCGCAATCCTGTCATTCGAAGCGGAGGGGATGCATGCGCACGACCTCGCCACCATATTGGATCGTGAAGGCGTGGCGGTGCGAGCGGGCCACCATTGCGCCCAGGTGTTGATGGTACGTTTTGGGGTCACTTCGACCAGCCGCGCCAGCTTCGCCCTCTACAACAACCGCGCCGATGTCGATGCATTGCTGTCCGGGCTGCACAAGGCCCGCGAAATCTTGGCCAAAGATTGAATAAGACGATGGATAATTCTCTGCGCGAACTCTACCAGGAAGTGATCCTAGACCATTCCAGGCATCCGCGCCATTACGGTGCGCTGGAAAGCGCGACTCACAAGGCCGAAGGCTACAACCCGCTCTGCGGCGACCGCGTCACGGTTTATCTGAAGCTCGACGCCGGCAATCGCGTGGCCGACATCCGGTTTGAGGGCAAGGGCTGCGCCATCAGCCAGGCCAGTGCTTCGCTGATGACCGACCTGCTGTTGGGCAAGACCGCAGCTGAAGCCGACCAGTTGATGACCGGCTTCCTGCATGTCGTTAAGGGCGAACCGCCCAGCGATCTGCCGGAGGACGCCCGCAACCACATGGAAGTGATGGCCGGCTTGTCGGCCTTCCCCATGCGCGTGAAATGCGCCACGCTCGCCTGGTACACTTATAAGAATGCGGTCGAGGAGGGCTCGCAATGAGCGAATCCGCCGAAACCCCGAAACTCTCCCAGGTCGATCTGGATGATTTCACCGCCAAGCTGGTTACCGCGCTGAAGACTGTCTATGACCCGGAAATCCCGGTTGATATCTATGAGCTGGGGCTCATCTATAAGGTCGATGTTTCCGACACCAAGGACATTGCCGTGGAAATGACGCTGACCGCGCCCAACTGTCCCGTGGCCGGCGAAATGCCGGTGATGGTCAAGATGGCGCTGGAAAAAGTGGAAGGTGCGGGCGAAGTGACGGTCAATATGACCTTCGATCCGCCCTGGACGCCCGACCGCATGAGCGAAGAAGCTAAGCTCGAACTGAACATGTTCTGAGGGTGATGATGGAAACGCAGACTACTCCCAAGACCCGCCGAGAAGTCCCGAAACCGGTTCGCCTGACCGATGCCGCCGCGGCGCGCATCGTTGAGATCATGGCGGATGCCGAGGGAAAATATCTGGGCGTGCGCGTCGGCGTCACCAATGGCGGCTGCGCCGGCATGAGCTACACCATGGGCTATGCCGAGGACGCCAAGCCGTTCGAGGAAGTGATGGAGGAGAAAGGGGTGAAGATCTTCATCGACCCCAAAGCCATCCTGTTTCTGATCGGCACCGAGATGGACTTTGTGCAGGAAAAGCTGTGCTCGCGGTTCGTCTTCAACAACCCGAACCAGACCGCGGCCTGCGGTTGCGGCGAAAGCGTTTCGATCACGCCCGCCCAGGCTTGATGGCGAGCGATCCCCACCGTTTCGACGATCTTTTCCAGCCATTCGGCTATATAGCGGTCAAGCGCCTGTTCGGCGGCGAGGGCATCTTCGCCGGTCCGCTGATGATCGGGCTGGTGATGCGTGAGCAACTCTATTAGCGCACCGGCGATGACAGCCGCACGCGGTACCTTGCCGAAAAAAGCACGCCGTTTACCCTCTAGAAGGGCGGCAAGACCGTCAGCACCGCCTATTACAGCGTGCCGGATCGGTTGCTGGACGATGCGGAGGAATTCGCGGACTGGGCGCGGGATGCGCAGCGCGCCGCTTTGGCGCGCAGCAAACGGACGAAGCGTTAGGCGGCGCTACTTTCCAGCGTCGCGATACGCGAGTCGTTCTGGTTTATCACCAGGTTGTGTCCATTCTGCTTGGCGCCTTAGAGGCAGGCGTCGGCGCGGCTGATCACCGCCTCGACTGCCTTGCCCGCACCGAACTCGGCCACGCCGATGGAAATGGTGATGGTGCCCAGCACATCACCGGTGCATTTCTTCACCAGCTTCTTGGTTTCGACGGTCTGGCGGATCTGGTCGGCGACGCGGGTTGCGGCTTCCAGGCCTGTGCCGCGCAGCAACACGTCGAATTCCTCGCCGCCATCGCGGGAGGCGGTGCCGCGGCCCTTGACGTTCTCCGACAGGCAGCTTGCCCCTAGGCGCAGCACCTGGTCGCCGGTCTGGTGACCTCAGTTTTCGTTGAAACGCTAGAAATGGTCGATGTTGCAGAGAAGCAGCGTTAGTTGCACGGCGTTCTCAGCCTGCTTTGCCTGCGCCTGGCGCACGGCATCGTCGAACGCCTTGCGGTTTGCGATGTTGGTGAGCGGATCGGTCAGGATTTCCTTGCGGACATTGTCCAGCTTGGAACGCAAATCGCGCACCTGATCGCCGGATTTCTGCAATTCGCCTTCCAGGCTCTTGGTGCGCTCTTCCATCTTGAGCGTGGCGGCCAGCAGGCCATCGACCAGTTTGCGCAGGTCTTCGGGCGAGCGGCCATCGGCGCCCGAAGCCGCCGACAGCGTGCTCTGGAAATCCCCAGCGTCGCTGCCGGCCACTTCCAGCTTGCCCAGAATACCGCTGATCACCTGATTGATGCCGTCGCCGAAACTGTCCATGGCGCGGGCTGCGCGGGCGCTGGACAGGCAGCCCAGGCGCAGGCCTGACAGCAGTTCCGGCGTGAAATCCGGACGTCCGGCGATCAGATTGCCCATCACCTGCTTCACGGCGGGCGTCTCACCCGAGGCATAGAAGAGTTTGAAATTTTTGGCGTGGCGGCAACGCCGCACTCGGTCATGAGCGCAAGTGCTGTCTTGGCGATGCCTTGTTCGGGGCCCGGCTTCTGCATGTTACGTCCCCCTTCGCCCACGAAGTGGCGCTGGCCTGATCGTAGGGGGCGGAGCGTAAGAAAGAGTTAAGCCGGAACTGTCTGGAGCACATTTCAAGCGGCAATCCAGGAAAAATTCCGGAACGGCCGCACGCCGTCAGGCGTCATCATTTCTGTGGTTCGGGCTTCCTGCTCACCGGCACCGGACGCAGCAGGAAGGCGGGAAGCTGGCTGCGGTCCACCGCCTCCGGCTTGGCCGCCTGCTCATTGTGGTGGCGCTGGCTGCCGCGCTCACGCTTCTCGTGGCTCTGCTTCTCGCTGGGCGAACGCTTCTCGTGTTCGAGGGCGCGCTGATCGCCACGCGGACGCTGCTCGCGGTTCTCGCGCGGTTCCCGCTGCTCGCGCGGGGCGCACTGTTCCTGCGAGCGTGCCTGCTGTTCAGCGGCCTGTGGCTGTGGTGCTTGCGCGCGCGGAGCATCGGCAGGCGCGGCCTGCGCCGGTTCCAGCGACGCCGTCATGTCGTGATACTTGCCATCCGGCGGGCGGCGATCGCGCTGCTTGCCGTCACGGCCGCGGTTGCGGTCCTTGCCGCCGCGGCCACCGTCACGGCCGCCGCGTCCAGCATGCTCACTGCGCGGGCGAACATCGTCGCGCACTTCAATGTCCATCATATCGCGGCGGGACAGGTTCTGGCCGGTGATCTTCTCGATGGCGTCGATGTATTTCTCATCGCGCTTGCTGGCTAGCATATAAGCCTGGCCGCTGCGGCCGGCGCGGCCGGTGCGGCCGATGCGGTGCACATAATCGTCGGCATGGATCGGCACGTCGAAATTGAAGACATGGCTGACCGACGGCACATCGAGGCCGCGCGCCGCCACGTCGGAAGCGACGAGGATCTTCAATTCGCCGGCGCGGAAGCGCTCCAGCGTCCGTGTGCGTAACGACTGGTCGAGATCGCCGTGAATCGGCGAAGCGTCGAAGCCATGCTTGGCCAGGCTCTTGGCCACGACATCGACATCGCGCTTGCGGTTGCAGAAGACGATGGCGTTGTTCAGCGTCGGTTCTGCTTCGCGAATCAGCCGGCGCAGCGCTTCGCGCTTGGCCCAGTCATTCGCCGGGATCATCACCAGTTCCTGGGTGATGTTGGTGGCAGTGGTGGCGGGGCGCGAAACTTCGATGCGTGCCGGATTGTGCAGGAACTGGTCGGTCAGGCGCTGGATTTCCGGCGGCATGGTCGCGGAATAAAACAGCGTCTGGCGGGTGAAGGGTAGTTTCTTGCAGATTTCCTCGACGTCAGGGATGAAGCCCATGTCGAGCATGCGGTCGGCTTCGTCGATCACCAGGATATTGACCTGGGACAACAGGATGCGGCCGCGTCCAAAATGGTCCATCAGGCGGCCCGGCGTGGCGATCAAAACGTCGACGCCGCGATCCAGCTTCTTGATCTGCTCGTCCATCGCAGTGCCGCCGATCAGCAGCGCGTGGGTGAGCTTGGTGTACTTCGCGTATTTGTTGAAGCTTTCTGAAACCTGATCGGCCAGTTCGCGGGTGGGCTCCAGAATGAGCGCGCGGGGCATGCGCGCCTTGGCGCGGCCCTGGGAGAGCATCTCGATCATGGGCAGGGTGAAGCTGGCGGTCTTGCCGGTGCCGGTCTGTGCAATGCCGATGACGTCGCGCCGCTGCAATGCCAGGGGAATGGTCTTGGCCTGAATCGGCGTGGGGGTGGTGTACCCGCTCTCTTTCACCGCTTTGAGAATGTCGGGAGAGAGGTTCAGCTCGTCGAAACCGGGCAGGGTTTCGGCGACGGGGGAGGGCGAAGTGATCGAGTTATCAATAACTTCGAGGGTTCCGGCTTGCGCGCCGGAGATCGTAACTTGGGTCGTAGCACGCTCCTGAAAAGGGGCGCTGCTGTCGCGCCCGCGTCGTCCTCGCGCCCATATGGCCGAAGCTTATGAGGCGCACATAAGGAAGATTCCCCGAAAAATCAAGCATTCTGCTGGTTGACGGTTCCGGGTCGCTGTTTAGCTTGCCCAGCATGGGTACGGGACGCATCTGGTTTCTGGGGCTGCTGGCGGCAGGCATCTGGTTTTTGTCCGTGTACGGATCTGGTAGCCCGGCGCCGCTGCCGCTGGATGCGCCGGACACCGTCTTCTCCGCCGCCCGCGCTGACGCCACGCTCGCCCGCCTGCTGGGGTCGGAACGGCCGCGCCCGGCCGGGTCGCCCGAAGCGGCGGCCTTCCGCGCCCGCCTGCAACAGGATCTGACGGCTCTGGGCGTGCCGCACCAGGCGATCACGAAGAAAAGCTGCTACGCCCGCTGGGGCCAGATGCGCTGCCTCACCGTCACCAACATCCGCGCCGTGGTGGTGCCGGGCGCCAAAAGAACCGAACAAAGTCCGGAAGTACTACTGATGGCGCACACGGATTCCGTGCCGCGCGGCCCCGGCGCCGCCGATGACGCCTCGGGCGTCGCAACCATTCTGGAAACGATCCGCGCCCTGAAGGCGCGCGGGCTGGACGGTTCGCGTCCGCTGGCGGCGCTGTTCACCGATGGCGAAGAGCGCGGGTTGTTCGGCGCCTTCGGCTATGCCGCCGATCCCGCAAACATCGCCCGCACCGGCGTGGTAGTGAATGTCGAGGCCCGCGGCAACCAGGGCCCCAGCCTGCTGTTCCAGACCCATCCGGGCGATGCGCCGCTGATCGACCTCTACGCCAAGGCCGCGCCAAACCCGGCGGCGTCGTCGCTCTATGCCGAAATCTACCGCGTGCTGCCCAACAACACCGACCTGACGCCATTTCTGGAAGCAGGCGTGCCGGGTGTGAACTTCGCCTTCATCGGCAATCTGCGGCAATACCATTCCGCCGATGACCGCCGTGCCAATATCAGCCCGACGACGCTGCAGCATCATGGCGACAACGTCCTGGCGCTCACGCAAGCGCTGACGCGCGTCGATCCTGCCACGCTGCAAGGAGGCAAGGCGATCTATCTCGATGTGCTGCGACGCTGGCTGCCGCGCCTGCCGGCTAGCTGGGCGCTGCCGCTTTCCGTGGTGGCGTTCTTTCTCATCACCGTGGCCGGGTGGAGGACCCGCCGCGAGCGCGGCACGCAGCGGCCCGTGGCGGCGGCGTTCGCGCCCGTGATGCTGTTGCTGCTCTGCCTGCTGGCGGGCTTTGCTCTTTACGCACCGATGGCATTGACCGGTACGCCGACGCTCAATCCCGACAATCCGACCTTGCGCGCCATCCTGATCGCGGCAGGTACCGGTGGCCCTTGGCCCGGCGATCCGGTGTGGCTGCGATTGGCGCTGGCCTTCGGCGTCTGGGCGGCGGCGCTGTGGACGGCGCGCTGGGCGGGCCCCATCGCCTGCTGGCTTTGGTTTGCTGGGCTGGCGGTGGCGAGCGCCATCTGGCTGCCGGGCCTGAGCCCGTATTTCCTCTTCCCGTCGCTAGTGGCAGCGCCGTTGCTGCTGGTGACGGCGCGGCGCGGGCGCGATGTCGCGCTGTTCGTTTCGGCACTGGCGGCGATGGTGATCTGGATCGGCTTCAATGCAGGCGCGGAAGACATTCAGGGCCTGCGCTTGCATCCGCTCTTCACGCTGACCGCAGCATTCGCGCTGCTGTCGCTGTTGCCGCTGATGGCGGGGCGCAAGCTGGGCGGTTCGGCGCTGGTTTCGTTCGGGCTGGCGCTGGTCTTCGCCGTGGTGGCGGGCTTCAACGCCGTTTAAATGTCGATTGCCTCGGCGGCAAACTGCGCATTCTCTTGAATGAACTGGAAGCGCAGTTCCGGCTTCTTGCCCATCAGCCGCTCGAACAGGTTTTCGGTCGCCGCGATTTCCTCGTCGGCGATCTCCACCCGCACCAGGGTACGATGGCCCGGCCGCATCGTGGTTTCCTTTAATTGCGCGGGCATCATTTCGCCCAGGCCCTTGAAGCGGGAAATCTCCACCTTCGATCCGGCGCGGAAGGCGCTCTTGATCAGCTTGTCGCGGTCGGCCTCGTCGCGAGCATAAACGGTCTTGCCACCCTGGGCGAGGCGATAGAGCGGCGGCATGGCGAGGAACAACTTACCGCCAGCGATCAGCCCTGGTATCTCGCGATAGAAGAAGGTCAGCAGCAGCGAGGCGATATGCGCCCCGTCCACGTCGGCGTCGGTCATGATGATGATGCGGTCATAGCGCAGGTCGCCCGCGCTGTATTTCGCGCCCGTGCCGCAGCCCAGCGCCTGCATCAGGTCTGACAGTTCCTGGTTCTGCTGCAGCTTGCCCGCGCCCGCCGACGCCACATTCAGGATCTTACCGCGCAGGGGCAGAATCGCCTGGGTGGCGCGGTCGCGTGCCTGCTTGGCGCTGCCGCCGGCGCTGTCGCCTTCCACCAAAAAAAGCTCGGTGTTTTCCGACGAACTCTTGGAGCAATCGGCCAGCTTGCCGGGCAGGCGCAGCTTGCGCGTCGCCGACTGGCGCTTGGTTTCCTTTTCCTGCCGCTTCTTGAGCCGGTCTTCCGCCGCCTCGATCACGAAATTCAGCAGCCGGTCGGACTCGGCCGGGCTTTCCGCCAGCCAATGGTCGAAATGGTCGCGCACCACATTCTCCACCAGCTTCTGCGCGTCGGGAGAGGAGAGCTTGTCCTTAGTCTGGCCTTGGAATTCCGGCTCGCGGATGAAGACCGACAGCATCGCCAGGCCGCTATCCATGATGTCGTCGGCGGTGATCAGCGCCGTCTTGCGGTTGTTGACGCGTTCGCCATGGGTCCGCAGTCCCTTGGTCAGGGCGTTGCGCAGGCCCTGTTCATGGGTGCCGCCGGCCGCGGTGGGAATAGTGTTGCAATATGAACGGGTGAAGCCGTCGCGGGTGGGCGTCCAGGAGACGGCCCATTCCACCGCGCCGCGCATCGTGTCCTTGTTCTCATGCTTGCCCGCGAAAGCTCTGGTGGTGACGGTGTGGGCCTTGCCGACTTCGCCCGCCAGGTAATCGGCCAGGCCGCCGGGAAACTTCAGCACATCCTCGGCGGGTGTGTCGTCGGTGATCAGCGAGGGATCGCACTTCCAGCGGATTTCCACGCCGCGAAAAAGATAGGCCTTGGACTTGGCGGCGCGGTGCAGCCGCGCCGGCTCAAACTGGAGATGGCCGAAAATCTGCGCGTCGGGCTTGAAGCTAGTGATGGTGCCGCGCCGGTTGACGGCCCCCATATCCTTCAACTTGCCGATGGCGTGGCCGCGCTCGAAGCGCAGCTTCCAGGCGTGCTTGTCGCGCGCCACTTCCACATCCATCCATTCGGACAGGGCGTTGACGACGGATGCGCCGACGCCATGCAGGCCGCCGGAGGTCTCATAGGCCTTGCCGTCGAACTTTCCGCCCGCATGCAGCGTGGTCATGATGACTTCCAGCGCCGTCTTGTTCTTGAACTTGGGATGCGGGTCGATGGGAATGCCGCGGCCATTGTCGCTGACCACAAGGATGTTGCCGGGCTTCAGCTCCATCTCGATGTGGCTGGCATGGCCCGCCACGGCTTCGTCCATGGAATTGTCGAGAATTTCCGCCGCCAGATGATGCAGGGCGCGTTCGTCCGTGCCGCCGATATACATGCCGGGACGGCGGCGCACGGGTTCGAGCCCTTCCAGCACCTCGATGTCCTTGGCCGTGTAGGCCTTGGAGGCGGCGCTCTGGGTATCGAAAAGGTCGGTCTTGTCCTTGGCCATGACGTTAACGCTTCGAATCTCGGAAATCCTGCTGAAACTAGCCCAAGCGTCTGTCCTAATGCAGAGTTTTCCATCCCGCTGGACGTTTTTAACAGTTGGCCGAATAAAATGCCGCCATGTTGTCGCCTGCCGTCCGGAGCGCCGATCCGCGCGTCGTGAAGAGCCAGCTGGACGTGATCGCTGCAATCGACCGTTCGGCCTGGATCATCACGCCTGTCTGGGCGCTGTTGCTGGACCCGATGGTCTTCGACGCGCTTTTCCCGGCGCTAGGGGACTTGCCGCTGGGCCGAGGCGCTGTTTTTCCCGCTGGCGGTCAGCCAAGGCCTCCTTCGGCACCTGCGCGCTCTATGACCGCTACCAGGCGGAAGCGTCCTGGACCCGGCCCGCCTGCGGGTCTGGACGCGCCGCTTCCTGGTGACGCAATTCTCCGTCAGCGCAGCCTGGGGTTTGATACCCTGGCTGCTGTGGGAGCCGGGCAACGCCGTCAATCACATGTTACTGGGCGCGGCGGTTGTTTTGGTGGTGGCGTCGCTGCTGGTCAGCCGCGACAGCAACATGAGCATGTATCTTGCCAGCCTGGTGCCGCTGGCGGGCATGACGTCGGTGCGTTTCCTGGTCGGCGGCCTGCCCATGGATATGGTGATCGGCATGCTGACGCCGCTGGTGGCGGTGCAGATGTGGATGACGGGCCGCCCGCTGATCCGCCGCATGGAAGAAGATTCCCGCCTGCGCTTCAAGGTCG
>CANFDA010000024.1 GCA_947445215.1 Alphaproteobacteria bacterium | reverse complement strand
CGGTACCCCGCCAGCACAATTCAAAGAAACCCCCGCCGGGAAACCGGCGGAGGTTTTGCGTTTGCGCTTGCTGCTTTTCCCAGCCGGCCGTGCGTGTGAAAACGCGTTAGCGGGCGCCGGCGCGACGCTGCGCAGAAAGAGCGTTTCTCAAAATCAGTTCGCGCGGTCCAGGCGCTGCACCGGCTGCAGGATAAAGCCGGAAACGGCATAGGCGCTGCCGAACGTGCCGGTCGGCGTATGCCAGACGCGCACCTTGGACCAGTCATTCTTCTCGCTCACATCGATGATCGGCGTCGAATAATTGATCTCACCGCGGTTCAGCCAGTTGGCCTGTTCGACGCGGATCTCGCGGCTTGACACGACATGGCTGACCACCGCGACATGGCCACGTTTCAGCTTCGAAGTGCCGGTGAAAACCATGACCGCATCGGCGGTCGGCTTGGCGGTGCGCTCATAAAGGCCCTTGGCCCTGGCCCACCAATGCCTGGCGTCTCCAAAGATGTTCAGGCCGGAAAGCGAGCGGGCATATTCGACGCAATAGAGGAATTTTTTGCCCTTTTCCGCCTTGGGCGTGGGCAGCTCTGCCATCAGGGCCGTCGCCGGAAGGCGGATATTGGCTGGCAGGAAATCCGGTGCATCAGTGGGCATTACTTCAACCGAACGTGCGATGCGGATGGCGGGCGTCACTTCCAGGGCGGCGAAGCCGGTCTCCGGCGCTGACCAACCCAGAAAACCCAGGAGCGCGGTGACATTCTGGTCGATCTTATTGCCGACATGGCCCAGCTGGGTGCCGAGCTGGCCCAGATGTTGGCCGACGTCGCCGTTCACGTCGGCATGCGCCGGCGCGGTGCAGATCGTGCAGATGGCAATGGAAAGAAACAGTCGGCGCATGATCTCCAGATCCGGCTTTGCGTTGCACAACGTCGCCCATGCCTGACCATGGGGCCCTCGTGGGTAGCACTGTCAGACTGGTCTTGAGTCCCCCTCAAACCTGCGCCCGGGGGGATTAAAGCCGCGCGGCCCCCTGTCACAAAGACGTTTTATCGCCACGGTTAAGTGGCATTTCAGCAACAATAAATCATTGGAAACACTGGTATTTTCGTGATTGCTGCATTGCGGCATCACAGGGACTGCGCCGCCCCGCAAAGAAAAACGCCAGGCGGCCGCAAAGCCACCGGGCGCTGATTTCCCGAGGAAGGATTACTTCTTCTGCGCCTCCACAATGGCGAGCGACTTCTCGACATGTTCGATCGGCGAAAGCTTGTCCAGGGCCGAAGACATCGTTGCCAGCACCTTGCCGTCACGGCCGAGCACA
The DNA here is from genome assembly GCA_947445215.1 of Alphaproteobacteria bacterium. GTDB lineage: Bacteria > Pseudomonadota > Alphaproteobacteria > Micropepsales > Micropepsaceae > Rhizomicrobium. The sequence continues at coordinate 16,766 of CANFDA010000024.1, read as the reverse complement.
TAGGTGACGCGCTCGATTATGACGTGATTCAGATCCTGGCCCTTGTTATCCTTGCGGCCGGCGGGGGGCGTGCTGACAGCTAGCTTGAAGCTGGTGGCGATCTTGCCATCAACGTCGGACGCCACCGGGAACTTGCCGGCGCAGAAGGCCGGATCGGCGGAGTATTTGTGCAGGCGGTCCAGCTGGTCGCCGGAAACGCCGATAATGCTGGCGCCCGCGGCGGCGAACTTGTCCGCGTCCTCGGCAAAGGCATGGGCTTCTGCATCGCAGCCGCCGGTAAAGGCGCTGGGGAAGAAGTAGACCACCACCGGGCCCTTCGCGAGCGCGCTCTTCAGGTTGAAGTTGAAGTCCTTGCCAGCCAGGCTGCCCTTGAGGGTGAAGTCGGGTGCCGCTTCACCAGCGGTCAGCGTGGCCAACGCGGGCGTGGCGCAGGCGACAGCCAGCAGGCCCGCCAAAATCAGTTTCCTCATGGGTGAAATCCTTCCTGGAAAGCCTAACCCTAGCATGGGAGCGTGGGATGTTGAAGGTGGCACCATCGGCAGCTAACCTTGTGCCGGGCGCCGCACACGCTCAAAAAAGCAAGGGAAAATGGGTGTTTTCCGGCTTGAGCATGTAACCATCCGCTGACGCAGCGTCAGGCGACCTGTGACTTCTATGTAAGCCTGATCGGGCTGGAAGAAGGCCCGCGACCCGACTTCTCCTTCCGAGGCCACTGGCTCTATCTGGGCGGGGTGCCGGTGGTGAACCTGACCGAGGCCGCCGATCATCCAGGTTCCTGGACCGGAAGCCTGGCACGGGCGGTGGCGGCGGATGCGGGCACCGGACCCTTCGACCATGTCGCGTTCCGGGAACGCATCGTGCCGGGCGGCGCGCTGCAACAGCTTTTCGTGCCCGATCCAGAAGGCGTGATGGTCGAGCTCAACTTCGAGAGCTAATCCTTGGCGCGCTCGACATAGCTGCCGTCTTCCGTCATCACCACGATGCGGGTGCCGGCGACGATGTGGGTCGGCACCATGGTGCGAACGCCGTTGGAAAGCATGGCGGGCTTGAACGAGCCCGATGCGGTCTGGCCCTTCATCACCGGCTCGGTTTCCGTCACCTCGAAGGTAGCGCGCTGAGGAATTTCGATCGAGATGGCATTGCCCTCGAACAGCTGCAGCTGCACTTCCATGTTTTCGGTCAAGTAGGGGGCGTAATAGCCCACCACATCGCCGCCGACATGCAGCTGGTCGAAGCTCTGCGGGTTCATGAAGACGTACATTTCGCCGTCCTGGTAGAGGAAGTTGAAATTCTGGTGCTCGACGAACGCCTTCTCGATGCTGTCGGTGGTGCGCAGGCGTTCCACGGTCTTCACGCCATCGGAAATGCGGCGCATTTCCAGGTGGGTGACGGGGGTGCCCTTGCCGGGATGGATGTTCTCGGCCGTGATGACGAGATAGAGCTTGCCATCCTTCTCGATGACATTGCCTTTGCGCACAGAGCTGGCGATAACCGAAACCACGGGAAACCTCTCAAATCGGCGGTATTTTCGGGGTCTTTAGCAGGCAGGAGCCGTAACTTCAAATGCCCTGGTGGTCCGCCCAAACCCATGCCGACCGGCGGCCCTTGCTTTTGGCCCGGGGCCGGATCAAGGCGGCTTTGCGGGGCTTTTTCGATGGGCAGGGCTTCACCGAGGTGGAGTGCGGCGCCCTGGTCGCCTCGCCCGGCAACGAGACCCATCTGCATGCCTTCCGCACCAAGCGGATCGGAACCGATGGGGTGGCCCATCCCGTCTATCTCCACACCTCTCCGGAATTCGCCGCCAAGAAGCTGTTGGCGGCGGGCGAGGAGAAGATTTTCGAGTTCGCCCGCGTCTTCCGAAACCGCGAGGCCGGGCGGCTGCATGCACCGGAATTCACCATGCTGGAATGGTATCGCGCGCGCACCGGCTATGAAGCGGTGATCGACGACACGCTGGCGTTGGCTCGGCTGGCGGCAGAGGTGGCTGGCGCGAAGATGCTGCGCCATGGCGCGCGCGCCTGCGATCCTTTCGCCGAGGCCGAATGGCTTTGCGTGGCAGAGGCTTTCAACCGTCATGCCGGCATTGATCTTCTGGCAACGCTGGGAGACCGCGACGCGCTGGCGCGGGCGGCGAAGCTGACACTGGCGCATGATGAAGACTGGTCCGACATCTTCTCCAAGATCCTTACCACCATCGAGCCGAAGCTGGGCGAAGGCCGCCTGACGGTGCTGTACGAATATCCCCGTTGCGAAGCGGCGCTGGCGCGGGTCTCACCCCGAGATCCACGAGTGGCGGAACGCTTCGAGCTCTATGGCTGCGGTGTCGAACTGGCTAATGGCTTTGGCGAACTGACCGATGCCGCCGAGCAGCGTTCACGCCTGGAAGCCGAGATGACGAAGAAGGCGCGGTTGTATCGTGACCGCTATCCGCTGGATGAGGAGTTTCTGGCGGCGCTGACGCAGATGCCGCCCGCCTCCGGTGTGGCGCTGGGCTTCGATCGGCTGGTGATGCTGGCGACGGCTGCGCCGCACATCCGTGACGTTTTATGGACACCTCCACTTTCTTAGAATAGAGCAATGCGTATGAGTCTTGCCCCGCGCGGCGACGCCGCGCAAAATATAGAACTTGTCGCGCGCAAATATGCCGTCGCGGTTTCGACCACCCTGCTGTCGCTGGTCGATCCAGCCGATCCCAACGATCCCATCGCACAACAGTTTCTGCCCAGCCTGGCCGAGCTGAACACGCTGCCGCAGGAAATCAGCGATCCCATCGGCGACGAGGCTCACAGCCCCGTGCCGGGCATTGTCCACCGCCATGCAGGGCGCGTTTTGTTCAAGGTGGTGTCGGCCTGCCCGGTCTATTGCCGCTTCTGCTTCCGCCGCGAAACCGTCGGCCCGGGCAAGGAAAACGCGCTGTCAACGGCCGCTTTCAAGCGTGCCCTGGCCTATGTCGCCGCGCATTCCGAAGTCCGCGAGGTCATCCTCACCGGCGGCGACCCCTTCATTCTTTCCCCGCGCCGTATCGCGGAAATTTCAACCCGCCTTGCCGCTATCGATCATGTCAAGATCGTGCGTTGGCACACCCGCGTTCCCGTCACCGATCCGGCCCGCATCACGGACGATCTGGTGGCGGCGCTGCACGGCGCGGGCGCCACCAGCTGGGTGGCGGTGCATGCCAACCATGCCAATGAATTCGGCCCCGGCGCCCGGCGCGCCATCGCGCGGCTGGTCGAAGGCGGCATTCCACTGGTCAGCCAGTCGGTGCTGCTGAAGGGCGTCAATGACGATGTGGCGAAGTTGACGGCGCTGATGCGCGTCTTCGTCGAACAGCGCATCAAACCATATTATCTGCATCATCCTGACCTGGCGCCGGGCACTTCGCAGTTCCGCCCCGCCATCGCGGATGGCCTGGAGTTGATGCAGCAGTTGCGTCGCGAATTGTCCGGGCTGGAGATGCCGACATATATGCTTGATATCCCCGGCGGCTTCGGCAAAGTGCCGCTGGAAAGCGATCATCTGGAAATTTCAGAAAATGGAATGCAGGTTCGCGATGCGCAGGGTGCTTTGCATCCCTACGAAGATCACATCGCCGGCTGAACCGGCTTTCCCGTCAGTCTTTTAAAAAACGCGCTGATGCGATGGCGGGCCTGCTCGCGCTTGACCACATTCATCCCCGTCACCCAGTTGAGCTGGATCACCCGGCGCGGTCCTTCGAAGGAATGGAAGCCGTGCCAGGCATTGGGCTGGTTTTTGAAGATCACCAGTGTGCCTTCATCGGGCGGCACTTCCGCGATCACGTCTTCGAGATCATCCGGTCCGCGCAACAGGCGCAGCCGTCCGGTCTCCGCCTCCCAGGCATTGTTCATGTAGATCAGCACGGTGATGATCTTGGTGCGGCTGTCGGTATGTATCTGGCCGTCGCGCGCCGCCGAAACGCCGCGCGCCGTCACCATGGTGGGTTTCTCTGAAAGATCGACGCCGAACTTCTCCGACACGGTGCGGTTGAATTCCGGGCCCTGGATCGCTTCCATGAAATTGCGGAAGGCCGGGCCGAATTTCAGGGTCGGCAGCGAGAAGCTGCCGGGATGCGTCACCCGCGGATAGTCGGCGTTGATCGCGGCCATCGCCTCGGGCCTGACGAAGCGCGGCACCATCATGAACGGAAAAGGCTCCGGCGTCAGCGGCGTTGCGGCAAAAGCGTCAATGTCGATGGGCAGGCTCATATCCGCCAAATACTACATCGGCGGCCCGAAACGCAAAATCCGCGAACGCGCAGGCTATCTTTCCCTGCCCGGCGGAGCCGTTGGCGGGGGAAGAGGCCCGCTAGCGGGCTTGCCTGCGTCGCGAACAGATGGGGGCACCAAAAAGTAGGGACCGGGAAAGCTTTCGCTTTCCCGGTCCCAGCCCGGCTTTTCATTTGCCCCACGAAAAGTCGGGGATCCGGTGTCGGCCTTAGTTGCCGTTGGTCGAGTAGTGCAGGATCTGCGCCTTATTGCCGATGGCCGCCGAGGTCATGCTCATGCTGCCGCCGATATTGAAGGCGCTCATGTTGATGGTCGAGGCGCTGATCGATTTGTTGATCTGGTTGTTGAACACCGGGAAGTTCGGCGCGTTGCTGTCGGTCTGCATGGTGTTGCCCATCGCCAGAGACTGCACCGCCATGTCACCTACCACGCCATCCACGGAGGCGAAGATCGCCGCCGAGGGGTCGAGCGAGCGGCATTCCTGGGTGCTGTGAACCGAGGTCAGGATCGGGTCGGTCGAAACCGTGGCGCCGTAACAGACCGCCTGGTTCGAGATGCCGACGCTGCCCCAGACATTGGAGATCTGGTCGTTGATGTCCGAACCAATGGCGGCGTCGGGGCTGACATACTGGCTGGAAACCACCTTGGTGTTGTTCATGGTCATGACATCGACCAGGTTACCGGCCGCGGCGCCCTGCAGGGCGACGTCGCCACCCACCGAGACGATCACGGTGTTCAGGTTCGACCACTGGGTTTGCAGGGTGACCTGGCCGTTGATGACGTTGGCGAGGTCGTTGCCGTAGGGGTGCTGCCAGTTGTTGCAGCTGTAGATGCTGTAGTCCTGGGCGAAAGCAAGGGGCCGAGAAGGCCAGGGCCGAGGCGAGGATCAGGGTTTTCCGCGCCCCAGACGCCCGGAAAAAGGCGCGGCGCCCTGTGTTCCGCTTCTGCTCCGATCCGGGGCGGTGCGCTGTTTCCTATTGGCACGAATGGCCCCAGCGGGTGATATGGCCCATGGCCTTTCTCCACCCCGGTCCGGCGCGACAGCCGGCTCTCCACGCCCCTGCCATCGTTTTGTGGCTGATCGGTGCCCTGGTCGCCGCCCATGCCGGGCGCATGGCGCTGGACCCCGCCCAGTCGGCGGACGTCATCACCATCTATGCCTTCATTCCGGCCCGCTACGCCTTTCCTGGTTCACTGTGGGACCAGGCGGTTCCCTTTGTGAGCCACCTCTTCCTCCACGGCGACTGGCCCCATGTCGTCATGAACTCGCTTTGGCTGCTGGCCTTTGGGCCCATCGTCGCCCGCCGGTTCGGGGGCGCGCTCTTTATTTTCTTCTTCCTGCTGTGCGGCATTGCGGGCGCGGCCACCTTCCTGCTCTTCAACTGGGGCGGAATGGATCCGGTGGTGGGAGCTTCCGGCGCGGTGTCGGGGCTGATGGCGGGAGGTCTGCGGATGATGCCGGGCATGTTCGCCTGGGCGCAGCCGGGCGAGCCTGGACTGGCGCCGATCGTTTCGCGCCCCATCCTGAGCTTCACCGCCATATGGATGGCGCTAAACCTGGCGGTGGGCCTGATCGGCGGCGGCTTCCTGGGCGCGGATGGCGCCATCGCCTGGCAGGCCCATATGGGCGGTTATCTCGCGGGCCTGCTGCTGGCCAGCCTCTTCGAACGGTTAAAGCCGCGGGCACTCGCGCCGTCTCTCAATGACGGTTGAGTTCTCGCCAAGTCCCTAGAGATTTTTCAATATTGGCCGCTTAACCATCTTGCGGCTCGCAGGCTTTCTGGCCTGAGGCGAGAAAGTCTGCGGGACCGGCTTCAGCGCCGGCCCGATGGGCAAGGGGGAAAGACATGGCTCCACTCCGCCGCGCAGGCCGAACCGCCCATATATATGCCTGGTTGCTGGCGGGCGCCGCGTTGCCCGTCCTGGCTGCGTCTGCCTCTGCCCAGGTGATCGAAACGGTGACGGTGTCGGCCGAACGCCGGCTGGAGGACCTCCGGGCATTGCCGATGGCGGTGACCGCCTTCCAGGCGGCCGACATCTCCCAGCGGCGGATCGAAGGGGTGCGCGACATCCAGTTCGCCACGCCCAGCGTCAACTACACCAAAAACAACTTCACCAGCTCCAACTTCTCCATCCGCGGCGTCGGCACGCAGGTAATTTCGGCAGACAGCGAGTTCGGCGTCGCCTTCAACATCGACGATGTCTATTGCGCGGTGCCGCCCATCGACTCCGACCAGTTCTACAACCTAGAGCGGATCGAGGTGCTGCAGGGGCCGCAATCAACCCTCTATGGGCGAGGCGCCACCGGCGGCGCGGTTAATGTCTTCACCGCCCGGCCACAGCTTTAAGAACAATCGGCCAGCTTCTCGGGCACTTCCGGGAACTACAACGCCGCCGAAGTGAAGGCGATGGTGAACCTGACGCTGGTCGATGGCGAACTGGGCTTTCGCCTGGCAGGCGACTGGGTCCGCCATGACGGCTGGACCCGCAACATTTACGGCCCCGGCGCGCCCGCCCACCTGGACTCACGCGATCTGTGGTCGGTGCGTGCCAGCCTGGGCTGGCAGCCCGGCGAGGACACCGCCATCGACTTGATTGCGGTCCACGCGGCGGAAGCCGACAGCCGGTAACGCGGCTAGAAGCAGCTTAATTGCTAGCCCAGGTCGGGGTTGAGGATGTTTTACATACCCCGGCATCGCCCCGGGAGAATAACTATGAAGTAAGGTTAAATGGGGCGCTGCGTGACGGGCTTTAAAAGGCGTGGTCTTTTACAGTCTTGCCGAAGCCAAAGTGCTGATCGAAGCATAGTGACGGAATTACAACACGACCCGTCCGCACGGCAGCCTCGGCTACCGACCACCGGCCCCAGAAACCGCGACGCCGCCATTGCCGTCTTCCGGTTGCACTACGCTCCACCTCCGGACGGAAATGACCAAGGAGGCAGCAATGCACTAACGCTAAATCCTGACCACCTAATGAGGGCCAATCATAGTAATCTAAGTGACGCTCACAACTGGGGCGGGGACTTCTAAAAAGAAGTCTTATTTTTAGAAACTAAAAAGTCTTGCGCAACTGAACGCGGAAGACGGGCGGCAGTACCGTTCGCAATGTTTCGGTGCCGTACAAATCCATCTGCGCTCGACTAGTCGTGAAAAGTATTCTTTCGCGGACGCGCTGGCGCTTAATAATATTCTCAAGGCTTATATTAAGAAGAAGGTCCGGCTTGGCCCTCCAGTTCCAGTATATCATAGTGCGAGGCTGGCCCTTTTCGTATCGTAACTCTTTTAACAAGTAAGTAGTCCGCCGGGGATTTATACCGCCTGAAAAGCCAAAGCTCGAATTCCATGTTGGGATATCCTGCGACAACATAAAATTGCTATAGAATGGAAATTCAGAAGAGGTACCGCGCAGTTTTCCAGTAACAGGATCGGTGAGCTCCGACCAGGTCCAGCTAAGATTTGCCGTGAACCGAAGATTGTCTAAACCAAGTTCGTCAAAGGGAAGAACTGCATTAATAGTGATCCTATCTCGCGTGCCATCTCCAATATTTCCAGGCGCGTCATAAGTTTTCGTGGGTGTGATAACAACAATTCGGTCATTAATTTTTTGAATATTTGAATGGAGATAGGTGAGGGACGCCGCACCCTTTTTCCAGAAATTATATTCAATCGCACCCTCATATTCCCAAGATCTTTCCGGCTCTAGATTGGCATTGCCGGCGGTAACGGTACCTATGGTCGCGTCATTGGAAGCAGAAAAAGAACCAAAATCTAACTGTCCGATGCGTCGTTCAGCCCGAAATCGCAACTGGGTGTTCGTAGTCAGGTCATAGGTGGCAATGACGCGGGGTTTCACAAATGCGAAGGCGCGCTCCTGATTAGTATCGCCGATCTGACTGATGACGGAGGTTTCATAACGCACGCCAAGCTCAGTCCGAAGCTCTGGCCAGAGAGAAATATTTGCTGTTCCAGAGAACTCAGCGCGACTTTCCTCGACGCGAACATTTGAGTTCGGCAACAGCTGCGAAATTCCGCCAATGATGAGGAAGGAATTGGTGTCGCGGAAATTGAGGGCGCCTTCAGCGCCGGCTTGAAGCGTAAGCCAGGGAAAAAACTCTTTCCGCAGAGTGGCCCTCGCGAGGGTTTCCCCGTTCGGAGCATTGCTACCAGATTCCGTCGAAGTTGTAATATTATTGGAAGTACTTATCGGAAAGGCGCGACGGTAAAGACCAAGCGCTGTCACGGCGTAGCCGCCGTAACCCCCTTCATAGTTAGCGCCAAGCTCATAGTCTTTATTAATGCTCAGCGAAGGGCTAGCTTGTATCGTCTGAACTTTTTGGGCATCGGTGGCGAAATAATAAGTATTGATTCTTTCTTTTTGTGTACCAGCGCTTGCATTCAAACGGAAGGTTCCGAGCCAGTCATGGCGATACTCAGCCACTCCATCACTGGAATATTTGTATTCGTAGGCGTCCGTCAGATAATTGCCAGAGTTTATTAAGCTACCAAGCTTGTCAAATTTTGCCTGAAACCCATTATTACCTGAAGCGGAAACGCCACGACTGCCACCGCCACCGCCACCGCCACCGCCACCGCCACCGGGGACGGCACCTCCCATATTGCCACTGCGCCCAGCCCCTGGCCCCTGAGCGTTGCTTTCGGCATCAATTGAAACGTCAAAAGACAAATGTTCAGTGCGATGAGCAATCGCGGCTCTCCCAGTAGTCTGATACTGGCCAAGTTTATTTACGCTGGGCGTGACCTCAATCAAACCGCTCGTCTCTGAGGCTGCTTCGCCTGAATTCTTCTCCACAGATTTTCGGATGACGTTGGCGACAACAGGGTATCCCTGCATATCAATCCCCGCAGTACCGCCTCTAATCACGTCTATTCTTGCGACGTTACTTACAGGTATTCGTTGAAGTACCTCGTCTAGGGTCACGCTTTTACTAGAAGGTGCTGCACCGTCGACCAACACATTGCCGGCGCTGCCGGAAAACCCTCGTGTCGAGGAACTCCCGCCAATAAATGTGAAGCTTGGCAAACGAGCAAGCATATCTCGGGCATTAGAGGCATTGGCGGCCATAAAAAATTCTGAGGGGTAGGATGTGATACCGGGGCCGACCCACAATTCGGATTCGGTATTTGTCAACTTTGGTGCTGAATTTTCAGACTGATCGCGCTGTGCGAGCGCTGGCTCTGTCATACAAGTGGAGACTGCAATACCAAACGCGCCAACAGCGAGGTTGCGTGATAGGGAATTCTTTCCAAAAGCAGTCACAAATTTCCTTATATATTTAACGTCACTTTTCGTGAATCTACTACGCGTACTGAACAGTGTCTCTAAAAAACATTTTTCTACATTTTATTATAGGACTTAGACCAGATGGACTTTTTATCCGCCGTCATAAAAAAACAATTAAATGGCCTTTATTTGGTCCAAATGGGGTGAAGCTTGGCTATATGCCCGCGGTACAAAAATTCGTCAGAGTACGGCCATATGCAGATCCTCTTATATTTTCAAAGCAACGCTTCACCCCCGGTCGGCAATGACCAAGTAAGAAGCAATGCACCAAAACTTAATCCGGACCACATAAATGGGTGGCGATCACGACGACCAGCACCGCTGCGGCCGATCAGAAGGTAGCGCCGGCGGCTCGCAGCTGCTTTAGCCTGAGATTTGGGCGGAAGAGTTTGCGAAATCATGCCCTGATCTAGCAGGCCTTAGGTTGTTTAAAGTCTGCGTCAGTCCGACCTAGGGAATCCGCCCCCGCTTTATCACTACGCCAGCCGGAAGGCGGCACCATGCGGCCCGGAGCTTAAAAAATATTTATATCAGTATTTTAGCTCATTCGAAGCCCTTAATTTAGCTGAAAAGTTTGTCACAATTGTACCAGTTTGCATACTTTTGATGCCCCATTCTGTTGCTCTGCACCGCAGCACATGCCTATTAGCGCCCGCTAACCCCCTATCTTCGCTTCCGAGAGTTTTCCCGCCATGGATATTCGTAATATTGCTATCATCGCCCATGTTGACCATGGGAAGACCACCCTGGTGGACCAGCTGCTGAAGCAGTCCGGCTCGGTTCGCGAGAACCAGCAGATGGCCGAGCGGGCCATGGACTCCAATGATCAGGAGCGCGAGCGTGGCATCACCATCCTGGCCAAGTGCACCTCGGTCGAATGGAATGGCGTGCGCATTAACGCCGTCGACACCCCCGGCCATGCCGACTTTGGCGGCGAAGTGGAGCGCATTCTCTCCATGGTGGACGGCGTCGTGCTGTTGGTAGACGCGGCCGAAAGCGTCATGCCCCAGACCAAGTTCGTGCTCGCCAAGGCGCTGAAGCTGGGGCTCAAGCCCATCGTGGTCATCAACAAGATCGACCGCTCCGACGCCCAGCCCGCCGAAACGCTGGAATCCATTTTCGACCTGTTCCTGGCGCTGGAAGCCAATGACAGCCAGCTCGACTTCCATCACCTCTACGCCTCGGGCCGCAACGGCTGGGCCGTCAACGAGTTGGAAGACGAGCGCAAGGACCTGACCCCGCTCTTCCGCCGCATCGTCGAAGACGTGCCGCCGCCCAAGCCGCAGGCGCTGGCCAGCGAAGAGCACCCCTTCAAGATGCTGGTCACCACTCTGGAAGCTGACCCGTTCCTGGGCCGCATCCTGACGGGCCGCATTGAATCGGGCGTCGTCACCATGGCCCGCAACATCAAGGCGCTGAACGGCGCCGGTGAAGTGATCGAAAAGACCCGCATCACCAAGCTGCTGGCCTTCCGCGGCCTAGCCCGAGTGCCGGTGGAGCGCGCCGAAGCCGGCGACATCGTCGCTATCGCCGGTTTGGAGACCGCAACCGTCGCCGACACGCTGTGCGACATGACCGTGGCCGAGCCGATTCCGTCGCATCCCATCGATCCGCCGACCCTGTCCATGACGATTTCGGTCAATGACAGCCCCTATGCCGGCCGCGAAGGCGACAAGGTGCAGAGCCGCGTCATCCGCGAGCGCCTGATCCGCGAAGCCGAAGGCAACGTCGCGCTCAAGGTCGCGGAGACCGGCGACGGCGCGTTTGAAGTGTCGGGCCGCGGCGAATTGCAGCTGGGCGTGCTGATCGAATCCATGCGCCGTGAAGGCTTCGAGCTTTCCATCAGCCGCCCGCGCGTGGTGATGAAGACGGAAAATGGCGAGAAGCTGGAGCCGATCGAAGAAGTCACCGTCGATGTCGACGACGCCTATACCGGCATCGTCATCGAGAAGATTTCGCAGCGCAAGGGCGAGATGACCGACATGCGCCCCACCGGGGCCGGCAAGACCCGCATCGTTTTCCACGGCCCGGCGCGCGGCCTGATCGGCTATCACGGCGAATTCCTCACAGACACGCGCGGCACCGGCGTCATGAACCGCATGTTCCTGGAATACGCCCCGCACAAGGGAGGCGTCGGCGGCCGCATCAACGGCGTTCTCATCTCGACCGAGCAGGGCGAAGCGGTGACCTATGGCCTCTGGTACATCGAAGAGCGCGGCAAGCTGTTCATTACGACGGGCGCCAAGGTCTATCAGGGCATGATCATCGGTCAGAACGCCAAGGACAATGACCTGGACGTCAACCCGCTCAAGTCCAAGCAGCTGACCAACATCCGCACCACGTCGAAGGACGAGGCCGTCAAGCTGACGCCCATCGTGCTGATGACGCTAGAACAGGCGATGGCCTACATCCAGGACGATGAGCTTGTCGAGGTCACGCCGCAGAATATCCGCCTGCGCAAGCGCGAGCTTCTGCCGCACATGCGCAAGCGCGCCAAGCAAGCTGCGGATGCCTAAAAGGCTCGCGCTCGCTGGCTAGCTTTGGTAGGATTTTCTCCGAAGCAGGGCGGCATGTTCGGGAAATTCTTCCAATGCGAAGCGGCTGGCGGCATTCTGCTGCTGGCCGCGACTATTCTGGCGCTGCTGACCGCCAATTCACCCCTGGCGCCCGCCTATCTCGATACGCTGCATGCCTATGTCGGCGGCCTCAGCATCCATCACTGGATCAATGACGGGCTGATGGCCCTGTTCTTCCTGCTGGTGGGGCTGGAGATCCGCCGCGAGCTGGAAAGCGGCGAACTCTCTACCTGGCCGCGCCGCGTCCTGCCTGGGCTGGCAGCGCTGGGCGGAATGGCCGCCCCCGCCCTGATTTATGTTGTGATCAATCGCGGCGGCGAAACCGCGCTGCATGGCTGGGCGATCCCTACCGCCACCGACATCGCCTTCTCGCTGGGCGTGCTGGCCCTGTTCGGATCGCGCGCACCCTTGGCGCTGAAAGTCTTCCTCACCGCGCTGGCCATCATCGACGATCTGCTGGCGGTACTGATCATCGCGCTGTTCTATGGCTCGGACTTGGCGCTGCCCTGGCTGGCCGGCGCGGCGTTGCTAGCGGCGGTGATCTTCGGTCTCAGCCGCGCCCGTGTCACGGTAGTGTGGCCCTATCTGCTGCTGGGCCTGGTGCTGTGGGTTTTCGTCCTGAAATCCGGTATCCACGCTACTCTGGCAGGAGTCATTCTCGCTTTCGTCATGCCGTCGCAAACGCTGGCGGGTTCGCCGTCCAATAAACTGGAGCCTGGTCTGCACAAATGGGTGGCCTTTGGCATCGTGCCGATCTTCGCCTTCGCCAATGCGGGGGTGTCGCTGGCGGGGCTGGGTCTGAGCACACTGGCACAGCCGGTGACGCTGGGCGTGGCGGCGGGGCTTTTCTTCGGCAAGCAGATCGGCGTCTTCGGTGTCACCTGGGCGGCTGTGAAGCTCGGCCTGGGCCGTTTGCCGCCAGAGATTTCCTGGCGCGCGCTTTACGGCATCTCGCTTCTTTGCGGCATCGGTTTCACCATCAGCCTCTTCATCGGCGCGCTCACCTTCCGCGAACCCGCCTTGCAGGATGCCGCCAAGCTGGGCGTGCTGGTGGGATCGCTGATATCAGGCCTTCTGGGCCTTGGCGCCATCAGGCTGGCCTTGCGGGATTGATGAGACGATGTCGGACACGGTTGCCCTGCTGGGCGCGCTGGCGGGTCTTTGTACCACCATTTCCTTCCTGCCGCAGCTTGTGCGCGCCTGGCGCACCCGTTCGACCCGCGACATTTCTCTGCCGATGTTCTCGCTGCTGGTGCTGGGGATCTTTCTCTGGCTGATTTATGGCGTCTTGATCGGAGATGGGCCGCTGATCCTGGCCAATGCGGTCAGCTTCTGCCTCACCGGAAGCATCCTTTATCTCAAGCTGCGCTACGGTTAGGCTTTGCCCATGAACATCGTCGATCCGGAAACCATCAAGCTTGCCAACCGTCTCTGCGAAGCCTCCGGCGCGGTGATCCGGCCCTTTTTCCGCCAGCGCATCGAGATCGTGAACAAGCTGGAGAATGATTTTGATCCAGTGACGGAAGCCGACAAGGGCGGCGAGCGCGCCATCCGTGCCATCCTCGATGCCGAGCGGCCCGACGACGCCATCCTGGGTGAGGAATATGGCGCCAAGCCCGGCACCTCGGGCTGGCGCTGGGTGCTCGATCCGGTGGACGGCACCCGCTGCTTCATCACCGGCCGCCATGAATGGGGCTCGCTGATCGCGCTGGAGAAGGACGAAGTGCCCGTGCTGGGCATTATTGACCAGCCAGTGCTCGGCGAACGCTTCATCGGCGTCAATGGACGTACCGAGCTGCATCAGGTGGGCCGCGTCACGCCGCTGCATGTGCGCGATTGTGCCGACCTGAAAGACGCTGTGCTCTGCGCCACCGATCCGTCCGCCTATATGTCGCCTGAGCAGATCGCCGGTTTCGAACGCGTTAAGGCACAGGCGCGGTTCACCCGCTATCATGGAGACTGCTACATCTTCGCCATGCTGGCGATGGGCTTTGTCGATGTCATCGTCGAAGGCGCCTTCAAGCCTTGGGACATCGCGGCGCTGGTGCCGGTGGTAGAAGGCGCGGGCGGCGTCATCAGCAACTGGCAGGGCGGCGTGTGGCTTGATGGGGACGCCGTGCTGGCGTGCGGCGACAAGCGCATACATGCGCAGGTGATCGCCCTTCTGAAGTAGCGGCGGTTTACACCGTTATACCGCCAGCCCTTCGCCGCTTTTGCGTCACAAAGCCCGAAAAAGCCCGAAAAGATACCTTATCCTACTTAGTTATCTATTTCCTGAACCTCATTAACGCTTGCCTCGTTCATCCCCTGCAGCTTTTTTGTGAACTCCAGGAGATAAAAACATGGGTATGCGCAACAACAGCTTTGAATCGTCGAACGATACCGTCCACGCCGAAACGGTGTTTTGCGATAACGATGATACGATCGTGAAGGACAGCTACGCCCTGGAAGAGGCCGGCGAAGGCCTGGGCGGCTTCCATCGCAATCCGGACGAACTGGAGCGCGATAACAAGAATTGCAAGGTGATCGGTATGCTTGTCGTTGCGCTGATGCTGGGCGCCGCCGGCGTCTATACCTACTCCATGATGCCGCAAACAATGATGAGGTGGCGGACAACAGCGCTCCGGCTAAGACCACCGCTGCGCTGCGCGTGATTGCGCCCGCCACCCGCAAGATCCGGGCGTCCAACACGACGCTTGCCGCTCCGGCCCAGTAAGTAATTTACGGGCTTAAGAACGTCCGTAAGGTTGCCCTGCCCCGGTGATCCGCAATGATCATCGGGTCATGGTCTTTTCAGGGTTCGGCGAGGAAGCGATCCACCGCTGCCCACCACTCGGCGCGGATCATGTCGCGCTCCAGCAGCAGTTCATGGCCCGCCTCCGCGATCTCGATATAGCGGGCGTTGGGCAGGCGGGCGGCGAAAGCCTTGGTTTGCGCCGTCACCACGATGCGGTCATTACCCGCGCCGATCAGCAGGAGCTTCGTCCTGATGCCGGGCGCCTGTGACTTCAGCCAGGCCATGGAACGCATCGCCGCCGCTAGCCAGCTCCAGGTCGCACCCGCCAGCCGCAGGCTGGGCTGCTCGCGCAGGATTTGCTGGACGCGGGCGAAGCGGGCTTCGTCCGATGTCACCATCTGGGTGGTGAATGTCATGGTGTGAGGATCGCGGGCTTCCATGCCCCAGACCCAGCCCGTGCCGCCGCCTGTCCAGTTTTGCACCGCCGTGATCAGCGACACCATCCACGCCGCATAACCGCGAAAGGACACCGCCACCATCGGCGCGGTCAGTATCGCCCGGGTGAAGGTTTCGGGGTGCCGAACCAGAAGGCGCAACAGATTGTGCCCGCCCATCGAATGGGCAAGGGCGAAGGCTTTCGCGTCGCCCATCGGAGCCACGATCTCAGCCATGAAAGCGCTGAGGTCTCCGTCATACGCGGCGAAGTCGGTCACATAGCTCTTGCGGCTGTCTTCAGTCAGCAGCCGGTCCGAGCCGCCCTGGCCGCGCCAGTCGAAGGTCGCCACCGCAAAGCCGCGACCGCGCAATTCGTCGATGACTTCGAAATATTTCTCGATGAATTCTGTCTGGCCGCCCAGCAACACGCAGGCACCGCGCGCGGGAACCTCTGGATCGGCGGCAAAGCGCGCCGCCCGCAGCCTTACGGTTCCTGCCTTGAAAAAGAAAGGTTCGAAAATCGCGCCTGCCGCCTGCATGGCCCGGTTTTAGGACGCTGCGGGGCTTTTTCAAGGGGTTGAAGCTCTTTGGCCGGTTCCTATTTCCAGCCTGTCCGGCTGGCCGTCCTGGCACTGGTTGCAAACACAACGCTTCAAAAGGTTGGCCATGCGTAGCGATTATTCCCTTTCTTCCGCGGCACTATCGGCTTTGACCGCCTGCTTAATCTGCTCGAGACCGCCGAAGGTGCGCCGGGCTATCCGCCCTACAACATCGAACGCAACGATGAAGACCATTATCGCATCACTATCGCCGTCGCTGGCTTTACCGAGAAGGATCTCGGCGTCGAAGTGAAGGACACCGTCCTCACGGTCAGCGGCAAGCGCGAAGAGGGCGACAAGCTCGACTATCTCCACCAGGGCATCGCCAGACGCGCTTTCGAGCGCCAGTTCCAGCTCGCCCAGCATGTGGTGGTGAAGGGCGCCATCTCGAGAACGGCCTGCCCCATGTCAAGCTGGAGCGCATCGTGCCGGAAGAGAAGAAGCCCCGCCGCATCACCATCAACGCGCCGGAGCTGAAAACCATCTAAGGCCAGAAGGCCGCTTAGTCTCGAACCCCTCCGTCCTTCGCTGGCGACGGGCGCAAGCGCCCTGCCAGCTACGGCCCCCTCCCCTTCCAGTGTGATTCGCACGCGAAGGGGGGCCTTTAACCATCAAGCAGAAAGGCAGGCCGCCAAAAGGCGTCCTGCCTTTCTCTTTTGAGTCACCCTCATTAAGGTTGCTTCGCAGCTTCCCGCGAGCACGATTTGGCATTCTGGCAACCCCAATCGTCCGCCAAGATCACTGACCTGGATTCGGTGCGCGTCCGCTATGAAGCGTCCTTCGCGCGTTTCGGTGCACCCACGTATGTCGCGGTGGTGCCGGGCAGCGTCGGCCCGGTGCCGGGCGAGTGGCACAAGGCGTCCGAGGATGG
>CANFDA010000023.1 GCA_947445215.1 Alphaproteobacteria bacterium | reverse complement strand
CTCTTATACGGCCATGGTTTATGGCTAAACCACTGTGCGCATGGGTACCGGCAGCGAATGCCACTACAGCACCTTTACCCGACCCTCGAAGAGCGGCACGAATTTCCCAGCACCGGCCTTGAAGGCGAACGAGGCAACCCGATCCGGAGGCAGCAATGTTACATTCCGCGTGATATCGGTGACCTCATCGACGCGCACCAGCCTGATTATTCCGGGGTCGGAGGGGTCCTAGAAAGCGGCTCTTGTAGGAGAAGATGTTGGCAGGAGCTTAATGATAGGTGACATCGAGCGACATTATTTTCGCTGGCCCCGCCGCGGAACAATGTCTGCGTGAGACGCGGCGAATGTCCTTCAGGATACCTTCTGCAGGCGCTTTGAGATTGGTGGTTTTGGTTCTGATCGATCGTACTTTCGCACGGCGATGAGACCAAATTCCTTCCTTAGCTAAAAGCCCAATTCTGTCTTATAGGCTCTGACGCCGTACAAGTGATGCGTCCGTGAAAATATAGAGCAGAAATAAAAGCATCGTACGCCGCATACCAGGCCGCATATTTTATATGCTTCGAATAGTAATAGATAAAAAGACGCCGAGATAATTTTAGGCGCTCAGATTCATAGCACTAGTAAAAAATATCCTGGCCCGCTTTTGGCGGGCCAGGATAAAATCTTAGTAGCGGTAACGCAGAGACATAGCCACGGTCCTGTCGAACCGGCGCAGATGGTAAGCTAAGACGTTGCTTTCCATATCGACGTCCCCACCAGGTGCGTGCGCGAAGGAGCGATAACGGCTCCCCTGGATATTGGAGGCATCAATTCCAACGGTAAGGCTGTCTGTCAGGTCGTAGTTAATCGACGCATCCAGATTGTTTCTCGGCATAACAAATAGATAGTTGGGCTGGGTACCAACAATCGTGCCTTCTTGGTACTTGCCACCCCAGGTCCAGGAGACACGTGCTGACAGCGGGCCATCTTCATAGATGCCCGCGGTGTTCACCTGGAACTTACGGATGTTGTTGAACTTACCGTCGATGTAAGTGCCGTTCACGTCCCATCCGAAATTGGCCCAGAAACCTGGGAGGAAGTCGAGGAACTGGGAATAACTAGCCTCGACGCCCCGAACCTTGCTGTTCAGAAGATTAACTGGCTGGTTGCGGTTATAGGCCAAGCCATCGACAAATACCTGGGCTGTCTGGGTCTGGATATAGCCAGCAACGTCGCGGTGAAACACGGAGAAGGTAAGGCTGTTGCCCTTGCCCCAGTAGTAGGAAACATCCGCGTCAACGTTGTACGACTTGATCGGCGCGAGGCCCGGATTGCCAGCCGTGATTGATCCCGAGACGTTGGCCGTCGCCGCAGTCACGCGTTCCGCTGGGTTTGTCTGGGTGAAAGTTGGACGCGTGATGGTTTTTGATGCTGCAAGACGAAGGAAAAGGCCGTCGCTCAGCGTGACGCGTGCGTTGATGCTGGGCATCAGGTCGTAGGTACTCTTCACCGCGACATTTGTCTTATAAACAACGCAAGTGAGACAGGACGGGTCAACAGCTGTGTTTGTCGGTGGGTTTGTATACTGGGGCGTGTAGATAGAATTCGCGCCGATCTGCTTTAGACGCGTCGTCACCCAGCGAACGCCGATATTGCCGTCAATCGGAAAACTCAAGGCTGAAAAATTGTAGTTAGTCTTGAGGTAAACGTCGTTGCTGCCTTCGGCCACGATATAGCTGGTGGCAGGGCTCTTCTCGGGCAGGCCGGAATAACCCATCGTGTTGCGAACTATCTCGGCGTCACGGCGCAACCAAGTCTCATTCGGTGTTGCCCAAGATGTCAGACCAAATTCACCACCGAAAAAGTTACCATGAGTGCGGCGGGTGGCATCTTTAGACTGAGAAGTCAGGTTGACGCCGCCAATCTGGAGTAGGTTTGACACGCCATTCGCGAGCGGATCACCAACTGCGTTGTGGCCCGCGGTACGCGCTGCGATAGCTGCCGCCATCGTACCTTCGCCCGCCAGAACCGAGTTATAGGAGACGCCGTTGATTGACGCTGCGTTGCGAAATGCGACGCAGGCTGGACTGTCGTAGGCCGCGACGAGATATTTGTTGGCACCCGACGAGGCCGTACCACGCGAGGTGGGTGTACAGCCAACACCACCACCCGCCGGACCGGAATTGTTAGCATTGCGGTAATTGTAGCGATAGCCGACATCCACACTCTCGATCCAAGACAGCATTTTGGATTCGAACTGTGGGATATAATTCAGGTCGAGGCGACCATCCCAGGCGCCACCTTTGGCATCATTCCAGTTGTCGTAAAACTGGTTATAGTAAAGACCATCTAAGTTCTGGTGGTTGGTGGTCGTATAATCCCATCTTATGCCGCCAGCGCCGCCAGGTGAAACGCGCGAACTGACTGCGTCGCGCGGCATGTTGTACATGGCATCCAGAACGTTGGTGCGCGAGCTGGTCTTGGACATAGTTCCTGACCATTCGGTCGTGAGACGCAGATTTTGGGTGATGTCCCAATGGCCGCCGGACGCAAACTGTGCCGTGTCTTCCCTGCTCTTCTGAGGCTGGTTTGAGGTTATAGCAAGGCAGCCCCAGTTGGTGGTTTCCATGAAGAACGTGCCTGGGAAGGTGGTGGTCTTGGCGGCGTTATTGCAGTTTTGTTGCTGGGAGACGAAGAAGTCGGTCGCGACAAAATTGCGCAGCCGCGTGTAGAACGCTTCCGCGAAGAACTCCATTCCCTCAATCGGGCGCCACTGGACCACGCTGTTTAATGAGGCACGTTCCACTAGCCCATTGCGCTGATATGCGCTGGAGCCACTCAGCACTGAGGCATACTGGCCGTTGGGATAATATCGGATTGGGCTAGTTGCCGTCAGGTTGCGCTGCGGGCAACCGGAGAACGTGGCGCTGGTACAACCCAGATTGATGTTATTGGGGTCGTCATACTTTCCCGGTACCGTCGAACCGATTACGCCATTGCTTGTGGTGGTGGCACGATTTTCCGGATTAACAGACTCTTCGCGATTGTGGTCGTTGCGCCAGGATACGTTCAGAAGCGCGCCGATTTCACCGATGCCTGTCTTCCAGCGATCGCTGATAAGGAACGAACCTGCAGGATCGAGCACCGACGCCAGTGTGGGCAGATTGAGGGAAGTTCCACCCGCAGCTGTGAACCCATCGAAGTCGAAGGGGCGGCGCAAGAAGACGTTGATCACGCCCGAGACGCCACCGGAAATATCAGTAGCCGAGGACGTCTTGTGCACATCCACACGGGCAAGCATTTCTGCCGAGAATGACGGAAGACTAATAGTGCGTCCGGTGGCGGTGAAGATCTGGCGACCATTAACCAAGGTTTGGTTGTCAGGCAGACCACGGATCAAGACTGCACTGGGCTCATAGCCACCGCGGTTGATGGCGATACCGGTGACGTGCTGCAGCGCCTCGACCAGTGTCTGGTCGGGCAATTTGCCGATGTCTTCGGCCACGATCGAATTGATAGACTGGGTCGCGTTCTGGCGCAGTTCCAAAGCGTTCATCACCGATGCGCGCGCGCCAGTCACTGTAACTGTTTCCATTTGCTGCGCCTGAACAGCGCCTACCGACGCACCAATAGCGAGAACTGAAGCGGTACCATGAAGGATTGCTCTCAAAATTCTGTTTTTCACTGAAATTCTCCCTGATTTATTTTTTTTTTTAAAAAAATTAGAATCTAATTCGTCTCAAGTATGTAATAAATTCCAATCTCTTCAAGTTAAAAAGTTACGCCGAAGTCAACTATGGTAAAGATGATTTTGCATGTTGCGAAAACATTACATGTTGGAGAGACAATTAGCTGAAGAAAGCAAACCGCAATCATCGGGGATTGGCGGCGTGTTCTTTCTCCTCGTGTCAGATGCCGAAGTACGCATGCAGGTATTTCACGGCCGGGAAACCGACCCACCTCAGCCCGAGCGGAAAAGTATCTTGAATGGCCTGCCGGGGCAGTACGCAGGCGGCCAGTTAGCGCAACGCCGCTCATAAACTAACATTGCAACTGCAACACACAGTGGGTGCCAGTCAGTCTCACGTCCGGTTGTCGGACGGCGAATCCCAACCGTGAGGAAGCCAGCGCGCCATCCCCAGCGACGCCAGCCAAACCAGGGCAGCAAGCATCACGGCGGCGATCAACCAGTTCAGCAGACTTGCGACAGCCTCCATAGTGAAGTTGGGCCATGGAAACTGCCACAGCACGGCAAGCCGCTCGGCCATCCAGTGCCAGCCCTGATGCGCCACGATGGCGGAGAGAATTATGATCCCCACCCGTTCGGCCACGACGGAGCGAAACAGCAGCGCCAGCGCCGGCAGTGCGATGCACAGCACCAGCAACTGACCCAGCTCGACGCCAAGATTGAAGGCCAGCAACGACAGTAGCAGATGATCGCCGGCAAATTGCAGGGACTGCTGCAGCGCGAAAGAGAAGCCGAAGCCATGCACCAGGCCAAAACAGAAGGTCAGTATCCAGCGACGGGTGGGCCTGGCGACCACGATATTTTCCAGCGCCATGTAGAAGATGGACGCCGCAATCATCGTTTCCACCAGCGGCACGAACCAAAGGACGGTGGGCGCAAAGCCGAACGCAGCGGAGATCAGGGTGATGGAATGGGCAATGGTGAAGGCGGTGATAATGGCGACCAGCGGCGCAAGGCGCCGGAAGGGAATGACAAGGCAAAGCAGGAACAGGAGATGGTCGGTGCCGTCCAGGATGTGATGAAAGCCCATCACCACGAAGCGTGACGCCGCGTTCCACAGGCCGGGTTCCATCTCGACTGGCCCTGCATTGTCTTCCAGCTCATAGGCTCGAACTGCGCCATCCGGCGTGATAAATCGCAGACTGGTGACTTCGCGAATCCCCAACCGGCCGAAAGCGGCATGGATGATGAATTTCGCCTGCGCCGAGCGGATGGGATAGATCAGTTCGACATCGACTAGTCCCTGCTCCCAATAGAGCGTCTGACTCGCCGGCAAATCACCTTGTAGATGCGCCCGCGCACGGTCGTAGGTGGTGAAGGAGCGATCGGATTCCAGCGACATCCGCGCCGCCACGATGGTGGGCGCGGGCAGTAATCTTCCATCTTCATAGATCTCAAGCTTGTCGATCATTCCCTGCCTTGCGGCATCGCGCAGGAAAGGCTCGGCTTTGGCGAGATCGACAAAATCTCGTTCTTTGCGGGGATGTTCCGCATCCGGGACCGCCTTTAGCGGCATGCGGGCCAGCACCCGCAGCTCGCGCCCCTCCGGCTTGGCGAACATGCGCACGACGGTTTCGGAAGGAATGTCGTGCGCCGCTGCTGGCCCCGTGCTCGGCAGCAGACCACCAATCACTAAGACGCAAAACGCCGCGAAAACCCTGCCCATAATGATTATAAGCGGAGCTTAGCCTATCGCGACGGCCACACCACGCCCTGGTTCTTCGCGACGTTCGCCAGGCCCTTCAGCAGAAAGCGTTGGACGCGCTTACCTTCATAGGTCTCCGTCGTATAGAGATTGCCCTGCTGGTCGACAGCGAGGCTGTGCGGGGTATTGAACTGCCCTGGCTGGCGGCCGCCATCGCCGAAGGTGGTGACCTCCTTTAGCGTCTGCCGCTCGATGACACGGATCTTGTTACTGATCCCGCCAGCCAGGAACAGAAAACGCTGATCCGGGTCGTTGGAGAAAGCGACATCAAAGACCTCGCCATCACTCTTGGTATTCGCGGCATAAACCGCTTCCTTGACGAACTTGCCTTCCGCTGTGAAGACCTGCAGTCGGTTGTTGGCGCGGTCGCAGACATAGATCATCCGGTCGACCGACATGTCAGCGCAATGCACCGGCGTACGAAATTGCTGCGGCAAAGGCTGACCCGGCTCATAGGCGGGCAGCGGTGTATCGTCGGGTTTGTTGCCATAGGCGCCCCACCAGCGCTTCATCTGGCCAGTATCGGCATCCAGAACCGCGACGCGCTTGTTGAGATAACCGTCCGCGATATAGGCCTCGTTGGTCTTGGCATCGACCGAGATCTTGGCGACGCGGCCGAAATTCGCTGTGTCGTTGCTGTTGGCTTGATAGCCTGCCGCAGCACCGGCGCCGATTCGGGCCAGATATTCAGCATCGCCAGCGCCGGCGGCGGCGCCCTCGCGGCGGCGCGCGCCCTTCTTGCCGATCTGCTGCAGGAACTTGCCGTCCTTGGTGAATTTCAGAATATGAGAATCCGCACCTCCGCCGCCGCCGATCCAGACAGTGCCTTTATGATCGACAAAAATGCCGTGATTTGAATCCGGCCATTCATAACCTGCCCCAGGCCCGCCCCAATGGCGCAACAGATTACCTTCCTGGTCAAACTCCAGCACCGGGGGCGCACCGGCGCAGCATTCACCTATACCTTTTTCAAGTTGGTTTTCTTTGATGCTGAGTGATGCAGAACCGCGATGAATGATCCAGACATGATTGTCAGCGTCGACCGAAACACCGATTACAGTGCCCAGCACCCAGTGGTTGGGCAACGGCTTTGGCCATAACGGATCAACTTCAAAACGCGGCGCTTCCGCTGTATCACCGACAGCGGTGTCCTGCCCCCTTTGAAATGGTCGACTCCCGGGATTCAGCGTGAACTGCGCTACCGCCAGCCCCCCAAGCAGAATGGCAAAACCAGCCCCAATTAAAAAATTTCTGGAGCGAATAAAGTCACGCATGAGCGCCTCCCCTGTTTGGGAGGTACAATGTACCACCCACTTGCTGGAAAAGATGACACGCGTATCGGTGCGATGCAACGTAACGTATAGGTCAAGTCGCGGCGCTGCTCTCGAAATAGAAGAGCGCAGCCGCAATTATCCGCCCCGCCAATTCCCAAGCCGGTAAACGCTGCGCGAGACCTTCACCAAAACTGGCAGGGCCACCAAAGTCGAAGTATATGGCGGCAATCATGGCTGGTGCGTGCCCGACAATGGCCAGTAACTGCAGGCCGAGGCCGAGCGCGCATGGGCGCCTCTGTGCGCGACTGATAAAACCAGCGCTGGTCTAGATATTTAGTCGGAGGCAGTAATGCGAATGCTCGGTCTGACACTCCCCGCCAGTGGACTGTCCACGCCATCCTAAGACCACAGCATTACAAAAGAAAAAACCGCTACCACAGAGTGATAACGGCCTTTTATCATGTCTTTTACACCTACTGCGCCGGAGAGGTAGCCCCGCCGCCGCCTCCGCCCGCACGCCCGGTGGGCGGAGGCGGCGGGGTGTAGTCGGCGAGTTGGCCCACCGGCTTCCGGCCAGCCCACGCGATCCCGCGCAGCAGCGCCGTCTGGATGATCGGGTTTTCGAAGTTCTCGTATATGTGGCCCTGCATCCAGGAGAAGGCGCGGGCGGGCTTGCCGCCGGGCATGGTGTGCTCATAAGCCCACATCTGGGGCACCGCCTGGCCTACGCCGCCTCCTCGCTGGGCCGCGGGGGTGTTGGCGATGACATTGACCAGCAACGGGGTCAGCGTGTTCGCCGGGGCCCAGGTCATCTTGTAGAAGGCCTCGTCGGTGATCTTCAGATTGGTGAAGTCCAGGCCCGCCACGATGGGATGGCTAGGATTGGGCATCGTGTAGGTGATGGCGGTTTCCAGCGTGAAGTTGGTTTCGCCATGACGCTTGGCGCCGCCGAAGAAGGTGGCCGCGTCGGCCGGATCGGGACCGCAGAGCGTGTCGTGGAACTGGACCAGGCCGCCGCCGCGCTTGACATAATTGGTCAGCGTCGTGTGCTGCTCGCGGCTCATAAATCCTGCATCACCCTTGTAGACGATCACGACATCGGCGCGGGATAATTCATCGGCCGAGGGCGGATGGAAGCCGCCCTCCACCACCGCGCCATGCTCGGTGAGGAGCTTGCTGAAGTCCGACAGCAGCTGAGGATAATCGTGCTGGCCTTCGCCATGGCTCTTTAGGCCGCTCCAGAGGAAGACTTTCATGCCAGTGATATTCTGACCGGGGACGCCCGGCGGCTTGTAGGTGCAGCAGTCCGGCTTGGCCGTGGCGCTGTAAGGCGTGGTGGTGTTGGCTACCGAGGCGCCCTGCGCGAAAGCGCCGGTGACGCCCATCGCGGCGACGGCGGCTGATGCCAGGAATACAGGTAGATGCTTCAATGACATGATCGCGCCCCCCTCAGTGTTTTTGTTATGTGTCCGAAGCTGCGCCTGCGCGGGACTATTCCCGCGCAGGTCGCGCCTCGGTTTTTACTTGATCGCTGCGCAGGCCACGCGGCCGAGATGCGCTGCGTTCAGGTCGATTACTTCACCGTAATCGTGATCTTCTGCGACATGAGCTGGTTGGGCTTGTGGAGTTCGTGGTTCATGTCACCGAAGACGAGCTGGAGCGTGTGCTGGCCGGCGGGGAGCTCGAGGACGCGCTCGGTGGCGCCGGTGCCGAAGTGGATGTGCTTCTCATCGTTCGGGATGGCGAACTGCATTTCTTCCTGCGTGAGCTCGGTGTCGACCAGGAGATGGTGATGGCCGGTGTTGGGCTTGTCGACCCCGGCGGGCGCGACGCCCATGCCGTAGACGCCGAACACGACGCGGAAGGGCGCGGTGACGACATCGCCGTCCTTGAGGTTGACGAAGTAGACGGCGGGGCCGGCGTCGGCATGGACCTTGGTCGCCGCGGCGACGTCTGCGGCGCGTGCATCCGCCACCGCATTATCGACTTCCGCCTGTGTGGCGCCCGTCGGCGCCGGCGGATTGCAAGCGGCGAGTGTCGCGATGGCGAAGAAGGACGCGGTGATGAGAATGGCGTGACGCATTATTTTCTCCTCTTGTGTTTGACGGGCTTACTAGCACGGTTAGCGGGTCAGCCGCAACGAAATGAAAACGCTTACGACGGGCCTTTGCCGCACTGCGGCAGTGATTCCGCGACACTGAATCTGGGCTGGGATTGCGGCTATTTCACGGTCCCGAGACGGGCCAGTTTCTCCAGCCCGACGGCGCTGGCCATGGCCGGATCCGGCGCGGTCTCGTACTGGCGATATTCTGGCATCTGGTCGAGCCGGACAAAGGCATATCCCTCCTCGATCAGGGCGGGCACCACGGCGCGCACCAGCGCCTCCGAGTTGACATGGATGGAGTGCATCAGCACCACGCCGCCATCCTTGCGGCGAAGCTCGCGCAGATAGCCCTTGGCGCAGGTCTGCGGCTTCCAGCCGATGCGCCAGCAATCCCAGTCCGCAGCCGCCATCACGTAACCGTCGCGCGACATGGAAATCTGGCCGCCGATATCCCAATAGATCGGTCCGACATAATTCCGCAGCCGCGCATCATTGTTCAGGATGCCTGCATGAGCGCTCTTCCAGTAGCCATAGGGCGCGCGAAAATAGAGCTTGTCGCCCGTCTTCATGTGGGGCGCGATCAGCGTATCCACCTCACGTATCTCGTTCAGCAGAAGCGAGGAACGGGCGCTGTAGGCGGCGCTGAGCCGGGCATGGTTGGCACTGTGGTTGGCCAGCAGATGGCCTTCCGCCGTAATACGGGCCAGCAATTGCGGATTGCGCTCCGCCTGCGTGCCGACGACGAAGAAAGTCGCCTTGACGTTCATCTCCTTCAGCGCGTCCAGCACCCAGGCGGTGTTGACGTTGGGACCGTCATCGAACGTCAGTGCGATGGTGTGGGCGCGCGGCAGGCCAGACTTGAAGATGGTGCGTTCCTGGAACAGGGCCAGCTCGGTCGGCTTCGCGGGTTGCGCGGACAGGCCCGGCGCTAGCGCCAGGAGGCCGAGCATCGCGCCCGCCAGTATCGTCTGATTGCGCATTTCAGGGGCCCATCGACAGCCCGGCCAATTTCCAAGCGGCGATGGTGGAGCAAGCGGGAATAGCCTAGAATTCCTTGCGAAACCAGGCGATGGGGCAGCTTCGGATGATCACCCGGCGAAGCATCATGGTGAACGGCGCTGCGTTGGCGCTGGCCACACCCGCTTTGGGGCAAAGTTCCCTGACCGTGCACCGGCGGCTCCTGACGCTCGACAGCCATCTCGACGCGCCCACCAATTTCGGCCGTACCGGCTGGGACATCATGGATCGCCATGGCGGCGAGGTGGACGCCACCCAGCTCGATCACCCCCGCATGGTGCAGGGTGGTCTGGATGGCGGCTTCTTCGTCATCTACACGCCGCAGGGACCCGAAACGCCGGAAGGTTTTCTTGCCATGCGCGATGCCGGCTTCCAGCGCGTGATGGAAATCCACGCGATGGTGACCGCCAATCCCGGACGCTTTGAACTCGCCACCACACCCGAAGACGCCGCGCGTATCGCCGCCACGGGAAAGCGCATCGTCTATCTCAGCATCGAGAATGCCTCGATCCTGGGCCTGGATGTCAGCCTGCTGCGCGTCTTCCATCGCCTGGGCGTGCGCATGGCGGGACCGATCCATTTCCGCAACAACCAGTTCGGCGATTCCGCCACCGACGCGCCGCGCGCGAAGGGACTGTCGCCATTGGGCCGCGCGTTCGTGGCGTTGGCCAACGATCTGGGCATCGTGGTGGACCAGAGCCACGCCTCCGACGATGTCTTTGACCAGATGATCGAATTGTCGCGCGCGCCCATCATATGTTCGCATAGCGGCTGCCGCGCCGTCTTCAAACATCCCCGCAATCTGGATGACGCCCGCATCAGACGGCTGGCGGCCGCAGGCAGCACCATCCAGATCAACAGCTACAACGAGTATCTGGTTTCGGTGCCGCCCAACCCAGAACGGCAAAAGGCCGTTGCGGCTGCGCGCGCCGCCTCCCGCACGCCGGAAGGTGCTTCCGCGCGTGAAGTCGCGGCGGCGATGCGCCAGCAGACGGCGGCGATGAAGGCGATCGATGCGAAATATCCCATCCCGCGCGCCTCGTTCGACGACTTCATGGCCCATGTAATCCACGCTCTCGATCTAGTGGGACCGGATCATGTCGGCGTCGGACCCGACTGGGACGGCGGCGGCGGCGTCACCGGCATGGAGGATGTCTCGGCTCTGCCCCGCATCACCGAGCGGCTGCTAAAGCTAGGCTATACCGAAGCGCAGCTGGGCCAGTTCTGGAGCGGCAATGTGCTGCGCGTGATGGGCGCGGCGCAGAAGGCGCGCAAGGCTTAGGTCACTTTTTCGGATTGACTTTCCTGCGTCTGCTCGCGCGCCAGGAGCAAGACCGTGGCCAGGATGCAGGCTGTTCCAAGCCAGTCCATCGCATCCCAAGACACACCCAGCCACAGAACCGCCAGCAGCGCGGCGGATAGCGGCTCGAGGCACATCAGCAGGCTGGCCTTCTGCGCCCCGATCAGGCGCAGTGCGTTAATGTAGAGATAGAACGGCGCCAGCGTGCCGAACAGGATCACGAAGGCAAAGAAGCCGTAGGTGTTGGCATCCCACATACCTTGCGTCCGCCACGGCGGATGCACGAAGGCCAGCGCCACGCCGCCGATCAGCATGCCCCAACCCGCCACCATGGGCGCATCATAATGGCGCAGCAGCCGCGCCGGCTGGATGGAGTTGAAGGCTGCCGTTACCGCGCTGGCCAGGCCCCAGAACAGCGCCAGCGCCGGGATCGACAGCATCTGCGGCCTGCCATGCGTCACCAGGAAAAACACACCAAGCATCGCCAGCGCGATGGCCGCCCATGTGCGCCTATCTGGCATCTTGCGTGCGACTAGCGCGAACCATCCCGCAATCATGGCGGGGGCCGTGAATTGCAGCACCGTCGCGGTGGCCGAGTTCGAGGCGTCGATCGCCGCCATGAAGGTGTATTGCACCGGCATCATGCCGATCAGGCCGAACAGGATGATGGCCCTAGTATCCATGCGCCAGATCGCGAGCACGCCGCGCCCCAGCCCCAGCGCCGAGAGCAGAAGCAGGACGGTGCCGCCGCAAAGCAACCGCATGGTCACCAGCCACTCCACGCTGACGCCGCGCTGCTGAAACAGGAACTGGGCAAAGGTGCCACCCACGCCGAACAGCACGGCGGCGGACATCGCATGGAGAAACCCGATTCTGCGCATGGCTGGATCATGGTTGGACGGACGGCCGCGCACCAGCGTCCAGGCATGACGCGCGCGTAAGACTGCCGTGCGCGGGACGCGGTTGCCGCTGCCCCGGGCCGCGCCTAGCATCCGGGCCATGAAAACCCTGTCGCTCCGCCATGGCCTTCTAGCGCTTGCGGTGGTGGCGATCTGGGGCAGCAATTTCACCGTGGCGCGGCTGGGCCTGCGCGAACTGCCACCACTGTTTTTCACGTCCTTGCGCTTCTTTTTTGCTTTCCTGCCGGCAGCTTTCTTTATCCGCCGCCCCGACGTTCCGTGGCGTCATCTTGCGGCCTACGGCTTGCTGATTGGCGTGGTGCAGTTCGGACTGCTGAACGTCGCCCTGATCAACGGCCTATCGCCCGGGCTCGCCTCGCTACTGATGCAGAGCCAGGCCTTCATCACCATCGGCCTGTCTATCGTTTACAGTGGCGAGCTGTTGCGGCCCTATCAATGGGGTGCGCTCGCGCTGGCGGCGTCGGGCTTGCTCATCATCATTGTCCATGGCGGGCAGGATGCGACCCCGCTGGGCGTGACGCTGGCGTTGATCGGGGCTGCAGGCTGGGCAGGCGGCAATCTCGTGACCCGCCTGAGCAGCCAGGGCGGCCGCGAGATAGACATGCTGGGCTATGTCGTCTGGTCCAGCCTGTTCGCGCTGCCGCCTCTGCTGGCGATGTCACTGGTCTTTGACGGCTGGCCCGCCATCGTGACCGGCGTGCAGACGGCCAGCGCCGTGACATGGTGGACCGTGGCCTATCAGTCAATCGCCAACGCAATGTTCGGTTACGGTGTCTGGGCCTGGCTGCTGGCTCGTTATCCCGCCGCCACCGTGGCGCCACTGTCGCTGCTGGTGCCCATCTTCGGATTCGGCACCTCGGCGGTGGTGCTGGGCGAAGCCCTGCCCGGCTGGAAACTGGGCGCGGGCGCGCTGGTGCTGGGCGGACTGGCGTTCAATCTGCTCTGGCCCCGGCTCAGGATTGTCATGACCGGGCCCACCGCCTAGTTTTTGGTCATGCTTTCGGAAGCTGAGCGCGCACAACTGGCGCAGCAGGATGCTGTCCTGCTGCCCATGCCCTTGCGCGCAGTCGGCAATCCGCAATTCATGGGTGCGCATCTGCGTCAGGTGGTGCTCCTGCTGAAGGGCGATGGCGCTTCGCCTTGTCGCGAGGCAGTCACCTATCTCACGGCCGTGTTCGAGCGCAGTGCGCCCTAACCGGACTGCATCGCCTGCCGCAAGGGCTGTTCTCATTGCTGTGTGCAAATGGTGGTGGTGACGGCGGCGGAAGCCTTTGCGGTGGCAGCAGAGTTGCGCGACCGACAGGGAACCGTGGCGAAACTGCTGACGGCGCCGCCGCGGAATCTGGGGGAGCCCAAGAGCGAATAGCGCGATTGAGCGTTTCTGGGCGATGACGGCTCCTAAACGGTCTATGAAGCACGGCCGCTTGCCTGCCACGCCTTCGTCTCCTTCGACCTGCAAGCCTGTATCCAGTTCTTCGCCGGCAACGATGTGAACACTCAATTCACGCCACATGACCGCCAGCAGATGCTGTATGTCTGCCGCATGATGCTGAGCGCCGCGCACCGGCTGACCGGGCATGGCCAGCCGGGCTACGAGCTTTCGAGCGCCGTCGCCGCCCTTTTGAAAATACCCGATGACGAAATGCGCTGGCTAAGGGGCAAGAATATTCTTGCGCATGTGCCGCAGGGGCAGCCGATCCAACCCGGCTTTGCGGACGAGATCGGGCGCATGGCCGCTTTCGTTGCGCCGACGCTCTAGCTAGATGTCGGCGTAGCAGTGGGTTTCCTGGTCGGCACCGGGCGTGGTGAGCGCGCCGAAGCGGGCTGGTCCCACCAGCTGAGCATATTTCCAGATCGCGCCCGAGCCATACTCGCTCTTGCGCGGCTTCCAGCTCTTGGCGCGTTCGGCCAGATCGGCATCGCTGACATTGACCGAGATTTCGCCGGTGGTGGCATCGAGAGTGATGATGTCCCCATCCTTGATGTGGGCGATGGGACCGCTGACAGCGGCCTCAGGCCCGACATGGCCAACGCAGAAACCTCGCGTGGCGCCGGAGAAGCGACCATCGGTGATCAGCGCCACCTTGTCGCCCATGCCCTGGCCGTAAAGCACCGCGGTGGTGGAAAGCATCTCGCGCATGCCCGGACCGCCCTTGGGGCCTTCATTACGAATGACCAGCACATCGCCCTCCTTGTACTGACGCTTGTCGACGCAGGCGAAGCAGGCTTCTTCATTGTCGAAGACGCGTGCGGGGCCGACGAAGCGCAGTTCCTTCAATCCTGCGACCTTCACGATGGCGCCATCGGGCGCCAGGTTGCCGCGCAACGAGACGACGCCGCCGGTGGATGAGAACGGATTGCTGGTCGGACGGATCACGTCCTGGTCCGGGTTGAACTTCACCTTGGCCATGTTCTCGGCCATGGTCCGGCCCGTAACGGTCATGACATCGCCATGCAGGTAGCCGCCATCCAGCAGCGCCTTCAGAACCAGCGGAATGCCGCCAGCCTCGAACAGATCCTTGGCGACATATTGGCCGCCTGGCTTGAGGTTGCCAATGTATGGCGTCTTGCGGAAGATCTCACCGACATCGAACAGGTCGAACTTGATGCCAGCCTCATGCGCCATAGCGGGAAGGTGCAGCGCCGCGTTGGTCGAACCGCCGGTGGCGGCCACGGTCATGGCGGCATTCTCGAACGCCTTCCGGGTGACGATGTCACGCGGGCGAATGTTCTTCGCCAGCAACTCCATCACCTGCTCGCCCGCTTTGGTGCAAAGTGCGTCGCGGATTTCATAGGGCGCTGGCGCGCCGCAGCTATAGGGCAGCGCCAAACCGATGGCTTCGGCCACCATCGCCATGGTATTGGCAGTGTACTGGCCGCCGCAGGAACCGGCAGAAGGACAGGCGACGCGCTCAAGCTCATCCAGCGTCGCGTCATCCATTTTTCCCACCGAATGCAGTCCGACGGCTTCGAACAAATCCTGCACCACCACATCGCGCCCACGGAACTTGCCGGGCAGGATGGAGCCGCCGTAGATGAAGATAGATGGCACGTTCAGGCGGATCATCGCCATCATCATGCCGGGCAGCGATTTGTCGCAACCGGCCATTGTCACCAGCGCATCATAGGAATGGCCGCGCATGGTGAGTTCGACCGAGTCCGCGATGACGTCGCGCGACGCTAATGACGACTTCATACCGGCATGGCCCATGGCGATGCCGTCGGTGACGGTGATGGTGGTGAATTCGCGCGGCGTGCCATGGCTGGCGGCGACGCCCTTCTTCACGGCCTGGGCCTGGCGCTGCAGCGAGATGTTGCAAGGGGCGGCCTCGTTCCAGGCGGTGGCGACGCCCACCAGCGGCTGGTGGATCTGTTCGGTCGTCAGGCCCATGGCGTAGAGATAGGAGCGGTGCGGCGCGCGCTCCGGCCCCTCGGTGACATGGCGGCTGGGAAGCTTGGATTTGTCGAATGTCGTCATGGCCTGCCCAATTGAACCTCTGTTTTTCGGAAGGGGCACCCCCTCCCGCCGCCGCGAATACCGGCAAGCGGCTGAAACGGCGGCGACTATCGTCTCCGGCGCACGGCCCGGCAAGGTGGATTTTTCCAGGGCAGCTTTGCGCCCGTTGATACCGGCAAGCCGTGGAACGGCAAAGAAAAATCCCGCCGGAGGGCTCCGGCGGGATTTGTGGATAACGGATGCCGTCCTTTACCGATGGAAGCGGGCCACCATATGGGCCTTGTCGAGAACATGGCCGTCCATGGCCCGCATGACGTCATCACGGGTAGCGGTTTCGGTCAGGTTCAGCTTGCTGTCCAGCGCCCAGATGCTGAAGACATAGTGATGGTAGATCGGGGCGGGCGCGCCCGGACCGGAATAGCCGTTGCTGGTGCGATTGCGCGGCTGGATGGTGCCATCCGGCAGGGTCGCGGTGGTCGGCACGCCTCGCGGCAGCGAGGTGGCAGTGCCGGGGATGTTGAAGGCCAGCCAGTGCAGATTGTCACCGGTGCCCTTGCCCACCATCACGTCCAGGTCGTGCATGATCATCACAAAGCTCTGGGTGCCGGTGGGCGTGCCTGTCCAGCTCAGTTGTGGCGAGACAGCCTTGGGCGGCTGCCCCTGGATATTCACCTTGCCGGTATATTCGTCGGCAATGATGTTGCCGCTCTGGAAGTCGGTGCTGGTCATGGCCATTCCTACGGGACGCATGGCGGGCGCTGCGGACGGTGCCGGGGTCTGAGCGGCGGCGGCGCCGCAGGCTGCCATCAGCAGCGCAGCGGCGAAAGTAAAGTTACGCATGGTGTCTCCTCAAGGACGGATTGTTGTTGTTCTTAGCGATGGAAGCGGCCGCTCAAGACGCCCTTGCCCAGAATCTTCCCGTTCACAGCCGCCATCACCTGTTCGCGCGTTGCGGTGGACGGCAGGTCGAGCTTGCTGTCAAGCGCGATGAGCTGGACGGTGTAGTGGTGATAGTTCGGGCCGGGATAGCCGGGGCCGACAAAGCCATGGGTGTTGCGGTGGGCGATCTGCACCGTGCCATCCGTCAGGGTCGGCGTGTTGGGAACACCTTCGGGCATCGAGGTGGCGGTGGCGGGAATGTTCCAGGCCAGCCAATGCAGGCTGTCGGTCATGGAGCGGTTCGAAACCACATCCAGGTCGTGTAGCATCAGAACAAAGCTCTGCGTGCCGGCAGGCGCGTTGACCCAGCTCAGCGGGATGGACGGCGCAGTGGGCGACGCCTTCTGGGTGTATTTGTCGGGAATGACGCCGCCATCTTCGAAGGCGGTGCTGGTGACGACCAGCGCGGGCGGGCGCGGTGCGGCAGGTGCCGCCGGATTCTGGGCCTGGGCGAAGCCGCAGGCAGCGGCAAGTATGGCGACGGCGAAAGAGAAGCGGCGCATGGAATTATCCCTAGAAATAGAAGCCTTTTAATATATATTGCGAAAAATGACATTTTCATAGTCGCTGTCCAGCGATTTGAAAAAAAGACCCCGCTGGGGGCCAGAGGGGTGTTTTCGTCAATCGGGGCATGGGCCTTAGCGGCGGTTGTAATTTATGGCGGTTGCCGTTGCGGTCCACGTAATAGGACCGGCTATTGGCGGCAGCCCGATTGGCTGCGGCCCGGCGTGCCTGGGCGCGGCGGGCGGAATTGCAATTTGATGAGCGGCCAATGTAATTGCCCAGGAAGCCGCCCGCGACGCCACCGACCGCAACGCCGGCAATATCTCCGCCGATCAGGCCGCCAGCGAGAGCACCCTCACCCAGAATAATTTCGTTGGTGTGGTCGCGGCCGGTGGAGCCATCGGCATACGCCGCGCTGGTGCCCAGACCCATGACCAGCGCCGTCGCTGCCACAATCTTTCAAGAGGATTTCATTAGGTCCTCCTGAATTCGTCAGGAGGGAAACGGGACCGGCGGCGGAAAGTTCCCTTTGAGGTTCTCCTGCACTATGCCAGGCGTGCGACGGCCTCGCGCAGGCGGCTGGCCATGGCCTGCGCCTCGGCCCGCTTGGTGTGCTGTTCTTCCAGCACATCCGGCGGCGCCTTGGAGACGAATTGCTCGTTGCCCAGCTTGGCGTCGAAGCGGGCGATTTCGTCCTCGGCCTTCTTCAGGTCCTTCTCGAGACGGGCGCGCTCTTTGGCGAAGTCGATGACGTCGCCAAGCGGCAGCGCCACCACCGCTTCGCCCAGCACGAACTGGGCTGAGCCTTTCAGGATCGCCGTGGCGGTCTCAGCGGACGACAGCCGCGCCAGCGTGGCGATCACATCGGCATTGCGAGACAGACGTCCAGCGCCTTCGGCATCCGCGCCGGTCAGCACCAGCGGAATTTTCGCAGCGGCGGGCACGTTCATTTCGGAGCGCACCGAGCGCACCCCCTTGATGAGGTCGATCACCCACTGCATCTCGGCGGCGGCGGCATCGCTAACCGGCAGCTTGGCGAATTCCGGCCACGGCGCTTCGATAAGCAGCGTCTCGCGCGGGGCGGCAGCGGTGCGTGCCCACAGCTCTTCGGTGATGAAGGGCATGAATGGGTGCAGCAGCTTCAGCAGCTGATCGCGCACCCAGGCGGCTGTGGCGCGGGTTTCGG
>CANFDA010000022.1 GCA_947445215.1 Alphaproteobacteria bacterium | reverse complement strand
GATGCCGGTGGCGCTGCCGAACTGCGGCCACATGTGCAACAGCTTGCCTTGGCTGTCGAAGACATCGACGCGGCTCTGGGCGCGGTTGGCGGAATAGATGTAGCCGCGGCTGTCTATGGCGATGCCGTGGCTGCAATCCAGCCCGCGCGCACCCGGATCGCAGGCCCATTCGCGCAGATACTTGCCATTGCGATCGAACACCACGATGCGGTTGTTAGCGGGTTGCGTGTCATGCACATCTGAGACGAAGACTTCGCCGGTCCTGGGGCTGGTCACCATGTCGGAAGGCTGGCTGAGATGGGTCGCATCCTTGCCATAGACACCCGGCGTGCCGATGCGCAGCAGCAGCTTGCCCTGAGGCGAGTATTTCAGCACCTGCGCGCCGGCCACGTTCTTGATCGAGCCGGGAGCGGGATTGGGGAAGGCGCCACGGCCCGCGCGGGCGGCGTTGTCGGTGTTGGACTGCAGGTCCGCCACCCACACATTGCCGTCGCTGTCGACATGGATGCCATGCGGATAGCTGATCTCGTTGGCGCCGAACTGGGCCGTGACCTGGCCGGCGGCGTTGAAGCGCATCACCGGATTGACGTTGGAACCGGCGCAAAGGTCCTGGCCGCCGCAGCGTTCGGCGATCCAGATCGAGGTGCCATCGCGGTCGACATCGATGGCGCTGGAGGAACCCAGGTAGCGGCCCCTGGGCATGGTGTACCAGGCATTGTTGACGGAATAGGGATTGATCAGCGCGCGGTCGCCCTCGCTGCGGGGGCCCGGAGCCGCCGCACCACCACGGCCACCACCGGCGGCAGCGCCGCGCCCTGCGGCGGGGGCGTCCTGCGCCTGCACGGACTGGGTGAGGCTGCTGATCGCCGGAACCAGGACGGCAATGGCCACGAAGGCAAATAACACCCTGGTATAGCTATATATTTTTGACATTCCGTTCTCCCTGATGGTGTCCCGTCATGGCTGCGGGAGCTTACCAACGCGTCAGCCTGACAGAGACAGCGCACACATGCACCGCCCTTCGAGCTTCCACAAAATGCTTAGGAATAGCCCCCCTCCCTGTAAATCGAAGCGGTCGCACAAACTCTCATCTGGTGAGAGAAATGGTCAGCGCGGCTTTGAGTTTTGCGGGCCGCCTCATCAGGGTCCCCCTCGCCAAGTGGAGACAGAAGAAAATGAGCAAGGACGCTCCGAACAAGATCAAGGTCGCCATCATCGGTTCGGGGAATATCGGCACCGATCTGATGATCAAGATCATGCGCACCTCCGATGTGCTGGAGATGGGCGCTTTTGTCGGCATCGATCCGGAAAGCGACGGCCTGAAGCGCGCCGCGCGCCTGGGCGTGTCGATCACGCATGAAGGCATCGATGGCCTGACCAGGCTGCCGGTGTGGCCGGAAATCGGCATCGTCTTCGACGCCACCAGCGCCAGCGCGCACAAGAAGAACAGCGAGATCTGTAACGCCGCCGGCAAGGTGATGATCGATCTCACCCCCGCCGCTATCGGCCCCTATGTCATCCCGCCGGTGAATGGCGACGAGCATCTCGATAAAATGAACGTCAACATGGTGACCTGCGGCGGTCAGGCCACCATTCCGATCGTCGCGGCGGTGAGCCAGGTGGCAAAGGTGCATTACGGCGAGATCATCGCTTCGATCTCTTCCAAGTCGGCTGGTCCTGGCACCCGCGCCAATATCGACGAATTCACCGAGACCACCTCCAAGGGCATCGAGCTGGTGGGTGGCGCCGCCAAGGGTAAGGCCATCATCATTCTCAATCCCGCCGAGCCGCCCATGATCATGCGCGACACGGTCTTCACGCTTTCCTCCGGCGGTAGCGAGGAAGCGATCGAAAAGTCGGTCAACGACATGGTGGCGAAGGTGCAGGCCTATGTGCCCGGCTATCGCCTGAAGCAGAAGGTACAGTTCGAGCGCTTCGGCGCCAACAATCCGGTCAGCATTCCCGGCGTCGGCACCTTCGAAGGTCTCAAGACCTCGGTCTTCCTGGAAGTCGAAGGCGCGGCGCATTACCTGCCCGCCTATGCCGGCAATCTCGACATCATGACGTCCGCGGGCCTGATAACGGCGGAAAAGATCGCCACCCGCAAACTGCTCAAGAAAGCCGCCTGATCCATGTTCAATCCGCTGAACGAGAAACTTTACATCCAGGATGTGACGCTGCGCGACGGCATGCACGCCATCCGCCACCGCTATTCCGTCCAGAATGTGATCGACATCGCCAAGGCGCTAGACGAAGCGGGCGTTGACGCCATCGAGGTCGCGCATGGCGACGGCCTGAACGGCTCCTCCTTCAATTACGGCTTCGGCGCCCACACCGACTGGGAGTGGATCGAAGCGGTCGGCAAGACGGTGAAGAAAGCGAAGCTGACCACCCTGCTGCTGCCCGGCATCGGCACCGTGGAAGATCTGCACCATGCCCATGATCTGGGCGTCACGTCAGTCCGCATCGCCACGCACTGCACCGAAGCGGACATTTCCAAACAGCATATTGGCTTCGCCAAGAAGATCGGCATGGATGTGTCCGGCTTCCCGATGATGAGCCACATGTCCGAGCCCGACGCGCTCGCCCAGCAGGCTAAGGTGATGGAGGATTACGGCTCCGACTGCGTCTATGTCACCGATAGCGGCGGCGCGCTGGACATGGACGGCTACAAGGCCCGCCTCGAAGCCTATGATCGCGTGCTACGCCCTGAAACGCAGCGCGGCATACACGCTCACCACAATCTTTCGCTCGGCGTCGCAAACTCCATGGTCGGCGCGCAGAACGGCGCCATCCGCATCGACGCCAGCCTGACGGGCATGGGCGCGGGCGCGGGCAACGCGCCGCTGGAAGTCTTCATCGCCGCCGCCAACCGCAAAGGCTGGCAGCACAATTGCGATCTCTACAAGCTGATGGATGCGGCCGAGGATCTGGTGCGTCCGCTGCAGGATCGTCCGGTGCGCGTGGACCGCGAAACACTCAGCCTCGGTTACGCCGGCGTTTACTCGTCCTTCCTTCGCCATGCGGAGAAGGCGAGCGAGGATTATGGCGTCGACACCCGCGCGATCCTAGTTGAGCTTGGCCGCCGCCGCATGGTGGGCGGGCAGGAAGACATGATCACCGATGTGGCGTTGGACATGCTAAAATCTCAACAAGCAGCTAGCTGAAAGGAATATCCTTTGGCGACCCCGCGAAATCATTCAGTACTCAAGGCCTTTACGATACTGAAATCGTTTCGCCACCCGGGGGAATGGGTGACGAGCAGCGAAATCAGCCGCCGCGCCAAGCTGCCGGAAGCCTCTGGCTATCGCCTGATCCAGACACTGGAGGAAATCGGCGCGGTGGTGCGCGGCGAACGTGGCCGCTACCGGCCCGGCCTGCTGCTGATGTCACTGTCGCAGAATGTGGCAGTGGACGACTGTCTGCGCGAAGCCGCCCGCGAGATCATGTCGGAGATGTCCATCCGCCTGAACGTGACGGCGCATCTGGGCCGTCTGGACAATGGCATGGTCACCTACATCGCCAAATTCTCCACCGCCGAGTCGTGCCAGACCCATACGCGCCTTGGCGCGCAGCTCGAGCCCTACAGCTCCGGCCTGGGAAAGGTGTTGCTGTCGTCCCTGCCCCAGAGCGAACTGGACAATTTTATTCTCGAAGGCGAGCTGGTGGCGCTGACGCCGCACACCATCACCGACAGCGCCGCGCTGATGGCCGAGCTGACTAATGTGCGCGCCAATGGCTATGCGCTGGACGACGGAGAATCCCGCATGGACATCTCCTGCGTCGCCGTACCGGTGCAGGATGGCGAAGGCCGCACCGTCGCGTCGATGTCGGTGACCGAGCGGCCGGAAAACATGACGCCGGCGCGTCAGGCCCTGCTGCGCGAAGCGCTGCTGGAAGCAGCCGCCGCGCTGGGCCGCAAGGCTTTCCCGAAGGGCTCTACCTTGATGGAGCGCCACGCCATGCAGAGCCAGAAGAAGGAAGAAAATAACGCGGCGGCGTCTCCCGCCAAATAGCCGCCGCTATCAGGGAATTGGCACAGCGACGCCGCCCGACTTCCACACGCTCTGCGCTTCCGGGCTGGTGAGATAGTTGAGGAATTCCTGCGCCAGTACTGGGTTCTGCGCCTTGGTGAGAACGCCGGCGGTGAAATCGATCCGCAAGGCCAGCGAGGCCGGGACTTCGCCCGCCACCTTCACGGCCGGTGCGGCCATCAGCTGTTCCGGCAGCACGCTGAGCACATAGTTGGCTTCCTTGCGGTCGTTGAAGACCAGCGCCGAATTGCCGGACGCGCTCACCTGTTTGACGGTCTCGAAGCCGGGACGATCCAGCACGGCCTTGACCATGCGGCCATTAAGACTAGCGACGGGATCGTTGGTCAGCACGGTCTTGCCAGCCAACGCCGCCTTGAACTCGGCTTCGGTGGCGATGCGCGGCGCAGCGCCATCGGTGGTGCGCATGCCCAAGCTAAAGAGCACGCGGCCAATATCGCGCACCGTGCCCCAGCGATATTTGGCGATCTGGGCCGGCATTTCGGAACCGGGCAGGATCACGATATCCGCCTGCTCCTTGTCCATGGTGGTGAGGATGACGCCCAGCGGCGACTGCGCCAGCGGCAGCGGCGTCTTCACCGTATGGCCGGTCTTCTTCTGGAAGTTCACCACGATGCGCTCGAAGGCGCTGCCCACCAGGCCGACGCTGTAGACGGTGATCTCGGCCGCCTGCGCCGAAGCCGCGAACAGCGGCGACAGTGACAGGGCCAGAACAAGCATCGACTTGCGCATCGCATTTCTCCGGATTTTTCTGGAGTGTAGCGTTGTCCGCCCCAAAGAAAAAGGCCGGTGAGATCGTTATCACCGGCCTTTGTTGCGTCACAATCCGGCGCCTACCAAATTACAGAAACATATTTCGCTTCGCAGAACTCGATCAAGCCGTGATGCGAACCTTCACGGCCCAGGCCCGATGCCTTGACGCCGCCGAACGGCGCCGCCGGGTCCGACATGATGCCGCGATTGAGACCGATCATGCCGGCCTCGATCTTCTCGCAGATCTGGAAGCCGCGCTTGAGGTCCTGGGTATAGACATACGCCGCCAGGCCATACTCGGTGTCGTTGGCCTTGGCGATAGCTTCGGCCTCGTCGTCGAAGGACTGCATCGACACCACCGGCCCGAAGATCTCTTCGTTGATCATGTCGGCATTGTTCGGCACATCGGCCAGCACTGTTGGCGGGAAATAAGAGCCCGGCCGATTGAGGCGCTTGCCACCCAGCAGCAGCTTGGCGCCCTTGGCGACGGCGTCATCGACCAGCTCGCCGATCTTGATGACGGCCTTCTCGTTAATCATCGGTCCCAGCGTGGACGCGGGATCGACAGCATCGCCCAGCACGATCTTGGACATGCGCTCCACGATGCCGTCGGTGAAGCCTTTGTAGAGGTCCTTGTGGATGTAGAAGCGGTTTGCCGCCGTGCAGGCTTCGCCCGAATTGCGCATCTTGGCCAGCATGGCACCGTCCAGCGCGGCATTGAGATCGGCGTCCTTGCAGACGATAAAGGGCGCGTTGCCGCCTAGCTCCATCGCGGGCGACACCACCTCGTCCGCCGCTTCCTTCAGCAGCGCCGCGCCGACACCGGTCGAGCCGGTGAAGGAAATCTTGCGCACGCGGCGGTCGTGCAAAATCTTCTTCGACAGGGCACTGGACTTGGAGGTGGTCAGCACGTTCACCACACCGGCCGGGACGCCGCAATCATGCAGGATCTGCGCGACGGCGAAGGCGGTGAGCGGCGTTTCGGTGGCCGGCTTGAGGATGCAGGTGCAGCCCGCCGCCAGCGCGGGCGCGATCTTGCGCGTCGCCATCGCCGCCGGGTAGTTCCAGGGCGTGATCAGAAGCGCGATGCCGATGGGCTGATACTGCACCATGATGCGGGCGCCGCTGGCGGGGGCCATCGCCATCTCGCCCAGCACATGACAGGTCTCTTCCGCATACCAGCGGAAGAATTCGGCGGCGTAGAGAACTTCGCTGCGCGAATCCGGCAGCGCCTTGCCGTTCTCCAGGCTGATCAGATAGGTCAGCCACTCGATGTTCTCGATCATCTTCTCGTAGCATTTGCGCAGAATCTCGGCGCGGGCGCGCGGGCTCGTCGCGGCCCAGCCGGCGGCGGCCTTGTCGGCGGCATCCACCGCGGCCTGGGAATCATCGTCGTTGCAGTCGGCGATGTCGGTGATCTTCTCGCCATTGGACGGATTGAAGACGTCGATGCGCTTTTTGGTGTTGGATTCCACCCATTGGCCGCCGATCCACAAATCGGTGGGTATCGGAAAAGGCTTGGAGCCGGTCTTGGGATC
Source organism: Alphaproteobacteria bacterium (assembly GCA_947445215.1). Lineage (GTDB taxonomy): Bacteria > Pseudomonadota > Alphaproteobacteria > Micropepsales > Micropepsaceae > Rhizomicrobium. The sequence goes on along the minus strand of CANFDA010000022.1, from coordinate 11,819 downwards.
GGGAAGTTTGAAGCTGTTGGTCATGGGTCTCTCTAACGGAATGTCTTACGACGCGATCGAGGCGCGGTCGCCGCTATAGGCGGCGCGCGTGATCGCCTTGATGGCGTCCAGGTCGAGCTTGCGCGGATTGTTGTTGACCAGGCGGGCAGCGCCGATGGCGCTTTCGGCGGTCCAGTCCTGCTTGTCTTCCGGCAGACCCAGATCCTTCAGCGTCACGGGGATGCCGATATCCTTCAGCAGCGAGGCGACCTCGTCGATCAGCTTGCGCGAAATCTCCTCGTCCGTGCCGCTCAGGCCGATGGCGCGACCGATCTCGGCAAAGCACGAGACGCAGCTGGGACGGTTGAACTCCATTACATAAGGCATCAGCAGCGCCACGCCCATGCCATGCGGCGTGTGGGTCTCGTTGCCCACCGGATACTGGATGGCGTGGGCGGCGGCGGTGCCCGCCGTGCCGAAGGCGCAGCCGGCCGCCAGCGAGGCCAGCATCATTTCCTCGCGCGCCTGAATGTTCTTGCCGTCCTTCACCGCGGTGCGCAGCGAACGGAAGATGTTCTTCAGCGCCAGCAGACCGAACACGTCGGACAGCGCGTTCTTGCCCACAAAGACGCTGTTGACGGTCAGTTCCGGCGTCACTTCGCGGCGGGCGGCGGTGAAGCTTTCGATGGCGTGGGTCAGCGCGTCGGCGCCGCTGACGGCGGTCAGGCCGGGCGGACAGGTGATGGTCAGCTCGGGATCGCACACCGCCACGCGCGGAATGAGATAGGGCGAGGAAATGCCGACCTTGGTGCCGCGCTCGGTGTCGGCGATCACCGCCACCGGCGTAACTTCCGAGCCGGTGCCCGCCGTGGTGGGCACCGCGATCACCGGCGCGACGGGACCGGGAATCTTGTTCTCGCCGTAATAGTCGCGCAGCGAGCCGCCATGCTTGAGCAGCACCGCGACGCATTTGGCCATGTCCATGCAGGAGCCGCCGCCGATGCCCAGCACGACATCGGGATTGAGGTCCTTATATTGCTCGACGCAAGCCGTGATGCCTTCCATGGGCAGGTCGGCCTCGGTGCGGTCATAGACATGCACCTCCACGCCGGCAGCGCGGATGTTTTCAATGATGGCCTTGAATTCGGCGTCCTGGCCCATGCGGGCGTCGGTGCAGACCAGGGCGCGCTTGCCGATCTGGGCCGTCATCATGCCGATGCCGGCGCGCTGGCCGGAACCGAACACGACCGAAGCCGGCAGACGCAGAGCGCCGAAAATATTCGTCATGATTTTTTCCCTCTCGTGACTCGCCGTCCAGCTTGCGCAGGTCCTCCCAAAGACCTTCATCCAGATGGTCGCCCTGCGCTTTTGCTGTATCGCGAGCCGCATGCGCGCGGTCGCCCGGTATCAGGACTGGGCGGCCAGTGTCCATTGGAAGCGAAGCCCGCACCTCAGTCAAATACTGCGTTACCAACGCCTTGGCGGCTTCGGCATGCGGCGGTGCGATGACGATGAAGAGACCGCCCCTTTTGCTGGCATGCTCGGTATCCAGTGTCCCCTTCACGCCCCGGCTGATTGCGGATGCCGCCAGCGACGCCACCAGCACTTCAAAGGCCAGCCCCAGGGCAAAGCCTTTTGCACCGCCAAAGGGCGCGGGGAATGACGGCGCCCAGCGCCGCCACCGCCGCCACCGGGCCCAGGCCCCGCTTGCCGTCCACCGTCAGGAAGCCCGGCGCGGTCCAATCCTGCTGGCCGCTTTCGCCCGCCACGGCCAGCCCGGCCTGCAGACGCTCGACCACCCGGCGCAGGCACAACAAGGCCATGGCTGGCGGTGCCGCGCATCTGCGCCCCGACAAAGAGCTTGGCCTGGATGCGGGCATGCCCGGCGGGAACGCCATGCCGGACCAGCACCCGCTCTACCAAGGCCAACAGCGTTTCATGGGAAACCAGCATTGAATCCTATATGATATCTGATCTGTCAGGGTTATGGCATCCACTTGCCCGGAAATCAACCGGAAGACTTGACCAAAGGGGGACTGCAATCGAGAGATTGCACATGGTTCCGCCCAAAACCGGCATTGAGAAGATAGGGTCTGCGCCGGAGTCCCAGGCCGAGGCGGTGGTCATGCCCATCCGCCGCCCTGCCGGGCTGGTGGACGAGGTTTATAACCGCGTCCGGGCCGACATCATGTCGCTCAAGATTCCGCCGGACACCCGCATCACCATTGAAAGTCTGGCGCGCACGCTGGGGGTCTCGCAGACCCCGATCCGCGAAGCCCTGTCGATGCTGGAAGCCAAAGGGCTGGTCACCAAGCAGCATTTGATCGGCTATTGCACCGCGCCCATTCTCAACCGGGTGCAGTTCGAGGACATTCACGAGATCCGCCTGCTGATCGAGCCCTATGCGGCGCGGCAGGCCGCCTTGAAGATGAGCGAAGAGGCCATCGGCGAGCTGGGCCGGCTGCTGGCAAAAATGCGGCCGAGGAAAGATGCGGAGACGCGCAGCGCCTACGACCTTTTCGCCGAACAGGATTCCGATCTGCATGAGCGCATCGCCCAGGCCACCGGCAATCCCCTGATTGCGGACTCGCTGGCCCGCATGCACATCCATCTGCACATTTTCCGGCTCTGCTACGCGGGCAACATCACCAGCGACGCCCATGAGGAGCATGAAATCCTTTTCCGGGCGATCGAGACGCGGGACGCCGACGCGGCCGAGGCGTCGATGCGGCGGCACATCCAGAAGTCGCATGCGCGCTTCTCCCAGTTCGCATAAGCGTAACGCCGTCCGCGCTTGCCGCCCTCCATGAATTTGCGTTAAGAATACAGAATGCGTTCTCGCCCATTGGGGGAGCAAAGAAGGACGCAACCTGGAGGATAGCCGCATGACGTCCAAGCTTCTGAAGGCGACCAGCGTGGCCGCGTGCCTCGGCATCGCAGGCATTTTCGCCACCGCCGCCGCCCAGTTCCATCCGCAGAACGGTAATGTCAGCAACCAGTACTGGGTCACGGGCACCAAGGCCGATATTCCGGCTGCGATGCATGCCACCAGCAAGGATGCCGCAGGCTCGCCGCCGAGCGCCAAGCAGGTGCCGTTTGTCCTGCCCAAGGACATCAAGTGGCGCCCCAACGGCCCGCCGGGCACCAAGCCGGGTGAAGCCGATATCTCCAACGTCTATGGCGATCCGTCCAAGCCCGGCCCGTATGCCGTGCTGTATCGCTGGCACCAGGGCGCTTTCTCGCGTCCGCACTTCCACGACAAGGTCCGCCACATCGTCGTGGTCCAGGGAACCTGGTGGGTGAGCTCGTCCAGCACCTATAACGAGAAGACCACCTTCCCGCTGGTCGCCGGCACCACCGCAACCGACGAGCAGAACGCCATCCACTGGGACGGCTCGCGCACCGGCGATCCGACACCCGCCATCCTCTATCTCTATGGCGAAGGCCCGGTCTCGACCGTGTTCGTCGATACCAGCGGCAAGCCGCTTCCGAAGAAGTAGGCCGCTTCAGATCGGACGATATCGCTTCGCCGCCGGGCAACCGGCGGCGAAGTCTTTTGTGGCGGGCGGAAATACCTGAAAGGTTGATGGCGCTCAGTTTTTCTAAGTTTGATTGGATCGGTGCGGGACTCACGTTACCCACTCGCCTCGCTGCGCGAGGCTCCGTGGCACTCAGATTTTCTAAGCGCCCTTCGGGCGCGTAAGAAAATCTGGTGCTCCCACGGGGAATTGAACCCCGGTTTCAGCCTTGAGAGGGCCGCGTCCTAACCGCTAGACGATGGGAACATCGCGCAAGGCCGCGCTTATACCGAGGCGCATTCCCGGCGGCAAGTTCCCATCCGCGCCGGAAACCGGGTTTAAGCCCCTGTCCGAATGATGAATTCCAGCGAACGGGACTGGAACGACAGCTCCACCTGCCCATTGTTTTCCTGCAACCGGTTCTCAAGGTTTGCCATACCCCGTTTTTTCTTCAATGTCCGCGATGGCGCCGATGTCAGCCATGACCGCGAGGGCCAGGAATTCACCAACATGGAAGCGGCGCGCCGCGAGGCGGTTTGCAGCAATCGCGAAATGATGAGCGAGCGGCTGCTGCATGGCGGCTCGCTCAATCATCGCCAGATCGAGGTCACCGACGAAACTGGCCATGTGCTGGATGTCGTGAGTTCCAGGGACGTCCTGTTCAGCCATGGCAAGCTGCGCAGCTATGAAGACGATGTCACCAAATCGGCGCCGGTCAGCCGGCCGGTGAAATAGAAGAAGGCGGCGACATCGCCGCCTGCCGCGATCAGCCAGAAGAATCCTTCTTCGCCCGCGCCCGCCAGATCGGTGGCGGAAGGCTGCGCCACGCCGTTCGGGTGCGAATGATAGCAGCCGATGACGCTGAGGCTCGATGCCCGCGCCGCTTTCAATGCCGCGAAATGATCTGCGGGATCTATCTCGAAGCGGTCGGTACGGCTTGCCAGATTGCGGGCGGGATGCAGCGAGGCCGCCGCGCCGTCATCGCCCGCGCGCGTGCCGATGACCAAGCCACAGCTTTCGGCGGGATGGGCGGCGCGCGCCGCGTCCACGATCTGCGCCCGCAGCGTCTCGGGCAGCACCAGTTTCATGGAGACGGCGCAGTGCGCACCAGATGCGTCAGGGCGCCGGTGGCCAGGTCCAGCACCTGCACTTCGTCGCCTGTGGGGCCGGTGAGATGCAGCACCAGCTTTCCGCCGTCCGGCGATGCCGAAACGATGCGGACGCCCGGCGCCAGGGTGATCCGGACCGAGGCAAGGGACTCCGCTGCCGGTACGGCCTGGGTCTGCGCCTCTTTCGCCGCGATCATGACGCGGCCCTGGCGCATGAAGCCCCAGACCAGCCCCAGGAAAGCGAGCGCCAGCAGCAGCGACATGGTAATCACCAGAATCCAGGCGGTCCGTCGGCGGGCCGAATTTTCCTGTGGGATATCTTGAGACGGCATGTCGGACACGGACGATAACTCCATCAACAAAACACTGCGCCGCGCCGTGGCGGAGGAAAGCCATGTGGGCTGGCGGCTGGACCGTTTCCTCGCGGCCACCCTGCCCGAATTCAGCCGCGCCCGTCTCCAGCAACTTCTGAGCGAAGGCGCAGTGACGCTTTCGGGCCGGACGGTAGAAGATGCCAACCACCGGGTCAAAGCGGGCTACGCCTATGATGTGGATGTGCCGCCCGCGCGCGGGGCGCGGCCGCAAGGCCAGGACATTCCGCTGACCGTGGTACATGAAGACAAGGATCTGATCGTGATCGAGAAGCCCGCCGGTCTGGTGGTGCATCCTGCGGCGGGCAATCCCGATGGCACGCTGGTCAACGCCCTGATCGCCCATTGCGGCGACGAGCTGATCGGCATTGGCGGCGAAGCGCGGCCCGGCATCGTCCATCGTCTCGACAAGGATACCTCCGGCCTGATGGTCGCCGCCAAGAATGAGCGGGCCATGGCCAGCCTGGCCAAGCAGTTCGCCAACCACACCATCGAACGCGCCTATCATGCGCTGGTGTGGGGCAGCCCCCGCCCATCGCACGGCGCCATCGAAAGCCAGATCGGACGCAGCCAGTTCGACCGCAAGCGCATGGCGGTTCTGCGCAGAGGCGGCAAGACGGCGCGCACCAACTATAAGGTGCTGGAAAGTTTCGGCCCGGCGGAGCGGCCTTTCGCCAGCCTGGTGGAATGCCGCCTGGAAACCGGCCGCACCCACCAGATCCGCGTCCACCTCACCCATCTGGGCCATCCCCTGATCGGCGATCCGCAATATGGCCGCGCACGCCAGGCGCCACGGCCCAAGACCCCGGCGGAAGAAATCGCGTTTACAGCGGCAACAAATTTTTCCCGCCAGGCGCTGCATGCGCTGGTGCTGGGTTTCCAGCATCCCAGCCGCCACAAGAACATGCGTTTCGAGTCCCCCTGGCCCGCCGATTTCGCGGCCCTTGTGGCAGCCCTCAGAGGCTTGAACCCTACATAGCGCGTACATATGTCCTCTCGTTACGGGCGGAAGGGGCAAAATTCCGGCCAAAACGCAGGTTCGGGCGTTAGTGTCCCTTCACCCACCGACCATTTTAGGCCGGAGCAAAGGGGAAGTGATGGCTAAGGGTTTACCGGTTCTGGCAGGCGAAAGCGGTCTGTCGCGCTATCTGACGGAAATCCGCAAGTTTCCGCTGCTGTCGGCGCAGGACGAATACATGTTCGCCAAGCGCTGGCAGGAGCATGAAGACCCCGAAGCCGCGCGCCATCTCGTCACCAGCCATTTGCGCCTCGTCGCCAAGATCGCGATGGGCTATCGTGGCTATGGCTTGCCTGTTTCCGAGATCGTTTCCGAAGGAAATGTCGGCCTGATGCAGGCCGTGAAGCGCTTCGAGCCCGACAAGGGCTTCCGCCTCGCCACATATGCGATGTGGTGGATCCGCGCCGCGATCCAGGAATATGTCCTGCGCTCGTGGAGCATGGTGAAGCTGGGCACCACGGCGGCGCAGAAGAAGCTGTTCTTCAACCTGCGCAAGGCCAAGAACCATATCGGCGCCATCGAGGAAGGCGATCTTACGCCCGAGCATGTCGCGACCCTCACCGACCGGCTGGGCGTCACCGAAAGGGAATTGACGGAGATGAACCGCCGACTTTCGGGCGGCGACTCGTCGCTCAATGCGCCGCTGCGCAGCGAAGGCGAAAGCGAATGGCAGGACTGGCTGGCCGATGACGCGCCGGATCAGGAAACCCGCCTGGCCGAGCGCGAGGAAATGGGCGACCGTCACAATCTTCTGGAAAAAGCCATGGGCGAACTGACCGAGCGCGAGCAGGAAATCATCCGCGCCCGCCGCCTGCGCGACGAACCGTCGACGCTAGAAGACTTGTCGCAGAAGTTCGGCATTTCGCGCGAACGCGTGCGCCAGATCGAAGTGCGCGCTTTCGAGAAGCTGCAAAAGGCGATGATGGCGGCGGCGAACACCGCGCCGAGGCAATTGAGCGCGCCTGCGTAGTTATTGACGGTTCGGTTTGTCCGTCATGTTGCCTAGCGGCTGGTTTTCGCCATTCAGGCCTTCGCGCCGGTCGGCATCATCGACGATGCCTTCGCCAAACATGGCGAGGCCGTCTTCCAGATACTCGCCCAGCAGCGGCAGGCCCAGCAGATACTGGCCGGTGCCCTTGTTGTGTTCGTCGCGCGCGGTCTTCACCGCCTCGTCCCATTCGTCGATGTCGAAGGTGCCGCGGCCCAGCCAGGCCAGCGCCACCAACCTGATCTGCTGGCCGTCGCGCAGGCTGTTGATGGCAGCAAGCTATTCTTCCTGCACCTGATCGTCGGCGGTGTCCTGCAGCACATCTGTCTGGCCGTCATCGGCGGGATTGGAGCCGGAATCGGCGTCGTCATCCGCCACTTTCACATCGAACTCGCGCGCCTTCACGATGATGAAAGCCAGTGTGTCCAGCGGCAGATCAAGCTCCAGCAAGGGCTTTTCCGGGGTGCGGTCATTCGGGGCGGCAATGGTCTGAACCATCGGAAGTCCTTGGGAAATAGTGTTTGCGAAGTAGAGAACGCGCGAGTTCCTGCGCCTGTTCCATGGCCAGCGCGATTGACGCCCATCTGGCGCGGACCTATATCGGACGCGGGCCACGCCTCCCCAACGAGGTGCTATCATTCTGGAAGGAATGAAGTGCGATGACTGATACTGCTCCCGCAAGGGAAAGACCTGCTGTGCGTCCCGCGCGGCCTTTTTTTTCGTCCGGACCCTGCGCAAAGCGCCCCGGCTGGACCCCTGAGGCTCTTGCGGACGCGCTGGTGGGCCGCTCGCACCGCTCCAAGCCCGGCAAGGCCAAGCTGAAAGCCGCCATCGAACGCACGAAAGCCCTGCTCGGCGTTCCAGACGATTATCGCTGCGCCATCGTGCCCGCCTCCGACACCGGCGCGGTGGAGATGGCGCTGTGGTCGCTATTGGGCGCGCGCCCAATCGATCTCTTCGCATGGGAAAGCTTTTCGGAAGATTGGGTCACCGATGCGGTGAAGCAGTTGCGCATCCCCAACACGCGGGTGTTGAAGGCGCCGTATGGCGAACTGCCGGACATGGCACAGTATCTTCCCGGCCATGACGCGGTGTTCGTCTGGAACGGCACCACCAGCGGCGTGAAACTGCCGAACGGCGACTGGATACCGGCAGATCGCGGCGGACTTACCATCTGCGACGCCACCAGCGCCGCTTTCGCGATGGAGCTGCCCTGGGACAAGCTCGATGTCGTCACCTTCTCCTGGCAGAAGGTGCTGGGCGGCGAGGCCGCGCACGGCATGCTGATCCTCAGCCCCCGCGCGGTGCAACGACTGGAAAGCCACACCCCCGCCTGGCCGATGCCGAAAATCTTCCGCATGACCAAGGGCGGCAAGATCGTGGAAGGCATTTTCGAAGGCGAGACCATCAACACGCCATCGATGATCGCGGTGGAAGACTATCTCGACGCGCTCGGTTGGGCTGAAAGCGTGGGCGGCCTGAAGGGCCTGATCGCGCGTTCCAACGCCAATCTGGCGGTGCTGGAAAAATGGGTGGCGCAAAGAAACTGGGCCGGTTTCCTGGCGCGCGATCCCGCCATCCGCTCCAACACCAGCGTCTGCCTCAGCGTTGTCGATCCGGCCTTCGTGGCCCTGCCCGATGCGGCGAAGGATGAAAAGCTGAAGAAGCTGACGTCGCTGCTGGACAAGGAAAGCGTCGCTCACGACATCGCGGGCTATCGTTCCGCGCCGCCGGGTCTGCGCATCTGGTGCGGCGCCACGGTGGACAGCGCCGATATCGCGGCCCTGACGCAGTGGCTCGACTGGGCCTGGTCACAGGTCAAAGGCGCCTAAGCCACCCTTCATCTGCCGCGCGAAGGCGCGGCACCTTCTCCCTCACGGGTAGAAGGAATCTTCTGGAGTTTTCTATGCCCAAGGTTCTTATCGCCGACAAGCTTTCGCCCGCCGCCATCACCATCTTTCAGGAACGCGGCCTCGACTTCGACAACAAGCCCGGCATGAGCAAGGACGAGTTGCTGGCCTGCGTCGATCAATATGACGGCATCGCCATCCGCTCGGCCACCAAGATCACCAAGGAGGTGCTGGCAAAGGCGACGAAGCTGAAAGTGGTCGGCCGCGCCGGCATCGGCGTCGACAATGTCGACATTCCCGCCGCCACTGCCGCCGGCGTGATCGTGATGAACACGCCCTTCGGCAATTCCATCACCACCGCCGAGCATGCCATCTCGCTGATGCTGGCGCTGGCGCGCGAGCTTCCTGCCGCCAACGCTTCCACTCAGGCCGGCAAGTGGGAGAAGAACCGCTTCATGGGCGTGGAGATCACCGGCAAGGTGCTGGGCCTGATCGGCGCGGGTAATATCGGCAGCATCGTCGCCGACCGCGCCCGCGGCCTGAAGATGCGCGTCGTCGCTTTTGATCCCTATCTGTCGCCCGAGCGGGCGGTGGAACTGGGCGTGGAGAAGGTTGAACTCAACGACCTGCTGGCCCGGGCCGATTTTATCACCTTGCATGTGCCGCTGACGGCGGAGACCAAGAATGTGCTGTCCGCCAACGCCATCGCCAAGACCAAGAAAGGCGTGCGCATCATCAACTGCGCCCGTGGCGGGCTGGTCGATGAATTCGCCCTGAAAGCGGCGCTGGACAGCGGCCATGTCGCGGGCGCGGCGCTGGATGTGTTCGATACCGAACCTGCCACCGAGAACATCCTGTTCGGCAGTGACAAGCTGGTGGCGACACCGCATCTGGGCGCTTCCACCAGCGAGGCGCAGGAGAATGTGGCGCTGCAGGTGGCCGAGCAGATCAGCGACTATCTGCTTACGGGCGCAGTGGTGAATGCGCTGAACATGCCGTCGATCTCGGCGGCGGAAGCGGTGAAGGTGAAGCCCTGGATCAACCTGGCCGAGAAGCTGGGCTCTTTCGCGGGCCAGCTCACCGGCACCAGCCTGACCGGCGTGGAGATCATCTATGAAGGCACGCCAACCGCGCTGAACACCAAGGCGATGACTCAGGCCGTGATTTTGGGCCTGCTGCAACCGATGCTGACCGGCGTGAACATGGTCAACGCGCCCGAGATCGCCAAGGATCGTGGTGTGCGCGTCAGCGAGACGCGACGCGACGCGGAAGGAATCTATGAAGGCTATATCAAGATCGTCGTCACCATGACGGACGCGCAGGGCGTGCAGACCACCCGCCGCGTCGCGGGCACCGTCTTTTCGGATGGACGCCCGCGCCTGATCCAGATCAAGGACATCGATCTGGATTCCGAGTTCGCAGCCCACATGCTGTATGTGGTGAACGAGGACAAGCCGGGCTTCATCGGCCGCCTGGGAACATTGCTGGGCGATGCGTCGGTCAATATCGCCAACTTCACCTTGGGCCGCAGCGCCCCGGGTCAGGACGCGATCTGCCTGGTGGAAGTAGACGGCAAAGTGGATGAGGCGCTGCTCACCAAGATCAGCAAGCTGCCCGCCGTGCGCATGGCCCGCGAGCTGAACTTCTAGGGTTCATAAGCGACGTTATGACTTTCTACGGAGGGCTTCGTGGTGGCGGATGACCTCTTTCACCACGAAGTTGAAGAACTTCTCGGCGAAGTTAGGGTCCAGCTTGGCGTCCTGGGCGAGCTGGCGCAGGCGGGCGATCTGGGCCGCCTCCCGGGTGGCGTCGGCGGCGGGAAGATTGTGCGCCGCCTTGTAGACCCCCACAGCTTGCGTGCACTTGAAGCGTTCCGCCAACAAGTAAATGAGCGCCGCATCGAGATTGTCGATGCCATTTCGCAGTCGCAGCAGTTCCGGGTCGCTCACAGCAGGTCTCATGATCAGTATGCAGGCATTCTGTGTACGCCAAAAATCGCGGAACCGCCAACCGGACCGAAATTTCCGGTTATCGTAAATTTGTGGTGACCATCGCAGGACTCATGGCCGATCTCTCGCTATAGTCCCTTTTGGGTATAGTCGCTCACGACAAATCCGGAATACCGGATAGCGAGTGTGGGGACATGAAGAAACGCAGTTTCAGCGGTCTTTCCACTTTCACGGCCATGGCGTTGTGCGCCGGGCTTTCGGGCTGCGCCTCGCTGCCTGATGAGCCGATGGACCCGCTGGAACCCATCAACCGCGCAGTCTTTGACTTCAACCAGCGCCTGGACCGCAACGCGGCCCTGCCCGCCGCCACCTATTACGCCGAGACCGTTCCCGATCCAGTGCGCGTGCGCGTTCACAATGTGCTGTCCAATCTCAGCGGCCCGGTGACCGCCGCCAATTATCTGCTGCAGGGTGAAGTGAGCTATGCCGGCGAAGCCGCCGGACGCTCCCTCGTCAACAGCACCATCGGCCTGGTGGGCCTGTTCGATGTCGCCACCGACTGGGGCATGTCCTATCGCACCCGCGACATGGGCCTGACGCTGGGCACCTATGGCGTGCCGGAAGGCCCCTATCTGGTGATCCCCTTCGGCGGGTCCTCGGCGCTGCGCGATCTGGCCGGTTCCTATGTCGACGGCTATTTCTCGCCGCTGCGCTATGTCGGCCGCTATGACGGACGCCAGTATGTCGGCCTGTTTAAGAACGTGATCGGCACAGTGGAAAACCGTTCCCGCAACCTCGAGGCCTATCGCGAGATCGAACACAATTCGGTAGATTACTACGCCACCATGCGCTCGCGTTACCTGCAGCGAAGGGCGCAATTGATCGAACAGAAGCAGGTCATGACCGCGGAATTTCCCGACTTTTAGTTCGTCGAAATCAGGTAATTCCGGGGCAGCCTGTTTTCTAGACAGGCAGGGCGAATGCGGCGATAAAGACGCCCCATTCCTTAGCCACCGCGTTATCCCACTATGTCCGTC